>CAYOOZ010000045.1:0-9206 GCA_964405705.1 uncultured Christensenella sp.
GACCATTGTGTTTAAAATCCAGGTAGAAGGCCTGGTGGTTGATGCCAGCGCAGGTATAGGAAATCTCATTGTCCGGCACGCCAATCCAGCGGGCCAGCATGGAGGCTGTGCCCTGCACGCTGTGGCAAAGGCCACTCGCCGACATCTTCGGGTGCTTTTCCTGCACAACGCGGCAGAGCATGGCCATGGGGTTGGTGTAGTTGAGGAAGACCGCGTCCGGGCAATAGCGCTCAATGTCCCGAGCGATGTCCAAAATGGGATTGACGGTGCGCAGGAAGCGGAAGATGCCAGAGGGGCCCCGGGTATCCCCGACGTTGATGTCCACGCCGTATTTTTTGGGGATTAAGATATCATGCTGCCAGACATCTACATCGCCGGCCAAAATGGTGGTGACCACGCCGTCTGCGCCCTTGAGGGCCTCTGCCCTGTCCTTGGTGGAGAGCACTGTGGCCTTGTACTGGCCAGCCTCAATGATCAACTGCACGGCCTTGGTAATCATGGCCAGGCGGTCATCATCAATGTCCATTAAGGCAATGGTGGCGTCTTGGAAAGCGGGGAAGGACAGCAGGTCACGCACCAGGCCGCGGGTAAAACCAAAGCTTCCCGCTCCGATAAAAGCGATTTTCTTGGACATTGCACACACCCCTTATATTTTTTTGGTCATCCATGGGCATTATAGCGCATTTTGAAGCGCTCGGGTAGCCCAAGCCTGTCCTTGTTTAGGTCTTAAATGCCGGTAAAATCTTGGCGTTCGCTTGACTTTAATTGTGTAAGCCTTATCATGAAAAAGGCGCTCTTTGTGGAGGTGTTTATGAAGTCAGGTCGCCCCAAGGCCTTTATGGTGGAATCCAGGTTTGCCGGTATGCATTCCAGCTACTGGATGTCTGTCTGCGCGTTTTCAGGCTTTATGGCGGTGTACCTGAGCTATTATGGCTTCTCTGACCAGATGATCGGCTTGACCGCCTCCCTCATTTCCCTGGTCACCATCCTGTATCAACTGGGCATCTCCACCTTCCTGGACAACCACCCCAGGGTGGCTTTAAAGAGAATTATCCTCATCATCTACCTTCTGGTGCTGGGCATGGTGGCCATCCTGGCGCTGGTGCCCATGCCGGTGGTCTTTATGATGCTGGTATATAGCTTAACCGGCGGGCTGGTCAACGGGATGCCGGGGCTTTACAACGCGCAGTTCATCCAGTTTGTCAATGCCGGGCTGCCCCTGAACATGGGCTGGCCCCGGGGGATGTCGGCCATCACCTATGCCCTGTTTGCCTATTTCCTGGGATTGCTGCTGGAGAGCTATACCGCCAGTATCCTGATGCCCATCAGCCTGATCCTGATTGTGATCGCCATCCTCATGGCCATTGCCCTGCCCAAGCCTGAGCAGGTGGTGGAGAACACCCCCATCCTGGACCTGGTCACGCCGCCGCCCAAGACAAGATTGTTTGCCCTGCTCAAAAGCAACGCGGTGCTGAGCATGTTTTTGCTGTCCGGCTTTTTTATGAGCGCGGGGCAGACCAATACCATCTTGTTCCTAACCCGCATCATCGGGCAAAAGGGCGGCAGCGAGGCCGCGCTGGGCCTGGCCATGTTTTTGCAGGCCGGGGTGGAGATGCCCGCCATGCTGTTAACCCCCTGGCTCATGCGCCGCTACCGCGCAAGGGCCATCCTGACCATCTCCGTTTTGGCCTATTTTATCAAATCCGTCATCATCTTTTTTTCAACCGGCATCGCGGGCATCTACCTGGCAATGGCGTTTAGCGTGTTTTGCTATGGGCTGTACGGCATCACCTCGGTCTATTTTGTCAATGACATTGTGCGGCAAAATGAAAAGGTGCGCGCCCAGTCCCTCATCTTTATTTCTGGCGCGCTGGCGTCCATCCTGGGCAACATGGCGGCGGGATTGGTAGTCCAGCACCTGGGGATTGACAGCCTCAACCTCATCTGCATGATTTTGCAGGCAATTGCCGCCATCTTAATGGCGGTCTGCGCCTTCTTGCAGTTAAAGCAAGACAAAAGGACACCTATTGTGAAGGTGCCCTTTTTGCCGATTTAGTTAACTTTATTGATATTCCATCCGAACCAGGCGCAGCTTCTCATCCATCTGCTTGATAAAGGCGTCCAGGGTGATAGCGCCGCTGGTGTACTGGGAGACCAGGTTGTTGTCATCAAACATGGCGTTTCTCTGCGCGTTCATGAGGCCAGTCATGACATACAATCTATCCACGACCTCTTGAACAGCCTTTAAGCCTTCCGCGTTGATTAAGTACATGCCGGTTTCCTCAAAATTTTTATAGTAAGAAAGGCTGTCCTTGAACTGTTTCTCCAGGTTGCTTTTTTGCGCGCCTTGCGCGATCCCAAGCAGCTTTTCCATGTGCGCAATCTGGAGCTTGTTGCGCCTGAGGGTCTCTTCATAGTTGGGATTCATGAGGGGCTCTGTGCGACCTGCCTCCAGGCTGGCCTTGGCTTCCGGGTTGATTTTGCCGACAAATTCCTCCAATAATCGCACAGCCATGTCCTTTTCCTTGGTGGTGGAAAGGACGACCATCATGGTGAAGTCCGCCTGCTGATAGCCCGTCCCGCCCTCCTCCAAGGGCAAAATCAGGGCCTTGTTTCTGTATTCGCCCTGGTTGTAGGAGCTGGCGACATAGTAAACCTCAAAGCCCATGTTGGTCTCAATCAGGCCCTTTTTCTCCATCATCTCCTCGCCCATCGCCCTGCCCTCGGGGGTGGACCAGTCAATTTCAAGATCCAGATCCCCAAAGTCGATGCTGGCCACCTCATTCATCAGTTCCCTAAAGAGCGGGGTGTCAAACACCAGGTCCTCCCCCGTGCCAAAAGCTGCGTTGATGTAGCTGTCCAGCACCAATTGGGTCAGGTCGCGGCGGTAGTTGCTGCCATTGTTAAATAGCTTATAATCCGGGTGCTTCTCCGCCAGATCCTCCGCCCATTTCCGGGCTAAGTCGATGAAGCCTCTAACGGAGGTGGGCAGGGGGATGCCCAAATCTTCAAATGGCTGGACATAGGCCACGGTCGGGAAGACCAGGAGGCTGACCGGGATCGCGTAGACCTTGCCATCCTTCAGGTAGGCCTGGCTTAAGTTGGGCTGGATGCTGGTGGCATAGTCTTTGATGATGGCGCTTTCTGACAAATCCGCCAGGTAACCCTTCTCAATGAGCTTGTCCATGTCAAAGGAATAGGCGTTCATGGACATCATATCCACGTTGACGGACTGGGTTAAAAACATGGAGGCCAGTTGCTGAGCGCCGATGTAATTGACATCCAGGCCTTCCACCCGCTGGAGGGTCAGGTTATCCATCTCCATCAGGGCGCGGGTCAGGGGGCGCGGGTCATCCAGCCCATTGGCCAGACTCAGGACGGACACGCCCTCCAGGCCTTTTTCGGTGCGCTCACGGAAAAATACACCTTGAACATAGGAGATGGCCAGCCGGCCATCAGGCATGGGGATTAAGCCATTGTTGATGGCGGAGGTATAGCTGCCCAAAAAGGGCAGGTAGCCGATTTTGCGCTGCGTTTTGAAGCCCTCATCAAAACGGAAGACCCCCTCTAAGGTGTGAAAATAGAGGCTGTCCTCGGCCTGGTCATAGTAGAGGTTGCCCATCGCGTCCCCCGCGTTGTCACCCGCGACTGGCAGGAGAAGGCCGGTTTCAGTCAGGCTGTCATCCATGGGATTGAAGATAAAAACCTGGGGCAACCTCATTTTTCCAGTTTCCGGATCATACAGATTGCCCATGTCCATCTGGACCGCCAGCATCAGACCATCCTTATAGGGGGTTGTCCTGACCAAGTGGGGAACCTGGTGCTCCTTCTTTTCCCCGGTTTTTAGGTCAAAGCTGAACAGGTCCACGGGAAGGCCTTCGTAATTGTTCTTTTTTAGGTAAACCCTGCCATCAAAGATAAAGTAGCTTTCCGGCGTGCTGGTGTACTGCTGGGGCGCCTCGCCGGAGACAAAATCAGACAGGTCCAATTTGAGCCCCTGCTCAAAAGCCAGTTGACCATCCTTGATGGACAGGAGATACAGCGTTTGCGCATTGGTATCCAGGGTGTACAAGGAATTGCCATCGGACAGGAGGACGTTGGCCTGCGGCTTTTGCTCCTCCTCAACCTGGATACCGTAGTTGTACAGGGGCCGCTCAAAGCTGGCGCGCAGGAGGGGGGCAGCGTCCCCGGGCGCATAGGTATAAAGATCTGAATCGGTCAACAGGTACAGGGTATCCCCCACCTTGGCGATGGAGGTGAGGTTGTCCTGCTTGTCACTCAAGGTGCTGCCAAAGAGGTTGGTGCGGGGCTTTTCCTCGGCTAAAACTGAAAAGGGCAGGATGGGCAGCAAGCAAAACACCAATAGCAGGGCCAGAAAGCGTTGGTTCTTGATGGATTTGAACATGATTCCCCCTTTTTTGGTTGATTGGGTCAGATGTCAACTATTAGACGGTTTCAGAGCGCGTTTGGTTTGAAAAGCGCCGTCACTTCTTTATCCACCAACCGGGCTGTATCAATCCCTTGATTGGTCAACACCAAGAAGGCATCCTGGCAGGGTATCAGAGATTTAACCCTGGTGTTATCCGGCAAAGGAATGTCAAACAAGGAAAGCTACGCTTGTTCTTCTTGCGCTGGTACCTTTTTCACCAGCAAAAACAGCTTGTGGAGGGGCACCACCAGCCCCCAGGCGAAGAGGAGGGTGAGCACGGTGATAAAGCCACCCAGACGCTGCAAAAAGAGCAGTTCGCGGGAGCGAAGGCTGACCAGGCCGCTATTCATGGTCAGGTTGTTCCAGAAGGTGGCCGCGATTTCGCGCGGCTCCACCAGGATGGCCGGCACCCATTCGGGAAAAACGTAGACCGGCTCCAAAAGCTTGGAAAAAGCGAACACCATCGTGCCCACGCCCAGGGCAAACATCAAGAGGATGAGAAGGCCCACCCCAATAAAGCGGGGCAGAAGCCGGATGGCATACTCGTCCTGCAGGCGCGCCTTGTTGCTCGCAATCATAGAAGAGGAGACCTGGGCTGACAGCCTGACAAAGAAGAGGGCCAGGAGAAAACCCAGGACGCAAAGGAACACGCGCACGGCCAGGGTGGCGCGGTATTTTTCCTTGACCAGGTCGATGGTTTGACCGCCTGATTGCCAGGCTTGAAGGCTGGTGGCCACGCCCTTGCGGGTGCCGCTGCCGCCATTTAGGCGCAATTGGGCCAGCATCATTTCCCAGTTAGGCTGGTTTTCAAAGGCTTTCAGGGGGACAAAAAGCGCGTTATTGGCCCTGTCCCCCAAGGTCCGCGCCTGGCGGATGATGCCCACCACGGTGAACTCCTGGCCGCTGAAGGTAAACGTCATGTTGACCGGGTTGCCCTGGCGGAAGAGGGCGATGGCCAAGGCTTCGTTGATGAGGGCAACCGGTTTGCCCGTTTGCACCTCCTCCTGATAGAGGCGACGGCCGTTGATGAGGACGCTTTCTGGCAGGGCATGCAGGCTACCATACAGCGCGGTCAATTCCGCCTGGGTAGCGCCGCCCTGTTTGGTGGATAAATCAGCGGAGGGAAGGTGGGCGCTGATGATCCCGGACTGCAGGGCGGTGCCCTGGTCCTCCAACAAACTGTCCCAGGACTTCAAAAACTGCTTGAGCGGGGACTCGCTTTCGCCCTCGGGCTTCTCCTCCTGCTCCTGCGCTTGCTGGGTTGTGCTTTCCTCCGCTTTTTCAGCGCCCTTCAATTCGGGGGGCAAAAAGGCGTATTGCAGGAGGGAAGGCACCCCCGCGGTCTGGTAGACAAACAGGCCTATTAACAGGCAGATCATCAGGAGCAGGCTGACGCGTTTAATCGACATATTCCATGACCGCCTGGCCGTCCTGGATGGTGCGGTCCTCCTTGTCTGCGATGTCCAGCCAGTTGATGTCCTCCGCCACCGCGACCAAGGTATTGGACTTCTCCAGCACTGTTACCTTTTGCTTGGTCAAGGTGAAGCGGGAGGAGCCCAGCATGCCGCCCCAGGATTGCTGAATGGCATAGACAAAGCTGCTGCCGTCTGAATCTGTGCGAACGGCGCTGGCCGGCACCAGGGTGGTGGTCTTGGCGGACTTGTACACCAGGGTGAGGGTGGGCGGGTTGTTCATGAGCTTGCTGATGCCGCCCATTTGAGAGATGAGGTCATCTGTCAGATGAATATAGGCAAACTTGCGGTTGTTCTCCTCCAGGCGCACATCGCTCACCGTCATGCCAGAAACATTGTCCGCCTCAACCTTGGTGCCTTTTTCAATGGTCTTTTGAATCTCGGTGATGTCTGCCTTCAGATAAGGCAGTTCGCCCTCCTTGCTGATGGTGTACAGGGGCTTGGAGCCGTCAAAGCTATCCCCGCGCTTGATGGCAAAGCTGATCAAATAGCCGTTGTGCGGGGCGCGGAACTCTGTTAACCCCGCAGCCTGACGGTCCAAGGCCACCAGGGCATCGGCCTGCACGCGCACGGCGCGCTTTAAGTTGTCCAACTTTTTGATGTATTCAAAGGTGTTGTCCCCCACCCTTCTCACCGGGCCGCCGCCGATATAGACCAGCTTTAATTCCCGGAAAGCCAGCTCCGCCCGCTCCCAATACTCATAGGTTTCCTGCATGATGGCCTTCATACCCTCTGGAATATCCTTGGCAAGGGGCAAGGGGGTGGGTGTGGCCTGGTTTTGCCGGGGCACCGGCGTTGGGGTGGGCAGCGTCGTCCTGCCCCAGGTGGCCATGTCAGTGGGCAGGGTGTACCCGGCCAGCAAGGCCTGGGCTTCCGCCTCCAGGCGCTTGTGGTAGTATTTTTCAAGGGCGGTGAAATAGGCCTCATAGACCTCATTGTGCGGGGAACCCTGGGAGAGGCGGACGTGGCTGGCGGTGTGCTCGCCCATCTCCCTGATGGCCTTGTCATAGTCCACCAGGATTTTGTCCTTTTCCTCCTTGAGGCTGGGAATATCGGCCTTGGCCAGGAGATCCCCGGCCTTGACATAATAGCCTTGCGAGGCGGTCACCTCGGTGAACTGAAGGTTTAATTTCTTCGCGTCCGAAACCAGCACCTCCAGACCCTCAGGGAAGCTCAAGGTGGGCGTGACCTGGATTTTTTCTTCCAGTTTGCCACGGCTGGCCTTGATTTTCTGGACCTTGGGGGTGGTGATGGTCTGCACGGTGCGGGAGAAGAACATGCTGATGAGCAGCACCGACGCAAAGATGACCAGCCATTTGAGAGTCTTACGCTTTTTCATGTTGCCTCACTTCATATCGCTTAGCTGGATGCCAAGGAGAATATCTTCCTGGAAATAAGAGTAAATCAGCAGCGCGGGCATAATATACAGGGCTGCTGAGGCAAAGATGACGCCCTGCTCTGAAGAGGAGAGGGTGTTGAACATCACGGACAGGGGCATCTGGTTTTGGTTGTTGGACAGGTAAATCAAGGGCTGTTCCACCAGGTTCCACGCGTCCGCAAAGGAAAGGGCCACCGCCGCGCCCAGGATGGGCTTGGACAGGGGCAGCACGACATGGAAGAAACTGCGGATGGTGCCTGCGCCATCCATGAGCCCGGCTTCAATCATGTCTCCCGGGATGCCCACCATGAACTGCCGCATCAAGAAGATATAAAACGGCGCGAACATCAAGGGAAGAATGACAGCCCAGGGCGTGTTCATCAGCCCCAGGGTGCGCATGGTGAGCACGCTGGGTGCCATGGTGACCTGGAAGGGCAGGAGCATGAGCATCAAGACCATAAAGAACAGCGCGTTGCGCCCGCGGAAGCGGAAGCGGCTTAAGGCATAGGCCAGGGAGGGGATAAAGATGATCTCCCCCACCAGGATGGCGATGGTGTAGAGGACCGAGTTCATGAACAGCTGCAAGTACAGCGGCTTGTCAATCAGCAAATCATAGTACTGCCGCAGGGAAACCAGGGAGGGTGAGAGCAGGATGTCCATGAAGCGGGCCTGGTCATAGTTGTTGCGGGTGTCCAAAAACGCGCGCATCTCTGACATTGGGAAAAAGGAGTACAAAAAGGTCAGCGCGATGGGCAGGAGAGTCAAGGCGCAGATGATGACCAAAAAGAAGGTGCTCAGCGCCCGGCCAAAACGGCCCCGTTTATGGCTTCTATTTGTCATCGCCGCGCACCCCCCTCATCGTGTACAGAAGGGCAAAAAAGACCATCACAATCAGCGCGAAGGAATAGGCCGCCGCGGTGACATCCTGGTACTCCAATTTAGAAAAGCGGTTGTTCATGAAGTGCTGCAAAGTGTAGACCTCATCCCTGGGGTAGGCGCCGCCGATGAAATACACCTCTTTAAAGATCTTAAAGGCGTTCACCCAGGCCAGAACCAGCACCAAAAAGGCCGTTGGCAAAATCAGGGGCAGGGTGATGCTCCTGGCCTGGCGGATGGGGCCAGCACCTTCCAGCATGGCAAACTCATAATACTCATCGGGGACGGACTGGAGGGCGGCTGAGAAGATGACCACAGAGAAGCCCACGTTTTTCCAGACGTAGAGCAAAATGATGGGCACGCGCAGGGCACCGGATTCCAGCCACATCACCCGCTCAAGCCCCAAGAGGGACACCAGGCGGTTGACAATGCCGCCATAGTCAAACAGCACCATCCAGATAATGAGGAGGGCTGAGGAGGGCACCAAATAGGGCATTAAGAGGATGTTACGGTAGGGCAGGCTGCGGGTGCGCAGGGATTTGAGCATGATGGCCAGAATAAAACTAAACAAAAAGATGATGGGCGTGCTTAACAAGGACAATTCCAAGGAGTTTTGCAATCCCTGCAAAAATGCCTTGTTGCCAAAGATTCGCTTGTAGTTTTCAAACCAGACCAGGTTGTTGTTGATGGTGCCATCCGTCAGACTAAAATAAATGCCCCCGATGAACGGCACCAGGTGGAAGACCAACAGACCGGCCAGGCCGGGCAGGAGGAACAACCATAGGCTCTTTTTCTTGACAAACATGAAGCTCGCTTTCTATTGCCAGGTACTTCGACAAAAAGCAAAGGGAACCGCCGCCATTTAAGGGGCGGCGGCCCCCATTTTTTATTGGTATTCCAGGCGCACCAGGCGCAGTTTATCGTCTATCTGTTTGATGTACTGGTCCAGGCTGATGGCGCCCTCAAAGAGCTGCTGTCGCAGGTCATAATTGTCATAATAAGCCGCGCGCTGGGCATTGGCGCGCCCGGTGACAATGAACACATGGGTAAG
>CAYOOZ010000045.1:9216-13167 GCA_964405705.1 uncultured Christensenella sp.
TGTGCACGTATTTTAGGTCATCGCTGGTGGCAATGAACTGGTTTTGTTCCCTCTGGTAGTTCTGCTCGGCCTTGGTCGCCTCCAGGGTCATCTCCAGGTTGCTCTTGTCAGCCCCTTCAGCCGTTTTCAGCTGGGCTTCCAAGGTCGCGATGTGCTTTTCAAACATTTCGTTGGTCTGCTCATAAAAGGGGTTCTCAATGGGCTCTGTTTGGTTTGGATTCAAAGCCGCCTTGACCACTGGATTCATCTTGTCCACATAATGGCCCAGAAACTCCACAGCAATATCCTTGTTTTTGCCGGTGGACAGCGCCATTAAGAGGTTGATGTCATTTTCGATAAAGCCCGGCGTATCTCCGTCAATGGAGAGGACCACGGATTTTGAGATGCCGTCCTCCCTTTCATATCTTTTTCTGGTGACCATGTGGTTGAGGTCAAAGCCGATGTTGATCTCTATCAGCTGCTTTTTCTCAAACATTTCCTGGAAGTAGCTCTGATCCATCTGGCGGCCAGACATGTCCTGGTCATAATCGCCATAATCAATGCCCTCCAATCGCTCCACCAAAGCGCGGAAGATGGGGGTGTCAAAGCTTAACTCATCGCTTTGACCCAGGGCGTTTGAGATGTAGCGGTCAAAGATGAACTGGCGCAGGTTGGCCTTCATGCTTTCATTAGCGCCAAAGAGGCTATAATCCGGAAACTCCTCGCCCTTGCCATCCACCCATTCTTCCACCACATCCAACAGTTCCATCAAGCTGGTGGGCACCTTGAGGCCTACGGCCTCAAAGCGGGCGGGATAGACCACAACAGGCGTGACCATGATGTTGGAGGGAATCACATACACCTTGTCATCCTTCAAGAAATACTTGACCAGGTTGGGGGGCAGGGTGGACACAAGGCCCTTGATTTTTTCATTGGCCGAGAGATCTGTTAAGTAACCCTTCTCAATCAACTTGTCCACATCAAAGGATTGAGCGCTGATATTGATGAGGTCAGCCGGGATATTGCCGGTTAAAAACAGGGTGGCCATTTGCTCCTGGCTGAGCTGATTGTACTCCAGGCCTTCCATCCGCCGGACAACCACGTCGTCCATTTCCATCATGATGCGGGTTAAGATTTCCGGGTTTTCCATGGAGCCCACCAGGGTAAGGACGGTGGTGCCCGTGAGGCCCGCCTCCGTGCGCTCGCGCAGGTAGATGTTGTTCCCCGCGGTGATAGCCAGGCGGCCGTCAGACAGCGGGGTGATGCCGTTTGCGACCTGAGCGAAATTGCCCAAAACGGGCAGGTATCCAATCAGGCGGGTGGTCTTAAAGTCCCCATCCAGGCGGTAGATGTCGGTATCCGTATTGGTGTACAGGCTGTCCTCTTTCGCGTCATAATAGAGGTTAAACAGCTCGCCCTCGGCCTTGTCAAATTTGTAGCCTGAGGGGTGGTCTGTGACCGTATCGTCCTTGGGGTTATAGACCACCAGTTTGGGCCAGATGCGCTCCTGCGTTTCGGGGTTGTAGTACTGCTGGGGGTCCTTAAAGGCGGCCAAGAAGGTGCCATCCTTGTAGGGTGTCATCCCCTGCAAGTGGGTGGCCTTGTGCTCGGTCTTTTCCCCGGTCGTAAGGTCAAAGCTGTACAGGTCCACCAGCTTGTTTTCATAATTATAGAACTTGACAAACAGCTTGCCGTCAAAAATCTGCATCCAGGTTGGCTGGGTGAAATAGGTATAAGTCCCCTCCCCTTCCACAAAGTCATCCATGTCCAATTGGACCGGGTTGGTCATCCGCAGGAAGCCATCCTCAAAGCTGACCTCATACATCTTCTGATCGGCATTGTCAAACCCCAACAGGCGGCCTTCCAATGAAAAGATAGCGGCCAGGGAGGCCGGGCGCACACCCTCCTCCCCCCCTTGAATGGCCGCCTCAACCCCAGGCACTGAGAGGTATTTGGCCCTTGCCTCCCCAGGGGCATAGGAATACAGCCCCATGCCAGTCAGGATATAAAGGGTATCCCCCACCAGAGCTGTGCTCCTGACATAGTCTGATTTATCCATCAACTCGCTGCCAAACAGGTTTTTGGGAGCGGCTGGCAAAGCCCCTGCTGAAATGGGCAGAACGGGCAGCATAGCAAACACCAACAACAGGGTTAGGAGCCTGCAAAGATCTTTCCGGGGCTTTCTATGCGCGAATCGTTTTTGTTCCATGTTTCCTCCTCTTGCAAAAGCATGATGAGCGCTTTGGTAGCTGAGTGGCTGAGGGAATCCAGTCATTTTCAGTATACTCAGCGCCTTAATTTGTGTCAAACTGGTTTCTTTTTATTTACAACTTCATAATAATTGTTAATAGTTTATGATGATTATGGCTTTCGTCACGCCCTCCTCCTTTAATAGACGTCCCAGGAAGTGGTTTTGTTGCATGGTTGTAAAATTCTTGTCCTGATCAGCTGGGACGGAATTGGCCCGGACAATAAGATGAGCTTTCTCTGCATTTGTGTAACTTGCAACTATGTTCACAAAAAACCCCTGGTTCTTCCTTGATTTTGCCTTCCTTCTTTGTTAAGGTTGAAGCAGCACAATACAACAGAGTGACAAATAAGCCAAAGTCCCAAATGACCGATTTGTACAAATTGAATCGAGGATGGCAATAATGACGGATTTAGATTTGCGGAAAAGGCGAAACCTCCTCCCTCGCATGGCCAAACATTGGCAGTATTACCTCCTGGTGATTCCGCCGCTGCTCTTCCTTTTCTTCTTTAATTACCTGCCCATGGCTGGGCTGCAGGTTGCGTTTAAGAACTTTAACGCATCCAAGGGCATCTGGGGCAGCGATTGGGTAGGCATGCAGCACTTTAACCGATTCTTTGGCGCATATAATTTTTCCAGGATCCTGAGCAATACCCTCCTGCTGAGCCTATATAATCTGGCGGTCAGCTTTCCCATCCCCATCATTTTTGCGCTGATGCTCAACGAAATCCCCAGCAAACGATTTCAAAAATCCGTTCAGATGGTCAGCTACGCGCCGCATTTTATTTCTACTGTTATCGTTGTGTCCATGTTAAACCAATTTTTATCCCTGCGCTTTGGCTTTGTTAACAACATGCTGGCTGCCTTGGGCCTGGAAAGAGTGAATTTTCTGGCACAATCGGGAATGTTCCGGAGCATCTATGTGTGGTCGGATGTCTGGCAGCACACAGGGTACCGCGCTGTCATCTACATCGCAGCCCTCTCCACCATCGACCCTGCTCTGTATGAAGCTGCGAAAATTGACGGCGCTTCCCGGATACAACGCATCCGATATATTGACATCCCAAGCCTCCTCCCCACCGCAGTCATACTACTGATATTGGATGTCGGCCGCATCATGAACTTGGGTGTAGACAAGATACTGGCCATGCAAAATCCAGCCAACATGTCCGTGTCCGAGGTGATTTCCACCCATGTTTATAACATTGGTATCATCAACGCAGACTTTAGCTATGCAAGCGCCATTGGGTTATTTAACTCTGTAATTAACCTCGTATTGATTCTTCTGGTCAACTACATCGCCAAAAAACTGAGCGATACCAGCCTTTGGTGAGGAGGAAAGGAGAATGACGATGCAGAAAACCAGCAGAAATACCATCAAAGAAGCTAAGGGCGACAGGTTATTTCTCTTTGTGATGTATGCCTTCATTATCCTATTGATGGCACTCATTATCTATCCTTTGGTGTATGTACTCTCCTCCTCCTTTAGTTCACCTTCGGCTGTGATGGCGGGGAAGGTATGGCTGTTGCCGGTTGAGCCAGGGATTGAAGGATATAAGGCAGTGTTTAAGAACAACCAGGTCCTGGTTGGCTACCTCAATACTATCTTATACACAACGGCCGCCACCAGCCTGGGTGTGCTCTTGACTGTCATGGTAGCCTTTCCCCTGTCCAGAAAGGATTTTATCGGAAGAAATACCATCATGGCCTATATTACCTTCACC
>CAYOOZ010000046.1:0-13116 GCA_964405705.1 uncultured Christensenella sp.
ACCCGCAGAAAGCAGACCTTTACCATTTTATACAAGCACAGATTGTTTGTCAACTGTTTTTACAAGATGGCTCAGGTTCTGCTTGATCTTTTCCCAGACTGCCAAAGGGCAGGCGGGAGTGGGCCTTACTTCACAGGGTAGCGCGCGTCATAGGCTGCGTACATTAAAATGCCGGCTGCCACGGAGGCGTTTAAGGAGTTCATTTCTCCCTGCATGGGGATTTTAACCTGCTTATCGCAGATGGAGGCAGTCAGCTGGCTAACCCCTTCCCCTTCGCTCCCAATGACCAGGGCGCAAGGGCCGTCAAACTTGACCGTGCGGAAGTCCTCGCCCTCCATCTGGGCGGCGTAGAACCAAATCCCCTGCTTTTGCAGGTTTTTGATGGTTTGGTTTAGGTTGGTAACACGGGCCACCTTGATGTGTTCCACCGCGCCGGCGGAGGCCTTCACAGCGGCCGGGGTCAGCCCCACAGCCCTGTGCATGGGCACAATCACGCCATGAACACCGGCGCAGGCAGCTGTTCTGATCACAGCGCCCAGGTTGTGCGGGTCAGTAATCTGATCCAGGATAATGATAAAGGGCGCCTCTCCCCTTTGCTTGGCGGTCTCCAGAATATCCTCCACCTGGGCATACTGATAAGCGGAGGCAAAGGCAATCATGCCCTGGTGATTCTTGGCCAATTGGTCCAGTCGGGTGCGTTCAACGGATTGAATCATGATGCCGGCCTTCTTGGCCAGGCTGACAATCTCTCTTGCGGAGCCAGATAATTCACCCTTGGCGATCATCAGCTTTTCCAGGTCCCGCCCGGTCTTGATGGCCTCCCTGATGGGGTTGCGGCCAGTTAAGAGGTTAACCTGGCCAATGTCTTCTTCAATCACGGGAGCGATTGGAGCAACTGGAACAGGGATGGGCTTGATGGGGGCCGGCTTTTGGAAAGCAGGCCTGCCAAAGGAACCAGGCTGAGTTCTGCTGCCCGGGCCAAAGCGCTGGGAAGCCGGTGAGCCGCTTCTTTCAAAGGCAGGCCGCTCAGCGCCAGGCCTTCCGCCGCGGCCTGATGTCCCCTGCGGCCTTTGGCCAAACTGCGGTTTGGAGCTGCCCCTTGAAAAGGCGTCATACTGCCTGTTGTTCCTGGTAGCAGTCTCATAGCCGTTATCACGGTTGTTGTCGCGGTTATTGTCACGGCTGGATGGATTATAGGGACGGCTCTCCGGAATGGTTCCCTGGGGGGCACGGCTTTTCCTGGGGCCAAAGCCCCGGGCTTCGCCGCCAAAGCGGCTTTTTTGCCCGCCTTGGAAGCCGCCCTGGCCACCACCAGCAGCAGGCCTGTCCCCCGTCCTTTTGCCGCCTTGGGCAGGGCGTGAGGAGGTGCTTCTTTCCTTGTTGTCGTTCTTGTAATGGTCTTTAAACCCTTGTTTTCCAGATTTGTTAAATGGCATAGTTCCCTTTCGTGGAGGTTATCCCCCACCTTTTAATGAGTTGGTGTTTCCGTTTGCTGGGCTTTGTTGATGAACTCAAAGAGTTCGTTGAGCCGCGCTTCCTGGTCTGTTAAGTACAAAAATCCAATCAGAGCCTCAAACCCGGTGGACGCGCTGTACTGTGCAGGGCTGGCGCTTTTGGGCGTGGTGTGCCTGGGATGAGCGTTTCTGCCCCTGCGTACGATGCCCATTTCTTCATCGCTCAAAAGGGGCTCAAGGGCGGATAAAGCCTCCGCCTGCGCAACGGCGTTTACGCGCCTGGTGGTGCCAAGGTGCAATTTTTTTACCCCGCCGCCTTGCCTAAGAGCGCCTAAGCGCATGACGAGGTTGTATACCGCGTCGCCGATGAAGGCCAGCTGCAAACCGTTGAGGTTGGTCGCTTGGGCAGGGGTCAGTTTGCCCTTCATTGTACCAAGGTGGTCTTGGTGTAATGGGAGGGGCTCATCCCCACGATGTTCTTAAAGGTCTTGCTGAAGTGATAGGGATCCTCCATACCAACTTCAATCCCTGCCTGCCGCACGGTGAGGCCTTCTTTAAGCAAGGTTTTGGCGCGCTCCATTTTGCAAAACAGCTGATAGCTCTGCGGAGGCATACCAACCTCGGACACAAAGCGCTTGCGGAAGGTTTCAACCGGCATGCGGCTCAAATTGGCCATGTCATTGAGCGTGAAGGAGTCCTTGTACTGGTTCTTGCGCATCGCGTCAATCACCTTGGAGATTTCGTGGGACAAGACTGCGTCCATCGCCACAGGCTGGCCAGAGTGGGACGCCAAAAGGCCCCAGAGCAGCTGCTGTAATTGGGCGGAGGAAGCCTCCCTTGCGGAACCAATTCTCACAATGGCCTGGACAATGTGCTTGCCCAGCTTCAATTGGGAGGGCAGGGCGCCCTGTTTCATGGCACGGTGCGGCAGGGCACCCATCAAGCTCATAAAATCCTGGGCCAGGTGACCGCCAAAAGTCATCCAGATGACGCGGGCTTCCTGCTCCACATGCAGGACATCGTTGGCGGAATTGGTTGGGATCATGCAGCATTCGCGGTTGCGGATGCGCAGGTCATTGGTGCTCAACTGAAAGGAACCGCTCTGACACATAATCAGCAGCCAGTCATCCTGGCTCTTGAGCGCGTAGTCACCCTGGGTCAGCATGGCTGAACCGGCAGATGCTATCCATAAACCGCTTGCGGCAGCAAGGGCGTCAGGTGTGTGGGTGCCTTCAACCGAAACAGGTAATTTTTCCGGTGAATGCTGGGAGCTTTGGAAGAGGACAGAGTTGGGCATTTGGTACCTCCTTGAAATAGTCCTTACGCAATATATCAACCAATTTGAACATTGTCAATATCGTGTTCCGTTTTTTACATTGAAAACACAGAGCATTGAGAAATAACGGCAATTAAACTATAATGAAAGAAAAGAAGAACAGGAGTTCACCTTGAAACGGATTGCCTTTCACCATACTACATCTGAAAAAGCACTGGCCAAGATCCGGGAAATCCAATTGGAATTGCCCCGTTTCTGCACGGATTACTTCCGCTCCATCTCCCAGACCACCAGCGCATTAACCCGGCAGGCCTACGCCTACGATCTGAGGTTGTTCTTCAATTATTTACACAGCGAGGAAGCTGATTTTGCGGACATCATCCCAAAGCTCATGGACGAAAACCACATTCAACAGGTGACCGCCAGGCACATTGAAGGCTTTCAGGAGTACCTGCAATTTTATTTCAAGGACATGGAAGACAAGCGGAATCAAGCCAGCAAAAAGAGCGCGCCTGTCAGCATCCAGAACAAGGAATTAGGCATCATGCGCAAGTTAAGCGCGGTTCGCTCCTTGTTTGATTATTTATTTAAAAATGAGCTCATTTCCGCCAACATCACCACCCTGGTGTCTATGCCCAAGCGCCACAGCAAGCCCATCCTCTATATGGAAGAAGATGAAGTGCAGCGCATGATGGACGCGATCAACCAAGGTACCGGGTTTAGCAAAACACAGCAAAGCTACCTTAAAAACACCCAAAAGCGCGATATTGCCATTTTGATGATGTTCCTGGGCACTGGCATTAGGGTCAGCGAGCTGGTGGGGTTGGACTTGGATCACTTGGATTTTTCGCACAACTCCTTCATTGTCACCAGAAAAGGCGGCAACCAGACCATCCTCTATTTTCCGGACACTGTGGCAGATTGCCTGCGCAGCTATGTGGATGAACGAAAGGAAGTAGAGACCAAACCCGGGCATGAGTATGCCCTATTCTTATCTCTTCAAAAACGAAGAATTACCCAGCGGGCGGTTGAAAATCTGGTAAAAAAATATGCTTTGATCGGTGCTCCGCTTAAGAAAAAACTCAGCCCCCATAAGCTGCGCAGCACTTTTGGCACCAATCTGTACCAGGAAACCGGCGATATCTACCTGGTTGCGGACACCTTGGGCCATGCGGATGTAAATACCACCAGGAAGCATTATGCCGCCATGTCTGACGCCAAACGCCGTGAAGCGGCCAAGCGCATCCAGTTGCCGGAAATACAGTCCCTGGACGAATAAAGTGTACATAAGGTTCAAATTGACTATTGCAAACATATGTTTGCATGGTATAATGATGCCATCAATTCTGGAGGGAAAGCGATGAAACAGGACCAGCCACAGAATAAGAGAAAACACGGCGAAACCCAGGGCTTGATCCTGGATTTTATTCGTGAACAGGTCGCTGTGAATGGCTTTCCGCCTTCCGTCCGTGAAATTTGTGAGGCAGTGGGTCTCAAGTCCACGTCCACCGTACATGGCCATTTAAAACGCCTTGAAAAACAGGGCATTTTAAAACGCGATTCTATGAAGCCCAGGGCAATGGCTTTTACTGGCAAGGCAGATGAAAAGGAAGAGATCTTTAAAATGGTTCCCCTCCTGGGACCTGTCGCCGCAGGTTCCCCGATCCTGGCTGAGGAAAGCATTCAGGAGATGATTCCGATTCCTGATTTTATGATGCGTGACGGCCAACATTTTGCCCTGGTTGTCCGCGGGGACAGCATGATCCAAGCCGGCATCTTCGATGGGGACTATATCGTTGTTAAGCAGCAGCCCCACGCCATCAATGGCGACATCGTGGTGGCCATGGTTGCGGGTGACGCGACAGTCAAACGCTTCTACAAGGAAAAGGGCTATTTCCGCCTTCAACCGGAAAACGATGCTTTAAAGCCCATCATTGTCAAGGATGTAGATATCCTGGGCAAGGTGGTCTCGGTCTTCCGCTCCTTGTAACCATACAAAACACCGATCCAGCCCCGCCGAAGTCATGGCGGGGTTTTTTCTCGGAACAAACTAATTCAAACCAAAGCATGAATTTGAATACCGGAGTACGGTAAAACAGGGAAGAGTATTTATTCTCTTGACAACTCATAGCATCCACGGAGCAGACGATACATGGGCGCCAAGGCCAGGAAATCGGCCGCAAGCTTCTTTTCAAACCCTGGTTCAAAAACGCTGGTCGGCTTGATACCAGCCTTGGTTACATACACTTCCTTGAGACGATAAAAACCGTGCAAGAACTCCGGCAAGTTCTCCGGGACGTTCATCCTTGCGTATGGGCTTCCCTCCACCCGGAAACCATCCTTCTTTACCTGCTTAAGCAGGGCGATGATTTCATCCGGCTGTGCCACCATCCGCCTTCTGAGCAGTTCCATGGCCTTCTTGTTTTCTCCCCAGAAACCAAGCCCCCAGCTCACTGCCTCCAGCCTGATTTCAAACCAGAACATGACCGCCTGATCACGAGGTTCTCCCTGATGGCGGAATGCCAGCCAATGGTGATCCCGCATGGGCGATTTATCCCTTGAAAAGCGTGTATCCCGGTAGATCCTGGATAACACCTTGTAGGGACGGACTTCCATGCCGCTGTCAATCTCCTGCATGGTTGGAGCAAGCGCTTCAATCAACCGATGGTAGGGCTTTTTCACCTTTTTCTCATACTCATCCTTGTGTTCCAGAAAATAAGCTTTGTTATTGTTAAACCGGATGTCCATCATGAACTCCAGCATCTCTGGGTTTAGAATTGCTTTCATACGATACTCCTTTGATTTCCGGCACTCATATAAAAGAGCCTGCGTCCATTGTACCGCAAGCTCCGGGATTTATCATTATTTCAAAGTCAATCCGGCTTTGTGCTGACAAACTCCTCCCTGATATAGCCCTGCACAGCATCCGTTTTGACCTCCAACCACCCGTCTTCCAAAGTTCTTAGAACTAGCAACTCCTGGCCATAGTACAATCGGGTGATGATATCCCCCAGGTAATCGGGTTTTGCCCGCAAATTTAAGGATGAGTTAGACTCAATTCCCATTACATGTACAATTCTTTGCCCCTCTTGGGGCTTTCCGCTTTGCGGCATCAGGGTGGGCCTTGGGGTGGCAGTTGGCGGCGGGCCGGGTGTGGTCACAAAGGCAGCGGACAACGTCGTTAGTGTTTCAGATGGAAGATTCCATTTTTCCAGCTTTGTCCCTGGGTAATAAAAGCCTAAGATCCGCTCAAAACTAAACTGGTGTGTTTTTGCCATCCATTCAGCGCCGCGCTGGCTCATCCCAACGCCATGGCCATAGCGCCGGAATTGAACCTTAAAGGCTTTGTCAGACTCTTTTACACTGATGATTTCATTCTCATTCCGGTTGATGGAGAGGGACAGCAATTGCTCCAAGTCTGGAAAGACCGGAACATCCAGGGAGATCTCTTTTGTTTCCGTTTTCTCAATGTATTTTGGTGTCAAGACCTGGTTTTCTGGCTCTGTGGGCGGGCTGGTCACTGTCAGGCTGACTTCCGTGTCATCCGCCTTCTCCTTAACTTCAACCAAGCTTGTAACTTGTATGCTTAAATCTACTTTCAACTGGTTCATCACGCCCCCTTCTTTTTGTCCGTATTTGGGCGTATGCGGGGTCAAGGAATTGATGCTGATGATCTTGGCATCCTGATCCTTTTTATCCAAGCGTTGCTTTAAGAATTCAAAAAAGCTGTCTGTGATGGAATCAGCACCGTTTCGTTCCTTTTGAATGGTGGCAGTTTTGACGATGCTCAGTGGATTGTCAAGGTCGTAAGGATCCTTTTGAATTTGGAGGTAAGGGATGCTCTCCCGCCCCCAGGCGTTCAAGGCGGATTCGGTATAGCCTCCGTTGCTGGCCGTATACAGGCAGTTGGCCAATTTGTCCTGATACGTTAGGACCAGACCGCTTGTCTCATGGACAGCTTTGATGGCATTGACCTTGTCTTTTTGAATGCCTCGGTAGACCTGGTCGTTGGTGTTGTCGACCAGGTCATAGGGCTTGCTTTTGTCCAACCGGGCCAAGGTATAGGTTCTGGCGGCCACAGCCTGGGCTTTCAGGGCTTCCAGTGGGAAGTCGTCCGCCATTTCATAGGGAACCACTCCACTTAAGTATTCTTCAATAGGCAAAACCGTAATCATTTGCAGTTTGCCATCCTTGGCGCTGACTTGCAGGTCCCCCGGAAAGAGGCTCATGGTACCAGAAAAGCGCAGGCCGTTTTCCCCTTCGCTGTCCGCTTGGTGTTGTTTGAAGATCAGTTCGTGGCCAGTCAAGTATACCATCCCCTCATAGCTGACCTGCAGGCGGTTGTTGATGACCGCAAGCTGCACCTGGCTGCCCCGCTGAAAGGAGATTTTATCGTCCAGCGTGTAGGAGCCGTGAACACCAATATCCAATTGGGTCAGATTTTGATAGGCGGTCAAAAGGACGCGGACCCTGCCAGGCAAGCCTTGTTTTTGTGACGCAAAGGCCTGCTGAACGCTGGTACAAACAAAAAAGATGGCCAGAAATAAAGCAAAGCCCCGGCGAAATAAAGTCGCCGGCGCTTTAAATGCGGGCTGTTTTCTTATCATGTTCATGAAGACGGCTTGGTGTGGGCAATGATGGTTGCATAGCGCAGGGAGCTCAGCCGCATGGAGACATCTGTAAATCCCTGCTGATGCAGTTCTTCCATCAGGTTAAACGGGTTATCCATATTTTTTAGTTTCATGCCGTTCTCCTTGGTCAAGCCCAGCCTGGAGAGCAGGTGAAGCCCCGGCACAGCGATGACAAACTGCCCGCCCGGCTTGATGACCCGCCTTACCTCGTGCAGAATATCCCTTGATTGATCAAGGTTGTAAAAAGGCTTAGACAAAAAAACGGCATCAAAGCTGCCTTCACGCCAGGGGATGTCCCGCTTGTCAGCCTTTAAAACCTCAGCCTGGGTGTGAAGCAAGGACTGGGAGGCGCTCAGCTCCCCTGCGTTTGAAACCATACCACAGGCCCTGATTTGGAACTTCTTTAAATAATAATGAAGGAGCTTGCCACTGGCACAATCCAAATCCAGAATCGCGTCATAATCATCCACCTTGGCCCAGTGCACCAGGGCCTTTTGGGCCAGGGTCAAGCAGGTCGGGGACGGTGTTTCCTTGATTCTTTCTCTGTTGGGAAGGGAAAGCCAGTTTTGCATGGTGGTCTCCTCGCGTTCATCAATGTCACCTTTGAAACGATTATAACACACAATTGTAATATTTGCATCATTAAATTAATATAATATGTCATCATAGATACAATCCGAAACAGTATTGTCACATTTAAATAGGAAGAATTTCCCCTAGAATCATCCAATGATCCAACCTCAATGAATTGCTAAGTGCAGTCGATTTCTATTAGAATACCATTAGCAAGTATCCGGGCCCTAGCCCGGCACCACAGGAGGACAGGATGCAAAAGGATGGCATGAATTATGCGCCAACAGGGAAACCAGCGCCGGTTGTAAAACCTGGAGAGTTTGTGTTTTCCGTCATCGCGCTGGACCACGGGCATATCTATGGCATGTGCAATGGGCTTTTGGAAGCTGGAGCGACCTTAAAATATGTTTATGACAAGGACCCATTGAAAGTATCCGCCTTTATCAAAGCCTTTCCCCAGGCCATCCCTGCATTAAGCCAGGAGATGGTTCTAATGGATGAGGAAACCCGCCTCATTGCCTCTACCGCCATTCCCAATCTGCGCTGTGCCCTGGGTCTGTTGGTCATGGAGCATGGGAAGGACTATTTCACGGATAAAGCCCCCTTCACCACGCTGTCACAATTGGAGCTGGCGCGTGAAGCGGTCAAGCGCACCGGCAAGAAGTATATGGTCTATTATTCAGAGCGCTTGCATGTGAAGAGCGCTGTGTATACCGACCAATTGATTATGGAAGGCGCCATTGGTCGGGTCATCCAGGTCATTGGGCTGGGGCCTCATCGACTCAACGCCAAAAGCCGTCCAGGTTGGTTTTTCAACAAGGAAGAGTACGGCGGCATCCTTTGTGACATCGGCAGCCATCAGATTGAGCAGTTTTTATTTTATGCCAACACCAGGGATGCGAAGGTCGTCCACAGCCAGGTCGCCAATTATGCCCACCCGGAGTACCCTGAGCTGGAAGATTTTGGGGAGGCCAACCTGGTGGCCAGCAATGGCGCGACCAATTACTTCAGGGTGGACTGGTTCACGCCGTCTGGCCTGCGTTCCTGGGGCGATGGGCGCACCTTGATACTGGGGACTGAGGGCTTTATTGAAATCCGCAAGTATATTGATATCGGCGCTCAAGAAGAACTGGGCGACGTCGTCATCCTGGTTGACCAGGAAGGTGAGCACCGCATCCAAGTACCTGATGAGGTAGGTTTCCCCTTCTTTGGCCGCCTCATCCAGGACTGCTTATACAGAACGGAATTGGCCATGACGCAGGAGCATGCTTTTTTGGCCGCGGAGCTCTGCCTCAAGGCGCAGCAGATGGCAAAAAGAATCGTGGGTTAAAATTGATCCCACCTGAATGGAATCTTGGGTCAATGTCTGTCTTGGACAAAAAGAGCGCCTTCATTCATCCCACCTTTAAGATCGCTCGGAACATTTTGAATGGATGGATAGGGTGATTTATTCGCCATATAATGCAAGTCTCCACAAGTTCTTCCTTCTTCTTGCGACAAACTGACCGCAAACCGGCAAATGTTTGACAATTTAAAATGTAAAGCTATAATCAGGATTGTACTCCCGGTATTTTCAAAGTGTCCTGACTACGGAAAGAAGAAGGTGAGCTGTTGGTTACTCTGGCCTTGTTTTGTCTATGGATTATTTTCAATGGCAAGGTGACGCTTGAGTTGATAATCTTTGGCATTGTCATCTCAGTGGCCTTGTCCTGGTTTGTCAAAAAATTCATTGCGCCTTCCATGAACGCAAAAAACCAATGGAAGATTTTCAAGTATCTTCCGGGCTATCTGCAATATGTCTGGCTCTTGATCAAGGAAATCACCTTGGCTAATTTTGCGGTGATGCGCATGATTTTGACGGACAAAGATGTCGTCGTCCCCAAATTAAGCGTCTTTAAGACCAAGCTAAAGACCAAGACCGCGAGGGTTGCCCTGGCTGACTGCATCACCTTGACCCCCGGCACCATCACGGTTAACCTAAACGCCGATGAATACCTGGTCCACTGCCTGGATGAGAGCCTGGAGGACGGCCTGATCAACAGTGAGTTTGAAAAACGCCTGTTGGACAAGGAAGCCAAATGGTTTGAGGAGAAACAGCTATGATCTTGGAGAAGGCATACCATGTGCTCTATGTCGGCGCGCTGTGCGTGCTGGCTGTTCTTGTTGTGCTGGCCTTTATCCGAGCGGTCAAAGGCCCCTCCATTGCAGATCGCATTGTTGCCATCAATATGATTGGCACCCAGGTCATGATCATGGTGGGCGTGGTGGCCATGCTCCTTCGGGAAGGATACCTGGTGGATGTTTCCCTGCTCTATGCAATGATCAGTTTCTTAGCTGTCGTGGTCCTGTCCAAGGTCTACATGGGCGTCTTTTTGGAGCGTAAAGCCAAGCTTGAAGAGGAGGGACAGCAAAATGCTTGATTGGCTGCGTTTTATTCTGTCATCTGCCTTCTTAATTTCTGGCTTGCTGATTATGATTACAGCGGTCATTGGCGTGTACAAGTTTGACTATGTCCTAAATCGTATGCACGCCGCCGCCATGGGCGATACCCTGGGCATCCTGTTTTGCTTAATCGGTCTCACCTTCAATGCCCCGGACATCTGGACCTTGTTTAAGCTGATTTTGATTATTATTTTCTTGTGGTTCTCAAGCCCCGTCAACAGCCACTTGATCGCGCGGCTTGAAGTGACCATGAACCCGCAATGGCATCAATTGCCCTTGAGCCCTGAACACTTAATGGAGGAAGACACATGAGTTTTGTCCACATCTTTCTCTTGGGGATGTTGATTGTCTGCGCTTTGTCCGTCAGCCTGACAAAAAACCTGTTGACCTCCCTGATTGTCTACATGGCTTATAGCCTGATCATGGCCATCATCTGGATGCTTTTGGAGAGCCCGGACCTGGCCATCACAGAGGCAGCCGTTGGCGCAGGCATCACCAGCGTTTTGTTCTTTGTCACCCTCAAGAAAATCCATGCGATTAAGGGGGAGCGCGACCATGAGTAAATGCAGACAGGATTGGGAAACGCGCCCTCAGGCCCGCATCAAGAAATGGTTCCTGGATGGTTATTCCGCTTTGGATGACGCTATCATCAACCAAATCACTGAGGATACCCCGGAAGAGATCAGCGAGAGCGTTTATGAAAGCCAATTAGAGCAAAGAAGCGCGCACCGCCATGACCGCAGCGAGATGATGGAGCGCATGGTCAGCCAGGATTTGCGCTCTTGGATGAATACCAAGGGCCGCAAGACGGTCTCCCGTATCTATGTCACCATCTCCTTTATCTTGGCTTGCCTGATGATTTTCTTCCTGTTGGAGACGGTGGCGGCCATGCCGCGCTTTGGCTCTGACACGGCCCCTGGCATCAACGAGGTCACCCAGCGCTACATTGAAAAAGGCCTGGATGAAACCGGTGCTGTCAATATTGTCGCCGGTATGATTTTGGACTACCGTGCCTTTGACACCCTGGGCGAATCCACAGTGCTTTTTATCGCGGCCAGCGCGGTTTTAATCCTCCTGCGGATTGACCGCAACAAAGACGGCACCCCGGTGATGGAACTCATTGCCGAGGAATCCGATGACCGCCACTACGAGCCCCGGGCAGACCGCATCCTCCAGGGTGCTGCCAAGGTATTGGTGCCCATTATCTTCCTCTTTGGCATCTACATCATATTAAACGGGCACTTATCCCCAGGCGGGGGCTTCTCCGGCGGGGCCATTATTTCAGCCGGCCTGATTTTGTACCTGGACGCTTTTGGCTTTGAGAAGGCCGGCCGCTTCTTTACCTACAAAACCTTCTCCTGGGTCAGCTTTATCTCCCTCTCCTTCTATGCCCTGGCCAAGACCTATTCGTTTTACATGGGCGCCAATGGGATGGAAAGCGGAATCCCCCTGGGCATCCCCGGGGCCATCCTGTCCAGCGGTCTGATCATGCCTTTAAACATCGCAGTTGGCATGGTGGTCGCCTGCACCATGTATATCTTCTATGCGCTCTTCCGCAAGGGCGGGCTTTAAGGTGGAGGGAAATATGTGGCAATTGCTGTATGAAAATTTGGAGCAGACGGTGTCTGTCATCCTCTTTGGGATTGGCTTCACCATCCTGCTTCTACAAAGAAATCTGATTCGTAAAATCATTGGCCTTAACATCATGGATACCGCGGTCTACCTGTTTTTGGCCTCCATGGGCTATATCACCGGCCGCAAGGCACCCATCGTGGTGGATGGCATTCAGGAGGTTGCAGCCTACATCAACCCGATTCCGGCCGGATTGGTCCTAACGGGCATTGTCGTTTCCGTCAGCTTCACCGGCATTATGCTGGCCCTGACGGTCAGGCTGTACCGCCGCTACCGCACGCTTGACATTGATGTCATCATGCTCTTGGCAAAGGGGGAGGACGCGTAATGAGTATCGTTCACAATTTCCCCTTCTTCAGCATTCTCCTGTGCATGGCGGCCGGCATCTTCACCTCCATGCTCAAGCAAAGGTCAGCCAAGTGGGTCACCATCTTTGTGTCCGGCGCTGTCTTGGTGATGAGCATCCTGACCTTGAACCTGACCACCCAATTGGACAACGCCTATCCCTTCATGATGGGCCATTTCCCAGCGCCTTGGGGCAATGAAATCCGCATTGGCCGCCTGGAGGCCATCACAGCCACCGGCTTTTCAGCGGTGCTTTTCCTCTCTGTCATCGCGGGCTTCTACCATTCCCCCGCCTTTGTCTCTGAGCAAAAGACCAACCTCTACTGCATCATGGTGGACCTTGCCTTGGCAGCGGTTCAGGTGCTGATTTACCTGTTTACTGTCTATGTCTTCATCGAAATCATGACCATTGCCTCCTGTGCGCTGGTCCTTGTTCGACAAAACGGACACACCCTGGTGGCCATCACCCGCTACATGATCATGCACCTGTTTGGCTCTGGCCTTTTGTTGCTGGGCATTGCCATGCTTTATGGCATCACGGGCCACCTGTTGATGGAGCCCCTTCGCGTCACCATCCAGGGCATGATTGCTTCCGGGCAATACACCGGCCCCCTGGTGGTGGTCATCGCGCTCATCACTGCAGGTCTTGGCATCAAGAGCGCCATGTTCCCCTTCCATGGGTGGGCGCCGGACACCTATGCCTTTGCCCCGCCCATGAGCAGCGCGCTCTTAAGCGGCATCATCGGTAAGGCCTATATCTTTG
>CAYOOZ010000047.1:0-9517 GCA_964405705.1 uncultured Christensenella sp.
CTTATAAAACCCTGTCAGAATTGTCAAGCCAAATTTGCGATTTTTTCGCTTTTTCCCTTGCCCAATTTGGTTTTATTGCTTAAGATGGTCGCATTGCATCTTGGAGGTCTTCATGTTTTCATTGCTTTTGCCCTTGATTTACGTCTCTTTCATCAGCCTGGGCCTGCCGGATGCCATGCTGGGGGCCGCCTGGCCGTCCATGTCCATCACCGTGGGCAGGTCCCTGGCGGATCTGGGATTGGTATCCATGCTCAGCACCCTGGGCGCTGTGGTGTCCAGCTTCCTCTCCAGCAAGTTGATAGACCGCTTTGGCACAGGCAAGGTGCTGGTGGGCAGCGTCCTCATCACCGCTGTGGGCCTTCTATTATATTCTATTTCAAGAAGCTATCTCTTGGTCTGTCTCCTGGCCTTCCCACTGGGCGCGGGCGGGGGCGCTGTGGACTCGGGATTAAACGGCTTTGTCGCCCGCAACTACAAGGCCAGCCATATGAGCTGGCTGCATTTCATGTGGGGTGTGGGGGCCACCCTGGGCTCCCTGCTCATTGGAGCAGGCATCAAGGTCACCGGTTCCTGGCCGGGTGGCTATCTGACAGCTGGGCTTTTGCAATTCGCACTTCTCATTGTCCTCTTCTTTTCGCTCAAGCTCTGGAAGAAAGCGGAAACCCATGAATTGACCAACGACGGCCAGCCTGTCAAGCTCTCCCTGGCCCAATTGCTTGCAACCCCGGGGCTGAAAACTACCATGCTGGCCTTTTTCTGCATGGTCGGTTTTGAGTACACCGGCAGCGTCTGGGCAGCCAGCTTTTTAGAGGAACAAAAAGGCTTTGACCCGGCGACCGCGGCCCTGCTCTCCTCCATTTATTTCTTTGGCACCACCATTGGCCGGGGCATCTCCGGCTTTGTCGCCATGAAGATGGACAGCCGTAAAATGATTCGCTATGGCCTCTATCTGGCCTTCTTGGGCGCTGTGATCCTGGCCTTGCCCCTGCCCAGGGTCATCTCCCTGGCGGGCTATTTGCTCTTGGGCCTGGGCAACGCGCCGATCTTCCCCTCCATGACCTTCCTGGTGCCCCAGCGCTTTGGCACAGCCCTCTCCCAGTCCGTCATCGGCTTGCAGCTGGCCGCTGCCTACTTTGGCTCCACCCTGATGCCGCCCTTGACTGCCCTTTTGGTTCGCTCGACCAGCTTGAAGGTGGTGCCCTTTATTCTGCTGGTATTAATTGTCGGGGCCTACTTCTTCACCCAAAGGGTGGACAGGCGCACGGATACCATCAAGAAGGCCTGATTCCCTTTAACCTTCATTGGAGAAACGGGAGAGGAACTGCCTGGTGCGCTCCTCCCTGGGGTTTGTAATCACCTCCTGGGGGCTGCCCTCCTCCACAATGAGGCCCTCATCCATAAATAGTACCTGGTCCGCCACATCCCGCGCAAAGGCCATTTCATGAGTGACAATAATCATGGTGGTCTTTTTTTCTGCCAGGGAGCGCACCACGCGCAGAACTTCGCCGGTCAATTCCGGGTCCAGGGCGCTGGTTGGCTCATCAAAGCAGAGGATTTTGGGCTTTAAGGCCAGGGCGCGTGCGATGGCTACCCGCTGCTGCTGCCCGCCGGATAGCTGATGGGGGTAGGCCTCCTCCTTGCCCACAAGGCCCATTTGGGCCAGCAGCTCCCTGGCTTCTGCTTTGATGTCCTGGGCCTTGACTGGCCCATCCTGCTTTAAGAGCAACTCCCGCGCCAAGGTGATATTTTTTATAACTGTGTACTGGGGGAAGAGGTGAAAGGACTGGAACACCAGGCCAAAGTTTAACCGGCGCTTCCTGATGTCCTGATCGGTGAGCCGGGCGCCGTCCTTTGCGTCAAAAATGGTCTGCCCCTCCACCAGAATGCGCCCCGCGTCCGGCCGCTCTAAAAAGTTTAAACAGCGCAGCAGGGTAGTTTTCCCGGAGCCGGAGGAGCCAATGATGGCCAGCGCCTTGCCCTTGTCAAGGGAAAAGCTGATGTTTGAAAGGACCAGGCTTGGTCCAAAGCTCTTTTGCAGCTTGTCAACTTCCAATATCTTCATCATACTCATACCTTGAAATAGTCCATTTTCTTCTCCAGTGCGTTAAACAGCAGGGTGAGGACCCCCACAAAGGCCAGGAAAAAGAGGCCGGTGGAGAACAGCGGCCAGATTAAGCCCTTGGCCGTGTATTCCTGCGCCATCATGATGATTTCCTTGATGGAAATGATGCGCGCCAAGGAGGTGTCCTTCACCAGGGTGATCACCTCATTGGACATGGCGGGCAGGATGCGCTTGATGACCTGCATCAGGGTAACCTTGAAGAAAATCTGGCTTCGGGTCATGCCCAGCACTTGCCCGGCCTCCGTTTGCCCCTTGGGTACGCCCTGGATGCCGCCCCTGAAGATTTCAGAAAAATAGCAGGCGTAGTTGATGATAAAGGCAGCGCTGGCGGCGGTGAAGCGCGCGCTGGCGCCCGAGCCCCATAAAGGGCCCCAGCCCAAAAGCCCCGGCGCGAAAAAGATGATGATCACCTGCAGCATCAAGGGGGTGCCCCTGATGATCCAGACAAAGGTCTTGGATAAAAGGGATAAAGGCTTGAGCCTGCTCATGGAGCAAAAAGCGATCAGCAATCCCAGGGGCAGGGAAAACAGCAGGGTCAAGCCAAACAGCTGGATGTTGAGCCAAAAGCTGTCAGTTAACTGGGCCAGAATGGTGATAAAATTAGTCGTCATTCTTTATTTCCTAATGATGCGAAGCAGGGGACAGAGTGATCTGTCCCCTGCGGATTTTGTATTAGTTTACGCTCATTTCGCCAGGTCCAGGCCATACTTGTCCGCCAGGGCGGCCAAGAAGCCGTTTTCTGTCAATGTCGCGAAAGCCTTGTTGACTTCAGCGGCGATATCGCTGCCCTTGCGGAAGGCCACGCCATAGTCCTCCACTGCCAGCCGGTCCACAATGACCAGGTCGGCATAATCCGTGCCTTCGCCGATCATGGCCTTGGCCAGGGTCAAATCCAGGACGGCGGCGTCCGCTGTGCCAGCTTTGACTTCAATGAGGCAGGAGGTCTGTACATCCTTGGCGAAATATTCCGCCTGGGCCAGGTTGCTGTCTTCCTTGATGGTGGATTCACCAGCGCTGCCGGCCTCCGCCACCACAGTCTTGCCAATCAGGCTTTCTGTGTTTTCATACGCCGCGTCCGCCTTCATCACGACCACCTGCGCGTTTTCAACGTAGGGGACGGTGATCTCCATGTTGGCCTTGCGGTCCTCTGTGATGGTCAGCCCGTTCCAGATGCAGTCGATGGTCTTGGCCGCCAGCTCAGTTTCCTTGGTCGCCCAGACGATTTCAACAAACTCGGGGGTCAGGCCCAGGATTTCACAGACAGCGATGGCCAGTTCCGTGTCAAAGCCGGTGAAGTTGCCTGCTTCGTCCGTGTAGTTCATGGGCGCGTAGACGGTGTAGCCGATGACAAGTTTCCCATTGCCCATCACGTGGTGCAGGTCACTTTCCTCAGCCATTGCCAAACTTGGCAGTACAAGCATCGCCAGAACCAGGAGCAGGGATAGAAGTTTCCTTTGCATCGTGCACACCCTCCTTTTTAGAATAGACCCAGTATCAACAAAAAAGGCAGCCTGGTCAAGGCTGCCTGCATCAATTTTCATTGATTTTATGTATTAATTCAGTTTTTCATCCGGCGTTTCCAACGCTTTACATGGCGTTTGTTGGCTTATCCACTGGGCAAGTTGGGGCAGCTCCTCCTCTGTATACACCGGGTAAGCCAGCTTCATCAGTTGCCTGGCGGTAACCCCATCGCCCTTGATCAACTGCCCGGTAAAGCTGCCGTCATACACCTGGCCCTTCCCGCAGGAGGGGCTCCTGGCTTTGAGGATTGCGGCTTCACAGTCGCATATCTTATAGATTTCACAGGCTGCCTGCGCGCCCGAAACAAAGGCCGCTGTCCTGTCCTCGCCGTTTTTGTCGATAACCCGCCCATTTATGATCTCACAGGGCGGCCTTGGGGTGGGCAAGCCGCCCAATTGCTCCGGGCAGACCGGAACCAAGGTGTGCTCCTTTAATATGTCCAAAACCTGCTGGTTTTTGGATTGCATGCCGTCATAGCGCGTGAATAGGCCCAAAAGGCAGGCGCTCACCAGGATGACCATCAGGCCAGTTCCAGGGCGATTTCCATCATCTGGGTAAAGCTCTCCTGGCGCTCCAGTGCGCTTAAGCCTTCCCCGGTCACCGGGTTATCCGAGATGGTGAGGAGGGCCAGCGCCTTTTTCCCGGCCCTGGCGGCGTTTAAGTAAAGGGCATAGGTCTCCATCTCCACGCACAGGACGCCCAACTTCTCCAGGGTCTCGCCTACCGTGGGCACAGACTCATCATAAAAGATGTCGGAGGAGTAAATTGGCCCGGCCTTGAGGCTCACGCCGATCTCCTTGGCGGCCTCGTGGGCTTTGAGCAGCAGGCCAAAATCCGCGCAGGGGCCCAGGTTGCCCTTAAAGCCAAATTGGTTGCCATAGCTGGAGTTGGAATACGCGCTCATCGCGGCCACCACCTCGCGTAGCTTCAGCTTCTGGTCGATGGCTCCGGCTGAGCCCACCCTGATAATCTGCTCCACGCCATAGAAATTGTAAAGCTCATAGGAATAAATGCCAATGGTGGGCATGCCCATGCCGCTGGCCATCACGGACACCTTCTTGCCCTTGTATTCGCCGGTGTAGCCCTGAATGCCCCTGACATTGTTGACCAGGACAGCATCCTTTAAGAAATTCTCAGCGATAAATTTGGCCCGCAAAGGGTCCCCGGGCATCAATACAGTGCGGGCGAAATCACCCATCTTGGCGGAATTGTGAGCTGTAGGGATGTTGGACATAATTTCCTCCTTATTGTGTTGGTTGTTTAAGTCATTCTTGCGCGCTCAGAGCGAACGCGCAGGTAGCCTGCGTAAACCCCGGTTAACACTTCCTGCACATAGGCCTGGGCGTCTGGCAGCCCGGTGTGCGAAAGGGCGTCATCCGCAGCCTTTTGGTTGTCATAGGGCAGTGTAATAAAGCGAACCTCCAGCCGGCCTTTGGTTTCGCTTTTTTCGCCTTCCAAGATGGCGTACTGCACCAGGGGCAGGCCCAGGGAGTTGCCCACCGAGCCAATATTGATGACCTGGCCGGCCAGCGTTCTGGCCCCCTGGCGGTGGGTATCCGCGTAGATGAGCATGTCAAAATCCGGCTCCAACAAGGGCAAAAGGGCTTCCTTCGGGTCCTGGATATTGAGCAGCCTTTCCATCACCGGCCGCCCATGGAACAGGCGGATTTTTCGACCAGAGAGATGAAGGGTCTTTTCCCTGGGCAGGCTTTTTAAGACAGCCAGGCGCTGTTCGCCTAATTGCTCCCAGTAAAAGCTGTCCCGCAAAAATTCCTTCCCGCCCACGCCATAGTCCCAGTTGCCGCCCAGGATAATGTTGCAGTGCTTGACAGCCCAGTCAAAGGTCTGGGGAGAGGAGGGGCCCTTGCCCACCAGGTCGCCCAGGCACCAAATCTGGTCGGGCTTTTGCGCCATCAGGTCCTTTTCAAGGGCCATAAGGGCCGGTATATTGCCGTGCAGGTCGGAGATCAGCGCGATTTTCATGCCTGCTCCGCCATTTTCACCAGCCAGTTAAACAAGGCTTGCTGGCTCTCATCCTGCATGGCTATGTTTTCCGGGTGCCATTGTACCAAAAGCCCAGGGTAGCCATTTTCAAACTCCAGCGCTTCCACCACGCCGTCATTGGCAAAGGCGGTGGCTGCAAGCCCCGGGGCACTCAGTTTACTGGCCTGATGGTGGCGGCTGGTCACCATCAGCTCCTCCTTGCCCGTGATCTGATGCAGCAGGCTGCCTTTTTTCACGCTCACCGGGTGGGCATAGGCCTTGTCCGTGCGCTGATGGTCAATCTCGCTGGGCCATTGGCTTTTGAGGTCCTGATACAGGCTGCCGCCCATGGCAATGTTCACCGCCTGCAATCCCCTGCAAATGCCAAGGAGGGGCTTCTTTTTGGCCAGTGCCATTTGAATCAAGGTCAAATCCGCCTTGTCCCGCTCCGCGGAAACATCCCCCAAACCGGGCAGGCGTTCTTCCCTATAAAACGCTGGGTCTACATCCGGCCCGCCTGTGATGATGAGGCCGTCCACCAGGTCCACCGACACCTCCATGATCTGCTGATATTGAGGGTGGTCTTGCGGAATCATGGGGAAAATCACGGGCAGAGCGCCGGCGTTGAGAACGGCTGAGATATAGTCCGGGGGCATGGAGTCCGTGCCAGATTCCTGGTCCTTGTTTGTAGAAAGGCCGATAATGACCATTTGTTGTACCTCGTTTGTTTGCTTGGGAACAGTATACCACAGCCTGAAATTCTTCAAAACAACAAAAACACAAAACCTTCCGTTCTCTTTTCCTCTGTCCAAGGGCAGATTTTCTCATCAATAATTCATTTGAATGCCAGTTAGGGGTATGTTATACTTTGCAAAGGAAGTCAAGGGATTCTCCTTTAAAAACCGCAAGGAGGGTGCATGGCCAAGAAACTCAAACAGTCCACTCAGCCCGGGAAAGGTCTCTTCGCGGGTTTTTTAGCGGCAGGGGTCACCGCCTTTTTGTATTCGCTGATTTTTCCGCTCAATGCCCCGCTGCAGTATGTAACGGCTGGCGGCCTTTCTTTGTTGACCGGCTGGCTCTCCTACACCATGTTCTCCGGCTTGGACACCTCCAAACAGGCAGCCTCCTTAAAGGATTTGCCCGTCACCGGCAATGAGGCGGTGGACAAGGTGATTTCAAGGGGCCAGGAGTTATTGACCCAAATCCGCCGGGAGGATGAATTGATCCCAGACCCGGTGGTGTCAGAGAGCATCGTGCAATTGGACAACATCGCCACCCGCATCTTCCAGACCATCATCGACCAGCCCGGCAAAGCGCCGCAGATCCGCCGGTTCATGGATTATTATCTGCCCACCACTTTAAAAATGCTCACTGGCTACCGCAGGCTCACCGAGCGCGGGGTCACCGGCCAGGAGGCCATCAAGACCAAGCACCGCATCCAGTCAGCCATGCAGGTGGTCATTGGCGCTTTTGAAAAGCAACTGTCCACCCTCTATCAAAACGATATGCTGGACATTTCAACTGATATAGATGTCCTGGAAACCATGCTCAAGCAGGACAGCCTCTTGGGCAGCGAATTTACCATCAAGTCCGGCTCTGCCGCATCAAACGGGCAGGCAACTGCTCAGGCTCAAATGAAGGAGAATCATCATGAGTGAACAAAACAACCAGACCCAAAACAAGCCGCTGCCAGAGTTGACCCTTTCTTCTGAGACCGCAGCCCGCCTGCAGGCGGAGGCCGTCATTCAGGAGTTTGAGCAGGCCCAGCAGCAGGCCCCGGCCTCCCCGGATGTGCATGCCCAGGTCTACAGCGATCTGGACAGCAAATTGACCCCGGAGGAGCGCAAGGCGGTGGACGATTTTGCCGCCAAGATTGATCTAAACAATCCCCAGCACGTCATGCTTTATGGCGCGGACGCGCAAAAGAAGGTCTCCACCTTCGCTGATACCATCCTCTCTGAGGTCAAAAACATTGACTCCGGAGACGTGGGCGACAGCCTGACCAAGCTGATTGGGGAGCTCAAAACCTTTGAGGCCTCCGCGGACAAGCCCAAGGGCATCAGGGCTTGGTTTACCAGCGCCAAGAAGCACATGGCCCAGGTGCAGGCCCGCTTTGATGATGTGGCCGGCAACGTGTCCAACATCGCGGGCACCCTGGAGGGGCATCAGGTGCAATTGCTCAAGGACGTCTCCATGTTCAACCACCTTTATGACATGAACCTGGAATATTTCCGCGAGCTCACCATGTACATCATCGCCGGTGAAAAGCGCTTAAAGGAAGTCCGTGAAAAGGACCTTACCGCGCTCAAGGCCCAGGCCCAGCAGTCCGGGGACACCCTGGACGCGCAAAAGGCATCCGACCTGGAGCAGGCCGCCGACCGGTTTGAAAAAAAGCTGCATGACTTAAAGCTCACCCGCCAGATCAGCCTTCAGATGGCGCCGCAGATCCGCCTGCTGCAAAACAACAACTCCCTCTTGATTGAGCGCATCCAGTCCACCTTGGTCAACACCCTGCCCCTTTGGAAAAACCAGATGGTGCTGGCCGTGGGCATGGAGCACTCCCGCCAGGCCATGCAGGCCCAGCGCGCTGTCACCAACATGACCAATGAGCTTTTAAAGAAAAACGCCGAAACCTTAAAGCAGGGCACCATTGAAACGGCGACAGAGGCCGAGCGCGGCATCATCGACATTGAAACCCTGGTGCAGACTAACAAGTCCCTCATTGACACCATGAATGAGGTGGTGCGCATCCAGACTGAGGGCCGTCAAAAGCGTGTGGAGGCCGAAAAGACCTTGGCCCGCATGGAGGATGAGCTCAAGCACCGCCTCATCAACGGCTGATTAAACAAAAGGCAGGCAAATGAAAACCACTTTCCGCAACCTCCTGGCTTTCCTGGCCATGCTGCTTTTGCTCATGGCCGCCTTTGGCGTTGGCGCTTATCGCGGCTTTACGGAGGAAAAGTTTCAGGTGGACCTGGCCTTGGGCTCCTTGTCAGACACCTTAAATGCCAGGGTGGAGATGGGGAACAACCTCTTAACCGTGGCCAAGCGCCATGTGGACAGGGAGGACGTGCTCCTGCTTGCCATCAGCGAGGACATCAAGGCCTTAAACGGGGATTCGCTACCCAAGAAGGCTGCCGCCAACAGCGATCTGACGAAGAACAGCGCCCTGCTCCTGCAAAAGTTGGAGGGCCTTCAGAGCGTCAAAAACGACGCGCGCGACTTGTCCTATGTCACCGGCTTCCTGCCCCGGGGCCTTGAGCAATCAGAGCAATGGGCGGACGCGGACTTGTACAACACCGCGGCCAACAAGTTCAATCAGCGCTTAAACGCCTCCCTCAACGGCCAGGTCGCCAAACTCCTGGGCGTGGAGGAAGCGGAGCTGTTTAAAGGAGGGCAGGAGCCATGAAAAACGCCCGCCTGCTTGCGCTGACCCTGGCTTTGCTGCTCCTTTTGATGCCAGCGCTGGCCTTTGAAAACCCGGTGGATGATTTGGCATTGGCTTTTTCCCCGGGCTTTGTCTCTCTGGTTAACAACCTAAGCCAGCAGATGGACAGCCAGCTGGATGCCCCGTTGCTTCTGGTCACCCGCCATTTTCTGGGCGGCAAGAGCCTGACAGAGTTTTATCGTCAGCTTCTTGAAAATGAGCCGGAGATGGACAAAGCCATCCTCTTTGTCCTGGTCATCGGCGAGGAAAAATACCAGGTCTTTGTCGGGGAACAGGCCCAAAAGGTCATCAGCCCCGAAAAAGCCGAGGCCCTGCTCAATGGCGACTTCCGCGATGCCTACCTCAAGGACAGGGCCTATGAGCGCGCGGTGGCCGGCTACTTGATCCGTCTTGCAGAAAGCCTGTCAGCCAATGGCCAGGCATATCTGGATACCTCGGGGCTC
>CAYOOZ010000047.1:9527-12956 GCA_964405705.1 uncultured Christensenella sp.
ACATCATATGCCCACATCAGCCAGCCTGTCCCGCCCCTGCCCACCCTCCCGCCTGAAAACGGGGAAGGCGTAACGGATTATGTCTTTGAGAACCCGGATTTGAGCCGCGAATACGCCAGGCGCTATGACGAGGACGCGCGCGTTGCCGCTGATGAGGACAAGGGGCTCAGCATCTTTCAGATTGCCATCTTTGGCTTCATCCTCTATAAACTCTTTGGCCGTAAAAACCGGAAAAATGGAAATAACAAAAAGGGCTGCGGCCCCCTGGGCTTCATCCTGGGCGTCTTTGGGATCAGCAAGCTCTTTGGCTGGCGGCAATAAATGCGCCTGGTCATCATCAGCTTGGACAGCGTGTTTGCTGCCGACGCAGACTATCTGCTTTCCCTGCCCAACCTGGGCCGCTTAGCGCAGGAGGGCGTTTTTTGCAAGCAGGTGCAGACCATCTACCCCAGCCTCACCTATCCCATCCATGCCAGCCTCATCACTGGCGCCTACCCGCAAGCGCACGGCATTTTCCATAACGAGCCTTTCCAGGAGGATGTCAAGCCGGGCCATCGCAAATGGTTCTGGGATGAAAAGCACATCAAGGGGGAAACCCTTTTTTCCCAGGCTCATAAAGCCGGGCGGGAGGTGGCGGCCATCCTCTGGCCCACCACTGGCCACAGCAGGTTTATCCGCTATAATTTCCCGGAGATCCTGGCCCTGCCTGGGGAAAACCAGGCGCTCAAGGTCATCCGCTATGGCAGCTCCTGGTGGCTGATCAAGACAGAATTGCGCTATGGCAGACAGCGCAAGGCCATCGCTCAGCCCCACCTGGACGATTATTCTACCCTCATGGCCGAAAAACTGATTGAAAAACAGCCGCAGGTCAAAAAAGGCAAGGCCAGGGGCGAGCAGGTGGTGGACACCAAGAGCAGCAAATCCCGTCACATGCCTGATCTTTTGGCTCTGCACTTAACAGATGCTGATGTCATGCGCCACCGCTATGGCACCTTTTCCCCTGAGGCCAGGGAGGCCTTAAACCGCCTGGATACACGGGTGGGTCGGGTCATGGCTGCCCTCTTTGCACGTGGATTATTAGAGGACACCATCGTGGCCGTTGTTTCGGATCATGGCCAGGCAGATATCAAGGGCAGCCTGCCGCTGGACGCCTGGCTTTTGGCCAATGGGCTGCCCGCCCGCGCCCAGTCCCTGGGCTTTGGGGCCTATGTCCATGTCAGCCGCGCCAACTATTTGCCTGTGCTGTCAGCCTTAAAGGACAATCAGGCGCAACTGCGCATTAAACAGGTCTATACCAGGGAGGATTTAAAGGCAATGCGCGCGGGGGAAGACATCCAAATCGCCGTGGAGCCGGAGGAAGGCTTTGTCATTGTGGATGATGAAAACCAGGTAAAAACCGGCGCCACCCATGGCTTTGGGCCCCATCATCCCGGCAGCAAGACCCTGCTGTGGCTCTATGGGCCCCAGTTTCAAAGGGGCCAGCGCCTCATGGCCTGTGACCTTGTCGACATCGCGCCCACCCTGGCTTTTGCCTCCGGGCTCACCCTGCCAAACGCCCAGGGCCGGGTGCTGGAGGAAGCATTCATCTGGAATCAGGAAAGGGGGCAAAAAGCGTGAATCAGCAGGCCCTGGTCAGCTATTTTTATCAGTCCGCCTTCACCGTTTCCATGCAAAAAACGCTGCTGGTGTTCAGCTATCGGCAAACGGACCTGCCCCAGGTGGCCGAAAACCAGCAGCTTTCGGACAAGGATTTTGCCAGCTTTAACAACATCCTGGTTTTTGTTCCCTCCGCCTCCAGGGATCACCTGGACATGGCCATTTTTGACTGGAAGCAGTCCTTCCCCATCACCTACATCCTGCCGGAAAAGGCCGCCAAGCTTGCGCCCCGCGCCGCCAACGTCCGCCTGGTGCATGAGGGCGATGTCTTCACCGTTGGCCACAGCGAGGTCCAGGTTTTTGGCTCCTCGGATGAGGGCGTATCCTTCCTGGTGAAGGCGGAGGACTTGAGCGTCTACCACGCGGGGGACTTGAACCTCTGGCACTGGCGGGAGGAGAACACCTTAAGGGACATCGCCAAAGCCGAGGCCTTGTTTTATGAAAAGGTGGGCCAACTGCCCAAGGACAAGATCGACCTGGCCTTCTTCCCCCTGGATCCCAACCAGGGCGGGCTGTATGACGCGGGGGCCAACCATTTCATCATGGCTGTCAGGCCCAAGGTCTTCTTTCCCATGCACTTTGGCCAAAGAACGGAGATTGCCAATGAGTATGCCAGGCGCTCCCTCCTGCGCCGCACGGTGATTTTTGCCTTAACCGGCGTGCGCGACAGCGCGCTGATAGATTTTAGCACAAGCCCCGCCCTCATCCGCTCCAACCTCCCCCAAAAGCCCTCCATGAGCAGCAACCGCCGAAGCGTCAACCTCAGCGCCTATGTGCATGAGGACCCCTTTGCCCAGACAGATTTGCCTGTGAGCATCGAGCAAAATAAAACAGAATAAGCCCCTGCGCCTGACGCTAAAACTGTACTCCAAGGCACTTTTGTGGTATAATTACGCTGTGTCAGAGTGCAGTTTTTGTTTTGAAAGGCCTATGGTTTTCATCGGACTGCTTTTGTTGACACAAATACGCTGCCTGGGGGAAAGATGAACCTACACGATTTGAATGACCGCCAGTTAGAGGCGGTTCTGCATAAAGACGGGCCCCTGCTCATCATCGCCGGCGCCGGAAGCGGCAAGACCCGCGCGATGACCTATCGCATCGCCCATCTCATCAATGAAGGGGTCAAACCCTGGCACATTCTGGCGCTTACCTTTACCAACAAGGCCGCCCGGGAGATGAAAACCCGGGTTGAGAAGCTGGTGGGGGAGAAGGCGGAGGATATCTGGGTGGGCACCTTCCACTCCATCTGCGTGCGCATCCTAAGGCGCGACATTGAGAAGATCGGCTACCAGCGCTCCTTCACCATCTATGATTCCGATGACCAGCAGCGCGTGCTCAAGGATTTGTTCAAAAGGTATGAAATTGACGAAAAACAGCTGAGCCTCAGGGAGATGTCCAACATCATCGGCGACGCCAAAAACAAGCTGATGAACGCGGATGACTGGTTTGCCCAGACCCGGCGCGACCGCCGTTCTCAAACCATCCATGACCTGTTCAACGGCTATGACACCAGGCTCAAGGCTGCCAACGCCCTGGATTTTGATGACCTCATCAACAAAACCCTGCAATTGCTTTTAGATCATCCCCCGGTGTTGGATTATTACCGCCAGCGCTTTTTGTATGTGCACGTGGATGAGTACCAGGACACCAACCTGGCCCAGTACACCCTGGTCAAATTGTTAACCGAGAAAAATCGCAACCTCTGCGTGGTGGGCGATGATGACCAGTCCATCTATGGCTGGCGGGGGGCCGACATCCGCAATATTCTGGAGT
>CAYOOZ010000048.1:0-12880 GCA_964405705.1 uncultured Christensenella sp.
TTCAAGGGCATCAACCCGGATGAGTGCGTGGCCATTGGCGCTGCCATTCAGGCCGGTGTCCTGGGCGGCGAGGTCAAGGATGTCCTCCTACTGGACGTCACTCCCTTAAGCCTGGGCATTGAAACCGAAGGCCATATCTTCACCCGCTTGATCGAGCGCAACACCACCATCCCCACGGAAAAGGCCCAGGTTTTCTCCACCGCCGCTGATGGCCAGACCACGGTTGAAATCCATGTGCTCCAGGGCGAGCGCCCCATGGCCTATGACAACAAGACCCTTGGCCGCTTCCAATTGACCGGTATCCCGGCTGCGCCCCGTGGCGTGCCACAGATTGAGGTCAAGTTCAACATTGACAAAAACGGCATCGTGTCCGTGACCGCCAAGGACATGGGCACCGGCAACACCCAAAACGTTACCATCACCGCTTCCACCAACCTGTCTGAGGATGAAAGGAAGAGGTTGAAACCTTGAACCGCGCCGACACCTTCCAGTACGAGATTGAAAAGCAGCTGCGCGAGAACGGCGAGAAACTGTCTGAGGAAGACAAGGCCACCGTCCAAAGCGAAATTGACGCCTTTAAAAAGGTGCGCGAGGGCGGGGACGCCGCGGCGATTAAGACCGCGATGGACCAGGCCACCCAGAAAATCTACGAGATTTTCGGCAAGCTCTACCAGGGCCAGGAAGGCCAGGGCAACCCGGGCGAAGGCTACACCCAGGAAGGCCCCCAGACCAACCCGGACGGCAGCGTAGACGTCGAAGGCGACGTACACTAAGTTTCAGGTTTCAAGCCGGTCCCGCGTGGCCGGCTTGAGCCTGTTTACATAGCTGCAAAAGCCGATTCAAAATTAAACCGGCATTTTGCCGCATGAGGAGACTATGGCAAACAAGAGAGATTACTACGAGGTGCTGGGCCTAGACAAGAAGGCGACGGCGGAGGACATCAAGCGCGCCTACCGCAAACTGGCCAAGGAGTCCCACCCTGACCTGCACCCAAATGATAAAACAGCGGAGGCCCGCTTCCGGGAAATCAACGAGGCCAACGAGGTGCTCTCCGACCCTCAAAAGCGCGCCAATTACGACCAGTTCGGCATGGACGGCCCACCCCAGATGGGCGGCTTTGGTGGGTTTGGCGGCTTTGACGCGGGCAGCTTTGGTGGCTTTGACTCCATCTTTGATCAGCTCTTTGGCGGCGGCGGGGCAGCCCGCGGCCAGCAGCGCAGAAACGCGCCCATGCGCGGGCGGGACATCCAGGTCAATTTGCGAATCGAGTTTGATGAGGCCGCTTTTGGCGCGTCCAAGTCCATTGATTTTATGCGCCAGGAGAACTGTGACACCTGCCACGGCTCTGGCGCCAAGGATGGCAGCCAGCCTGAAACCTGCGCCACCTGTAAGGGCTCAGGGCAAATCCGCTCTGGCTCTGGTTTCATGGTCACCGTGCGCACCTGCACCACCTGCGGCGGCTCCGGGCAGACCATCAAAAACCCCTGCGATACCTGCAAGGGCTCTGGCCGTGTGCGGCGCAAGCGCACCGCCAGCTTCACCATCCCGCCAGGCGCGGATGATGGCCAGGTCTTTGTCATGTCCGGCCAGGGCGAGCCGGGGGCCAACAACGGCCCCAATGGCGACCTGCTGATCGCTTTGTCGGTCAAGCCCCACAAGCTCTTCCGCCGCGAGGGCACCACGCTCTATCTGGAAATGCCCATTTCCTTCACCCAGGCGGCCCTTGGGGCCTCCCTGGAGGTGCCCACCTTAAAAAGTAAGGTAACCCACAAGATTCCAGAAGGCACCCAGGACGGCGCGCTCTTTCGAATCAGGGGCGAGGGCATCCAGCAGCTTCATGGCAACAGCCGGGGCGACCTGGTGGTGCGCGTGAAGGTGGAAATCCCCAAAAAGCTCAACGACAAGCAAAAATCGCTTCTCAAGGAGTTTGATGAGATCTCCACCGGCAAGGAATATGAGAGCCGCAAGGGCTTTTTGGACAAGGTTAAGGAATTGTTCCAGGCCTAAATTGAAAATGTGTCACGGCAAAGGGGGCTTTTGAACAAGCCTCCTTTTGATACCCATCCCAAACAGCTTCAATGCTCTTGCTCAATTTCCCACAGGAGCTCAAAGCGTTTTCGGTGTACCTTCAGCACCTTTTCCCGGCTTAACTTGGACAGCTCATTGGACAGGGCGCTGCGGTCCACGCTCAAATAATCGGCCAGCTGCTGGCGGTCAAAGGGGATACAAAAGGCAGGGCTCCTGTGGGCCTTGGCCTGGTCGGAGAGGTATTTGAGCACCCGCTGCCTGATGGAGCGGGTGGCGGTGTAAAAGCAGCGCCTGGCCAGCTTCATGTTGTTTTGCGCTATGATGACAATCAGGTTTTGAATGAGCAGGCTGTGGTAGGGGCAGGCTTGCTGGCAGGTTTGACTTAGGCGCTCGGCGTTGATGAACAGCACGTGGGTGTTCTCCGTCGCCATCATGTTCACCCCCAGGGGCTCTGCTAAATAGGCATAGTTCTCCGCAAACACCTGACCGGGTTCGATGCTGTCCAAAATGCTTCTGTTGCCCCAGACATCGTTGTTCTCAATGCAGACGGCGCCTGAGAGTACCAGGCCAAAGGCTTTGATGGATTCCCCGGCCTGATAGATGGCGGCACCCTTGGGAAAGGCCAGCTCTGTAAAGCCCAGGCATTGCTCCAATTGTTCGATGTTTTCGGTTGATATGCCGGAGAACAGGGCGGTGCCGCACAAAAATTCCGTGTCCATTTACGCTCCTTTGTTGTAATAACAACATACAATTCAGCTTGATTGTAGTAGGATTGGATCTGCCAGTCAAGGACGCCTTGTCGTCCAAGACCGAAAATAATGTTTGGAGGGACCCACATGAGCCAAGCCATGTTCTGTTATCAGTGCCAGGAAACCGCGGGCAATGTCGGCTGCGTCAAGGCCGGCGTCTGCGGCAAGAAGGCCGATGTCGCCAATATCCAGGACCTGTTGATGTATGTCACCAAGGGCCTGTCCTTTATCACCACCCGCAAAAGGGCGCAGGGCGATGTGGTTTCGCCTGAGGTCAACCACCTCGTTACTTTGAACCTCTTCACCACCATCACCAACGCCAACTTTGACTATGATGTTTTTGTGGCCCGCATAAAGGAAACCATAGGCATCCGGGACAGCTTGCGCTCATCCTTAAAGGACCAAATGGGTCTGCCCGAAGCTGCCACCTGGCAGGGGGATGTTGCTGTCTTTGATGCAAAGGCCGCCCAGGTGGGCATTCTTTCCACCAAGGATGAGGACGTGCGTTCCTTAAGGGAGCTCATCACCTACGGCTTAAAGGGCATGGCCGCCTATTCCAAGCATGCCAATGCCCTCTTAAAGGACGATGAGGATGTGGATGCCTTCATACAGCGCGCCCTGGCCGCCACCCTGGACGATAGCTTGAGCGTTTCTGACCTGGTCGCCCTGACCCTTGAAACAGGCGAATACGGCGTTAAGGGCATGGCCCTTTTGGATGGCGCGAATACCTCGGCCTATGGCAATCCTGAAATCACCAAGGTCAATATCGGCGTGGGCAAGAACCCGGGCATCCTGATCTCCGGCCATGACCTGCGTGATATGGAAATGCTGCTGGAGCAGACCATGGGAACGGGCGTTGATGTATATACGCACTCTGAGATGCTGCCTGCCAACTACTACCCAGCCTTCAAGAAATATCCCCATTTCGTGGGCAATTACGGCAACGCCTGGTGGAAGCAAAAGGAAGAGTTTGAGACCTTCAACGGCCCCATTCTCATGACCACCAACTGCATCGTCCCACCCCGAGAGTCCTATATTGACCGGCTGTACACCACCGGGTCTGCCGGCTACCCCGGCTGCAAGCATATCCCGGGCGCCATTGGCGAGCACAAGGATTTTTCGGAAGTCATCGCCCTGGCCAAGACCTGCCCCGCGCCCATCCAGATTGAAGAGGGCGAGATCATCGGCGGCTTTGCCCATGCCCAGGTCTTTGCCCTGGCGGACAAGGTGGTGGAGGCGGTCAAGTCTGGCGCTATCACCAAGTTTGTAGTGATGGGCGGGTGTGACGGCCGGATGAAGAGCCGCAATTACTACGGCGATTTTGCCACCGCCCTGCCGGAAAGCACCGTCATTTTAACCGCGGGCTGCGCCAAATACCGCTACAACAAATTGCCCCTGGGCGATATCGGCGGCATTCCGCGCGTTCTGGACGCAGGCCAGTGCAATGACTCCTATTCCCTGGCGCTCATCGCCTTAAAACTCAAGGAGGTGTTCGGCGTGGACAGCATCAATGACCTGCCCATCGTTTACAACATAGCCTGGTATGAGCAAAAGGCCATCATCGTCCTTTTGGCCCTCCTCTACCTGGGGGTGAAGAACATCCATGTCGGCCCCACCTTGCCCGCCTTCTTAAGCCCCAATGTTGTGAAGGTGCTGGTGGAAAACTTCGGCATCGCCGGCATCGGAAGCGTTGAGGAGGACATTGAGCTCTTCTTTGGCAAGCAGGAGCCTGTGAACGTCTAATCCTTTTGCAAACCTATCAAGCCGCCCCGAAAGGGGCGGTTTTTGTATGTTTAGATGATTTATGTTACCATCAGGTCAATCATGTGAATCGGAGGTGCATCCTATGAAACGAATTGTATCTGCCTTCTTGTGTTTTCTCCTGCTGACCACCCTGGTTTTCGCTATGGCGGAAATCACCTGGGAGGATTGGGATGAAACCATGCCAGGCCACTGGATCCGCCAGGGGGCTGATGCCTCAAGGCCAGAGGTCTCCTGGTTTGAGTTTGCTGAAGGCGCCTCCATTGATGACCTGCTTGTTCAAAGGCGCGAAGAAAGATTTACAACGCTGGAGGATGACGAGACCGTCACCACCACCCTGACCTACAGCCCGCAAGGCGCTCTCCAGATGAAGCTCCTGATGTTTTTCCAGGGGGAGGAGCCCAGCTTGGTTGAAACTGAGGTGTATGATACGGATGGGCAGACCCTCCTCTCCTATGTTAGCGAGCAGTATGAAAACGCAGTGATGATAGAATCTTCCTTTGTTGAATATTATAAAAACGGGCAGCCTTCCCTGATCCATGAACAGTCCTTCACTTTGAATGGTGCCCTGTCCGTCATCTTCAGCAGATCATTATCAGAACAAGGGGAGCTTAGCAGCGCTTCCTTCACCAGCTACACCGCAACTGGTGAAGTGGAATATGTGATGAATGGCGTTGTGATTTTGAATGCAGACGGCAGCTTTATAACGCAGTATGAATCCTTCAACGAAAAGGACCCGGAATTAACATTGATCTCACAGACCACCTACGACAAGGACGGGCAGTTTGTATCCTACAAAGAGAAAAAGCCGGACGAAACGGAATATATTGAAACGACCCAGCCAGAATCGGGCGACTGGGTGAAGCGACTGATGGACGCTGTTCAAAGCGCTGAGTAAACAATGCAGATACTGGTCTCATTCCGCGCGTGTTTGCCATCCTGTGCTATACTATATTAAGGAGATATGCGTGGATGGAGGATGGCCGTGAAGCTTGGTTTTATTGATTTTTATTTAGATGAATGGCATGCAAACAACTACCCCAAATGGATAAATGACGCGTCAAATGGGAGAATCACCGTCACAGATGCCTTTGCCCTCATGGACAGCGAGAAGGAGGGCGGCCGCAGCACGGCTCAATGGTGCTTTGATTATGGCATCAGACAGTCCTTGAACATGGCGGAATTGATTGAGCGGGTGGACGGCATCATCGTTTTGTCCCCGGACAACGCCGAAATGCATGAGGCCCTCTGCCAGTTGCCCCTGCGCTCTGGCAAGCCAGTCTATATTGATAAAACCTTCACCCCAGATCTTGATACCGCGAAAAGATTGTTTGATTTGGCCAACAAGCACAATACCCCGTGCTACTCCGCGTCCGCCCTGCGCTTTGCTAGAGAATATCAGGGGCTGGGCGCGGTTTTGACGCTTTCATCCCGCGGTCCTGGCCGGTTTGAGACCTATGCCGTGCACCAGGTTGAGCCAGCGCTGATGCTTTTGAAGGGCAAGCCCCAAAAGGTGCTGGGCATAAAGACAGGGGAGAGGGAGACTGTCTTGATCTCCTTTGAGGATGGCCGGTTTTTGGATATTTCCTGTTTTGGGGAGGGACCTTTTGCCATGCAAGTCAAGACAGAAAGAAAGCTGATAGACTTGACCATTACCTCTGATTTTTTCCAGGATTTTATCAAGGAGATGCTGGCCTTCTTCAAGTCTGGAAAACCTCCTGTTGAGCAATCACAGACCCTGGATATCATGGCAGTTCTGCAAGCGGGCAGGGAGGCCTTGCGCCATCCGCAGGTTTGGATTGCCCTGTAAACAGACAAATAATCTGCCTTTTGTCTCTTTTCATTGGGGAAAGCCTTGTGATAAGCTGAATTGGATTGATACCCCATAAACGCAAACCTTCAGCCAAGGAGACATTCCACTCCCCCGAAAGGAGCGACGTATTGTTCGGATTTTCCAATACCACCAATACCGGCCTGTCCAAGCAAACCCTGGAGGCAGCCAGGGCTGCCAACCGCCGTGTTTCAAGGGCTCGGCTTCGGCGCAGCTACAGCCTCTATGCCCTGTTAATTCCCGGCGTTCTCTTTGTCCTGCTGTTCTCCTACGCGCCCATGTATGGGCTTGTCATCGGCTTTAAAAAGTACAATATCTTCGCCGGCGCCAACCCCTTTGACGCCATCGCCAACAGCCCCTGGGTGGGCCTGGACAACTGGAACACCCTCTGGCAGCAAAGTAAGTTTCGCCAAGCGGTCACCAACACCTTTATTATCAGCGCCATGAAGGTCATCTTCGTTTTCCCCATCGGCATTCTTTTGGCCCTGATGATCAACGAGGTGCGCATCAGCATCGCCCGCCGATCCCTGCAAACCATTCTCTATTTGCCACACTTTTTCTCCTGGGTGGTGGTGGGCGCCTTGTTTATGAACATCATGGGCACGACGGGCCTGGTCAACCAGATCATCATCGCCCTGGGCGGGGAGCCGCAAAAGTTCTTCATGGACAACAGGTGGTTTCGCGTCCTCCTGCTCATCAGCAGTTCCTGGAAGGAGTCCGGCTGGAATACCATTGTCTACTTAGCCGCCATGGCCTCCATTGACCTGTCCCTGTATGAAGCGGCCCGCATTGACCGCGCCAACCGCATGCAGCTCATCTGGCACATCACCCTGCCAGGCATCGCCAGCACCATTGTCATGATGTTGATTTTGCGCCTGGGCGGCATCATGGACGCGGGCTTCAGCCAGATTTTGGTCATGTATAACCCCACGGTCTACCGCTCCGGCGACATCATCGGCACCTTTGTATACAGGGAGGGCATCGGCAAACTCAACTGGAGCCAGGGCACCATGGTGGGTTTTTTTAACTCCATCATCAACCTCATTCTGATTCTGGGCGGCAATATGCTAAGCCGCCGTTTGACCAGCAGGAGCATCTGGTAATGAGCATCAAAGAAAGATTCACTGCAAAGCGCAAGAACGCGGCCTTTGGCCTCTCCCGGGGGGAGAGGATGCTGGGCGGCGTCAATTTTGCCCTCCTGATGTTCATCGCGGTTTTAATGCTCTTTCCTTTCTTAAACACCATCGCCAAGTCCTTCTCCAGCAACAACGCCATCACAACCGGCAAGGTCATCCTCTTCCCGGTGGATTTTCAGCTGGGCACCTACCGCTATGTCATGAACCAGAGCCAGTTCTGGAATTCCCTGAAGGTCTCCCTCACCATCACGGTGCTGGGCACCATTGGCGCCCTGCTCCTCACCTGCCTAACCGCCTATCCCCTCTCCAAGACTTGGCTGGTGGGCCGCAAGAAGATCATTCTCTTCTTTGTGTTCACCATGCTTTTCTCCGGCGGCATGGTGCCCCACTACCTGCTCATGCGCTCCCTGGGGCTGATTAACACCCTTTGGGTTTTATTTGTGCCTGGCATGATCAGCGTTTACAATGTGATTTTGCTGAAGAACTTCTTTGAGGACATCCCGGAGGCTGTGGAGGAATCCGCCCAATTGGACGGCGCCGGCAACATCCGCACCCTTTTGTCCATTGTCCTGCCCATGTCCCTGCCGGCCCTGGCCACCATTGGCCTGTTTTACGCGGTCGGCTTCTGGGACAACTACATGACCGGCCTTTTGTACATCACCAAGCCGGATTTTCGCCCGCTGCAAACCTACCTATATCAAATTGTGACCGAGGCGCTCAATGTGGACCAGTCGCTCACCATGGACGCGCTGGAAAACATCTCCCTGAATACCGAGGCCATCCGCGCGGCCACCATCGTCTTGGCCTGCGTGCCCATCATGGTGGTCTACCCCTTCCTGCAAAAGTACTTTGTCAAGGGCATGCGCGTGGGCTCGGTGAAGGGCTGATTTTACGAAACTTCCTTTCCTGATTGAGGAAAGTGAGAAAAATAAGGAGGAACACATGAACAAAAGACTCGTTTGCCTGCTTGCGGCGTTGGTGATGCTGCTGGGCCTTGGCCTTACAGGCACAGCTCAGGAGGACAAGACCCTTAAGATGCTGGTGCCCGCCCTGGCGATTGACATGAACACAGATTATGTCGGTGTCACCCTGGAGGAAATCACCGGCTACAAGGTGCAGTACGACTATTTCTCAGATGACAACCAACTGGCCATGGAAATCGCCTCCGGCACGGAGTATGACCTGATATCTGTCTCCCCACCGATGTATCAAACCCTCTTGGCGCAAGGCGCGCTTAAGGACATTGCCCCCCTGTTGACCCCCGAAATCAAGGATGCCATCTCCCCCTTGGGCTGGACCTATACCGGCACGGCGGACGGCGGGATTTATGGCGTGCCCAACGTGGATGACGCGGTCTATGTCGGCGGCATCGGCTACCGCACGGACATCTTTGCCGAGCACAACTACCAGGAGCCCAACACGGTGGATGAATTCTATGCCCTCCTGCAGGCCATCAAGAACGACACCGGCCTCATTCCCTTGACTGGCAACGCCGCCTTTGAGCCGGTCATCGCCTCTGGCTTTGGCCTGTCCTACAACTTTGTAGTGGATGATGAGAAGGACAGCATCGTGTCCTACCTGCGCAACCCGGGCTTAAAGGACTACCTGGCCTTCATGAACAAGCTCTACACCGAGGGCCTCATTGATATCGACTGGCCGGTTAACACCGCGGACACCATCAATGAGAAAATGTCCTCCTCCAAGGCTGTCATGACCTTCGCGGCCCACTGGTCCACCTTGAACTGGGTGAACGCCCTGATTGAAAACGGCCATAAGGATGCCTATTTTAAGACCATCGTGCCCCTTGAGGACAACGCCGGCAAGCGCCACATCGCGGTTTCCAACGGTATCACCCGCGTGTTTGTTATCCCTGTGACTGCCTCTGATGAGGATGCCAAGCGCACGGTGGAGATGATCGCCTCCCGCCTGGTGCCTGAGAACTATTGGCGCTTCAACGCCGGCCAGGAAGGCGTCCACTACACCCTGGATGAGGCCGGCACGCCCATCCCAATTCTGCCCATCTTCAATGACAACATGAACCAGGGCAGCAACTTCCAGATTGGCCGCAATCAACATGAGCATCCCCTCACCTGGATGGCGCGCGTGCACAAAACCCAGGTCCAGTGGGACACCTTCTATGATGCCAACTCCAAGGCCGCGGCCTTTGGCTTTGAGGGCAACCCCATGACCTTTGCCCGTTTCCCCGAGTTTACGGAGTATTCCTCTGCCCTGGCCACACTTTGCAATGACTACTTCCTGCAGGTGATTGCCGGCACGGAAAGCCTGGACAATTTTGACAGCTTCGTTTCCGAGTGGGAAAGCGCTGGCGGCCTGGCCCTTGAGGAAGCGGCCACCAAGTGGTACAAGGAAAACCCGGAGCTGGTCAATGCCGCCCGGGAAAGCTACTCCCCCTATTCTGAGGTCTTTGGCTACGCGATCGACTAATTGATTAACAACAGGAACCTGTCAACTGGCAGGTTCCTGTGCTTTTTTGTGAGAGGAAATAGTATGGATAAGTGGACTGGTCAACATTGGGACCTCATTGTGATTGGCGGCGGCTTGACCGGCGTCGCGGCGGCTGTCACCGCCAAACGGCAGGGTCTCTCCGTTCTTTTGCTTGAGAAGGCTGGTTTTTTAGGCGGTGCCCCCGGCACCATGCTCATCAACCCCTTCATGCCATATTCCACCAAAGTGGATGGGGCAAAGTTTCCCTTAAGCCGGGGCTTATTCACAGAGCTGCAAAGCCTGATGAAGGAAACCGGCGGCTACCAGGGCCCGGGGCGGGAGGACATGCACGAGGAATATCTAAAGCTTACCCTGGATCGCCTGGTCAAAAAAGAAGGGGTGGAGGTTTTGTTCCACGCCTTCCTGTGCGGGGTTGACAATCAAAATGGCCACCTGGCCTCCATCAGCGTGGCGACCAAGGCCGGTGTCTTAACCTTTAAGGCGGATACCTTTATCGACTGCACCGGGGACGCTGACCTGGCCATGCTGGCGGGCTGCCCCTTCCAGTTGGGGCGGGAGGATGGCCTCTGCCAGCCCATGACCTTGTGCTTCCGCATCGGCAATATTGATATCCCTACCTACAACAAGAATCACTCCCTTATGCAGGAGCTGTACAAAAAGTTCCAGGCCGAGGGCAAAATCAAGAACCCCCGTGAAAACGTCCTGGTGTTCAAGACCCAGGTAGAGGGGATGTTGCATTTCAACACCACCCGCGTCGTTCTTTTAAACCCCACCAATCCCTTTGATGTTACCCGGGCGGAAATGGAAGCCAGGGAGCAGATGTTTGAGATGTTCAATTTCTTAAAAGCCCATGTGCCTGGGTTTGAAAACAGCGAGCTCCTGTATTCCGCCGGTGAAATCGGCGTGCGTGAAAGCCGGATGATTATCGGTGAATACGTCTTAAACCAGGAGGATCTGATCGCCTGCACCCAGTTTGAGGACAAGATCGCCGCTGGCAATTATGACATCGACATCCACAACCCCGAGGGGGCAGGCACCAGCCATTATTATTTTGCGGACGGCACCTGGTATACGATTCCCTATCGCAGCCTTCTGCCAAAAAACGCGGACAACCTCCTGGTTGCCGGCCGCTGCATCTCCGCTACCCATGAGGCCCAGGCCTCCATCCGCATCATGCCCATTGTGACCACCCTGGGCGAGGCCGCAGGCGTCGCCGCCACTGTCTGCAAGCAGGATAAGGTGCTGCCCAAACAGGCGGATGTAAAGAAAATCCAGAATCTTCTCACAAAAAACGGCGCCTTCATCGGCTGAGTTGGAAAGGAACGGCATGGATTATTCGATGCTAAGTGTGGCTGACCGCGCCGATGTGGTGGTTTGCGGTGGGGGAACGGCAGGGGCCTTCGCGGCCATCGCCGCAGCCCAACAGGGCTTGGACGTCCTGGTCATTGAGCAATTGGGCATGCTGGGCGGTAGTGCGACAGCGGGCCTGGTCACCCCGGTGATGCACAGCAGCATCAAGGGTGATCCCGCCTGTTCCTACATCAGCCGCCTGGTGTATGAGAAGATGCGCGCCAAGAATGCGGTCAGCGAGGACGGCCGCAATTTTGACCCACTGATCCTAAAGGCCGTCCTGGAGGATTTGGCCACCTCCTCCGGTGTCCGCCTGCTGTACCACTCCTACATTCCGGAGGTCATCAAAAAAGACGGCAAGGTTTCATCCGTTGTCATCGCCAACAAGGATGGCTTGGCCCAGGTGAAGGGGAAGGTATTCATTGACGCCACGGGGAACGGGGATGTCTGCGTCCGCGCCGGCGCCGGGTACACCAAAGGCAACCCGGACACCGGGCAAAACCAGCCCATGTCCCTGCGCTACATTGTTGACAACGTCAATTTGGACAGGCTCAAGGCTTTTTTGGACGAGCTCAAGGCCAGAACCAACGTGGACAAGGGGGCCAACATCTCGCCCGATACGCAGGAGTTCTACGCCCACTGCGTCAAAAACAAGGAGGTCACCTTAACCCCCTTGTTTGAGGAGGCTGTCAAAAACGGCGACCTGTTGGAGGAGGACCATCTGTATTGGCAGGCCTTCTCCATCCATGGCAGAAAGGGCAGCATCGCTGTGAATTCGCCAGAGTTCTTTGTCAACATTGATGGTGCTTCACCCCATGACTTAACCTTGGCCCAGGTTGAAGGGAAAAAACGCATTCTTCGGCAGCTCGCGTTCTATAAAAAGTATCTCAAGGGCTTTGAGGACGCCCATCTTTCAGACATCGCGGTCATCGTGGGCGTGCGGGAGAGCCGAGAGATTGAGACAGACTATGTCTTAAAAGCGGAAGATTTGTTTTCCAAGCGTAAGTTTGAAGACATGATCTGCCAGTCCAATTACCCCATTGACGTGCATGGCCGCGTTTTGTCCAACACCTACCTAACAAAGACGCCGGACGACGGCATGCCCTGGTATGACATCCCCTATCGCTCCTTGCTGGTAAAAGGGATAGATAATCTGCTGGTGGCCGGGCGCTGCATCGGTGCTGACTTCGCGGCCCAGGCCTCCGTCCGCGTGCAGCAGTCTGCCCGCGCCACCGGCGAAGCCGCCGGCCTGGCCGCCGCCCTCGCCCTTAAACAGAATGTCCTCCACCGCGACCTCAAAGGGGAGGACATCAGGGCTGAAATGATCCGCTTGGGCGCGGTATTTGCCTGATCCGAATGAATGAATAAACCGCCGCAGATGAATCATCTGTGGCGGTTTTGGCAAAGGTACCATCTTTTGATAAAATGCACACCCCCGTGCTGGTGAATCGTTAAAACTCAGGAATCGTTAAAAGACACGAGCAAGGATTGGGGTTGCGAACTCTGGTACTGTCAAATCAAGTTCGCAACTTTGGACTCCGTTTACCATGTCACGCTGC
>CAYOOZ010000049.1:0-12741 GCA_964405705.1 uncultured Christensenella sp.
CTTGAAAAGGACATCACTGGGGATGGTGTTCCTGAGCTGATCATCGGCGCCGTCCCAGGGACGGGCACCCAAACTGGTGCTGATAACGCGGCCTATGCCGTCTACACCCTGGTTTCAGGCAGGCCGCAGCTGGTTTTTGAGGGCTGGGAGAGAAACCGCTACCGTTATTTGGGCAATGGCAGGTTTTTCAATCAAGGGTCCAATGGCGCGATGTACAGCATTTTTGGCACCTATGCCCTTTCATCAAACGGACAATCGCTGCAAAACGAGGAATATTTCTTCACCTACGACAAGGCCAATCAGGGAATGGGCCTGTATCGCAACACCACCGGGCAGTGGGATCCTGCGGTGTCTGAGGAGCTGAAGATTACGGAAAGCGCGTTTTGGCAGATAGAAAAGCGGATGGAGAATCAAATTGTAAGGATGAACTTCATCCCATTGAAGAATTTTGATCATTAGCAATTTTGTATCATGCAAAGGAAGGAGATTATATGAAGCGCTTTTGTAGTCTTGTTTTTACCGTTTTCCTGCTGCTCAGCCTGGCTGCAAGTGCCCTGGCCTGGGCGCCGGAGCGGTTTTATGACAGCCTGGAGGAATTGCCTGTACAGGTGCACCAGCTTTTGTCAAAGGATTTGCAGCCGGGTGAAACCATGCTGACTGCTCACAAGAATGGTCATCTTCTTCCTGTTTTGACCCAGACACAGGAGGACGCCCGGCGTCTGTTCATTTTTGAGGAGACAAAGGCAGGATTCGCCTGCATCCTAAAAAGTAGTGATTTACCAGAATACCAGGGCTCAAAGCCAGGGATCATGAGCAATTTGAATAGCCTCACCCTTCGCTATGGCGACTTGGTGTATTTTACCTTCAACCGCTTTGGGGACAGGTGGTTGCTATGCTATGTTTACGCGCAGGATGAATTTACTATTCAGGCGTTTTCTGCCGTGAAATCCTCGCATTTGGGGAGAGTGTATTCTGAGACTGAATATCCAGCTTATGGCAGATACACCGGTGAGCGAGACCTTTTGAAGATGACAGCAGCGGACTTCCCAAGGGATTATGCTGATGCCCTGAGCAAACTGGATCCTTCAGGCATCGCCGTGGTCAACAACCCCAACCCCAAGGATCGCTTGCACCTGAGGGAGAAGCCGGAGCGCGGCAGCGCGTCCCTGGGCAAGTTTTACACCGGCACCCCGGTTGAGGTTTTGGAGCGCAAAGGGGACTGGGCCCGCGTCCACCTGGGTCACCTGGAAGGCTTCATGATGCGGCAGTACCTGGCGCAAGGCAAGCAGATGGCGGGCATCAAGCCTGCCTTTCTGGATTGGTCACAAAAAGACGATCTCCCGCTCATTCAATACTACACCCGCCCGGATAAAAACAGCCCCCTCGCACCAGGGGTTTGGAGAGGGCATCACAATGACATCATCATCGGCGTCTTTGAGGAGGATTGGCTGATTCTGATGAATGACGCTGGGGACGTGTGCTATGTATCGCGTGAAGCCTACACGCCTGGGAACGGGTAAAAGGAGAATTCAATGAAAAAATCATCGGTGGCGCTTCTACTGGCCTTTGCCTTGTTATTCGCGATTCCATCTGGCTTTGCGGATTCCTTTCCGGAGATTCCGGAGGAGGACTTGCTGGATGCGCTTAAAAGCAGCATGCCAAATTATCATTACCCCAACTGCGAGTTCATTGGCGCTGGATACTACTTTTTAGGCCAGGAAACAAAGGGCTTGACAAGGCGCGTCTTTATGGCGGCCAGCGTGGGCGGCTATGGCTTTTTGGGGGATGCCTTTGTAATGCAAAGCGGCTGGAGCGGCCCCTGTACCGCGGTGTTTGTGTTGCGCCAGGGTCGCTGGCGCTTTAAGGAGCTTTTGGAGGTGGAATCCTGGAATGATGTCCACACCATCATGCCCGCATCCGCCATTAAAAAGTGGAAAACCTGGACAACGATACCTGGGTGCAAGAGGTCATCACCCGCCAGGCTCAGGATTACTTGGATAGCATCGGGAGAACGGAGCGCATTGCTGAATTTGGCGATATGGGCTTTGGATTGAGCGATATGTTGGTGTATGCCAGCAATTTTCTCTCCTTTGTGGACTATGCCTACCCCCTGTATACCACCACCAGGGAACGCCTGGTCAGGCTGGATGGTGAGCGCTATTTGTATACCAGGGCTTGGGAGCCAAACCCGGATGGTCCAGTAGACGCCACCATTCAATCAAAACTTGGGCTTGTGGCACTGCAAGGCGGCCCTGGCACCCAAACCTTGACCAAAACGCGCAAATCAGATGGGAAGGTGCTGGAAACCATCCTGATGAAAGTGGAAATGGAGCGCCTCACCATCATTTTGAAGGATGAAGGGGGCAGCGCCACCTATGTCCTGCCCTTTGATTCCTGGGAATTGACATACAAAAAGCCGGTCATCACCCGGGAGGGCACCTGCCGCGTCAATACCATCGGATTGGACAGGAATATTGAGGATTTGCCGGGTGAAAAGCAGTCAACACCCGTAATTGAGGCACAAACCCTGGTACGGGATTTTGAGCGCTTCACCGTGTTTAAGGATAGCAGCCTCAACACCCTGGTCTACAGCCGCCTTAATAATGGCCAGTGGGATGAGGTCTGGCGCAATGACAAACTCTTGCCCCGCACCAACCAGGAGATTTATTTGATCGCGCATCCGCGGGAGGAACCCAGTTTGCATGAAATGACACGGTATTCCACTTTGCGTTTAAGCGGACTTAGTATCTACGCCGGGGAGGAGCATCCTGATTTGGCGATCGATTTGTTTGTCAATGAGCAGGATGTCTGGGAGGTTGACAGCTATTCCTGGAATGGGAACTCGCATTATGCTGATTTGTTTCCCGATGGCATGTTCATCAATGACGGGGATTTTAGCGCGACCAGCGTGGGCGGCTTTCAATTTGCTGCTGTTAATCAAAATGCGGGCACCTTTGACGCAATGAGCATTGATGATTTTAAGAATGCCCTGAACGATTTAACGCAAGGCGCGCCAAATCTCCCTGTGAGCTTCTTGGGCGTGGAGAAGATGACCATCAACCTCAAAGCGGATGCCCGCCTTCCTGTCTACCTCACTTCCGACCTCAAGGAGGTGGCCTTGGGCGGCAAAGCGGCCGTCTCCCTGAAGGATTGGGTGATGATCCTGGCCAAAGATGGCAAGGCCATGTGCGTCCTCTATGAAACCAAAGATGATCATTTTAGAGTGGGCTGGGTGGATGCCTCCCTAAATTCGCAGCTCAACCGGCTGCTGGATTTGACCATTAAAGCCCAATTTATTGAGGATGCCCACGGCTTCACCTTGCGAAAAACAACGCTGTTTGATGACCCTCTAAATCTCTCCGGCACCGTCCTGACCCTCAAAAAAGGGGAGGAACTGCGCGTGCTTTTTGAAGGCCAGGACGCCCTGTATGTGGAGGTTAAAAGGCAGGGCAAGCTCATTTGGGGCTTTGTGTTGGTCGAGGATGTGCAGCTAAACGAACCCCTGTGAAAAAGGAGAAATTATGCGAAAACTATTTTGCTTTTTATTATGCCTTTTTATCTTGCCCGTATCAGCAAGTGAGCGTGAGAACCGTCCGCTTCCAAAAGCCGTGCAGGTTCTTTGCCAGGAACACTACCCAGAGCACATCTTAACTGACCACTCCGGCTATGGCAATGAGCAACAGGGCCAGTTGGCGCTGGTGTTGACCAAAGAGGGTCAGCACGTCCTGGCCATCGCTGAAAAAGACAAAACAGAGCCCGCCTATCGCTTTACCATTGAAAACCCCACCGCCATCATGCCGGGGGACAGCCGCCCCGGCGTAATGATTGATACTGGCGGGGATGCGCTCTTCCTTGATTTTACAAAGGATGAAAACCGCTGGTTCTTCAATGCCGTAAAAAATGATGGCGTCTGGGGCGAGGTGGGCCTGATCCTGTATAGCCACCTGCCTGGAAGCGATGAGTACTACGAAACGCAGATGAATGTAACAGATGAACTGTTATTCTTTGAGCACCTGCAAACCGATGGCAATGACAACATCAAGGGGCGTTATCCCTACCCACCCCTTCCTGCTCTCCAGTTGGTAGGCAAAATCAACCTTTCGGATTTTGCCTGGTCCGCCTTTCCCACCCTACCAGCGGACTGGATTGAGGGGTACCAACGGCCAAACCCCGATGTCCTGCATGCCCTGACGCCCAAGGGCTGGACGCTAAAGGAGGCGCAAATCAACCTGGGCGGCATCTATATCTTAGGCCTGGATGAACAGGGGCAAACGCGCCTGTTGCTCAAGCGCTGGCTGGCCAATGTAAACAACCCCCAAAGGGGATTCTATCAAGACACGGTTTCAGCCCCCCTGCCAGAAGGCATCAGGGCGCAGGCGCAGGCCTTGGGCAGTGGCGTTTCCCTCTACCTGGATGAGCAAGGCAGGGCCTTCACCTTCACCTGTGACCGGGACAATGTCTGGCGGCTGTCCTTTGTGATGGCGCAGGATTGGTACGGTATCACCCCGCATTATGTGTACCTGCCTTCCTCGGAGGATAACACCTTCTACTTTGGCGCATTTTCTGAAAGCGATATCCAGGATATCAACCTCAATAACATCCCCGGCACCTTTGAAGAAATGAAACAACAGCTGGATCAATCCGGCTGGGCCAAGGTGAAAAACCCCAACCCGGACGACCGCCTCCACCTGCGGGAAAAGCCAGAGCGCGGCAGCGCATCCCTGGGTAGGTTTTACAACGGCACCCCGGTGCAGGTGCTGGAGCGCAAAGGGGACTGGGTACGGGTGCAGGTGGCTGGCCTGACCGGCTGGATGATGGCGGACTACCTGGCCTTTGGGGCAGCGATGAACAAGGTGCAGCCTGCCTTCCCGCAGTTGGTGGGCCTTGAAAGCCTGGAGAACAGGCCCATGCCCCTGTATGCAAGGCCGGATGAAAAAAGCCCGGTCATCGCAGAGCGTGAAATCTCTTATTATCACCTTTACTTATGGATTGTAGGCGTATTTGAGGACGAATGGTTTTATATCTACTATCCGGATGAGGACCTGGGCGGCTTCATGAAGCAGGAATGGTTCTGGGAGGGGAATGGCTGACAAGAAGCTGTCTTTTACACACAATAATCACTGATAATAAGCGGGAAAACGCGCTTGTGGTCACCCATTTTCCGCGATTCCATGGCTGTTCTGTCTTGAACAGCGCCTGCTTTCCCGTTATACTATTCATGAAATCTTTTGTTACAGAACAAAATTGGCGCGTTGCGCCAGAAAGGTGGAGCGATGAATCGTCCAAACATCGTTTTTATCCTCGCGGATGACCTGGGGCATTGGACCTTGGGCTGTGAGGGCAACCAGGACGCCATCACCCCCCATATCGACCGCCTGGCCCAAGAGGGCATGCAGCTGCGGCGTTTTTACTGCGCCTCCCCGGTGTGCTCCCCGGCGCGGGCCAGCCTGCTCACCGGCATGATGCCCTCCCGCCACGGTGTTTCAGATTGGATTAGAAAAGGCAATGTCAACAGCGATACCGACCAGGCCATCACCTACTTAGAGGGCATAAAGGGCTATACAGAGCACTTGAGCGAGGCTGGATATGACTGCGCGCTTTCTGGCAAATGGCACCTGGGCGACAGCCAGACCCCCCAGCAGGGCTTCTCCCACTGGTATGTCCATCAAAGGGGCGGCGGGTGGTATTTTAACGCCCCTATGATAAAAGATGGTGAGCTGGTTACGGAGCCAGATTACCTCACCCACGCCATCACCAAGGACGCCTGCGGCTATATCAAAAGCCGAAAAGATACCGATAAACCCTTTTACCTGCAGGTGGGCTACACGGCCCCACACACCCCCTGGGTGGACAGCCACCCAAGGGAGTATACAGACCTGTACAAGGACAGCGCCTTTTCATCCTGTCCTGTCCTCCCCAAGCACCCCGACCAGGTCCCCTATGACCAGTTCGCGGACCCGCGTCAAAAGATGCTGGAAGGGTATTTTGCCGCCACCACCGCCATGGATGAGGGCGTGGGGCAGATTGTCCAAACCTTGGAGGAAGAGGGCCTGCTGGAAAATACCCTGGTGGTGTTCACCTCCGACAATGGCTTTAACTGCGGCCACCACGGCATCTGGGGCAAGGGAAATGGCACCCTTCCCTTTAATATGTATGAAAGCTCGGTCAAAGTGCCCTTCATTGTGCGCTATCCCGATAAAATCAAGCCCGGCCAACTGTCCCAGGCCGTCATTGGCGGGTATGACTGGTTCCCGACCATCCTGTCCTTAGCGGGACTTGAGCAAACAGACATAAGCCTGCCAGGGAAAAGCTTTTTACCCCACCTGTATGGGGAGGACGCGGCCTTCAACCGCCAAGCCTACTTGTATGATGAGTACGGGGATACCCGCATGATGATTTCAGGGGACTGGAAATACATCAAGCGCTATCCATCAGGCCCAGACCTGCTCTTTCACCTGGGGGAGGATCCAAATGAGGAGGACAATCGCCTGCCCTTAGCCCCCCCCGATCTGGTCAGCGCCCTGGATCAGCAAATGGAAGACTGGTTTTCTCGCTTCACCCAAAAGGCGGCGGACAGCTGCGGCGCTGGTGTCCTGGGCTTTGGGCAGGATAAGCGCTATGAAAAGGACGGCTTCCCGCAGGATTCCTTCTGCAAGGACATGTAAGGCGAACCATATCGAATAAATTTTTTGGAGGATACTATGGCCAGGAAAGAAAAGAAGCAAAAGCCCCGTGGGGATGTCATCCAGCACAGCGAGGCGGATTATTATGTCGCGCCAAAGGAGCCAGAGGTTTTAGAGAGCCTGGCCTGGTTCCAAAAGCAGAAAATCGGCTTCATGGTGCACTGGGGTATCTATTCCCAGATCGGTGTGTTTGAGTCCTGGCCCCTGGTGGATGAGGATGCCTCCTGGTCCCGGGTGGACTGCGCCTGGGCAGGGGATGGGGAGCAATTGCGCGAGACCTATTTTGGCCTGAACAAATCCTTTAACCCCGTGCGCTTTGACCCAAAGGATTGGGCGGATTTCGCGTCTGATTGCGGCTTTCGCTATTTTGTGTTCACCACCAAGCACCACGATGGTTTTTGTATGTATGACAGCAAGTACAGCGACTATAAAATCACCTCCCCGGACTGCCCCTACCATAAAAACCCCAATGCCAACATCGCCAAGGTGCTCTTTGACGCCTTCCGGGAAAAGAACATCGCCATTCTGGCCTATTTTTCAAAGCCGGACTGGCATTGCCCCTGGTATTGGGCGCCTGACCAGAAATTGCCCATTGGCCATCACCGCCATCCCACCTACACCCCCTCTGAAAATAAGGAGCTCTGGGAGCAGTTTGTTCAGTTTGACCAAGCCCAATTGATGGAGCTGGTGGAGGATTTGGGCCCCATTGACGGCCTCTGGCTGGACGGAGGCCAGGTCCGCCCGCAACTGGGCCAGGACATCCGCATGGGTGAATTGGCGCAAAAGGCGCGCAAGATTAACCCCAGCCTGCTCATTGCGGACCGCACAGTGGGCGGCCCCTATGAAAACTATATCACCCCGGAGCAGACCATTCCAGACAGCCCCCTGGGCGTACCGTGGGAAAGCTGCCTGACCATCGGCCAATCCTTTTCCTACCGCTATGACGATGATTACAAGAGCCCCAGGCGGTTGGTCTATCTCCTCATGCAGGTCGTGGCCAAGGGCGGCAACCTGGCCTTAAACCTGGGCGCGCAGCCGGATGGCCGCCTGCCGCGGCGCGGCGTTGAAAGCGCCAGGGGCCTGGGCGAGTGGCTAAAGCAAAACGGCGAGGCTGTCTATGACACCGTCCCCATAGCGCCCTACACCTGTGAAGCTGATGGCTTGGAAGGCACAAGCTTGGAGGTTGCACTCACCCGCAATGAAGATAAAAACTGCAACTACCTCACCTTCCTGCATGAGGAAAAGGAGCCCCTGCCCCAAAACCTGCTCCTGCCCCTTGACTTTAAGCCCCGGGAGATTCAATCCCTGGCGGATCATTCCCCAGTGGCTTTCCAGGTGGAGGAAGATGGCCTGCGGCTGTACCTGACTGAGGGGCAAATTGCAAATGGCGGCATCGCCCTTGCCCTGCGCTGCCTCCTCTAAACCGCGTTGCCGCCCCTCACACTTCTGATCAAACCGGCATCCAGCGCGTGCAACCTGCGCTGTGATTATTGCTTTTACCTGGACGAAGTCAGCCACCGCGCGGACGGTGATAATGGGTTCATGTCACAGGACACAGCCCGCGTTCTCATCAGCCGCGCGCTGGCTTTTGCCCAGGGTGAGCTGCATTTTGTGTTCCAGGGCGGGGAGCCCACGCTGCCAGGAGCCGCCTTTTATCAGGCCTGGCTAAAGGAGGTTTCCAGGCAGAATATAAAAAAGCTCAAAGTCTCCTATTCCCTGCAGACCAACGGCTATGCGCTTGATGAGGGCCTGTTCAAGGTGCTCAAAGCGGGCAATTTCCTGCTGGGGGTTTCCCTGGATGGCACGAGGGAGCTGCATGACAGCGCCCGGAAAACGCCTGACGGCCACCCCACCTATGACCAGGTGCTTTCTGGTCTCACAAAGCTTCAGGAACAGGGCATCCCCTACAACATCCTCTGCGTGGTGACAAAGGAGCTGGCGGAAAGGCCAGAAGAGGTCTATTTGTCCTTGCGCCGCCATGGCTATTTGCAGTTCATCCCCTGTTTGCCGGCTTTGGGGGAGGGCGGGCCTTTTGCGCCTTCTGCCCTGGCCTATGGTCGTTTTCTGGTGGCGCTGTTTGACCTATACGCGGCGGATTATCAGGCGAATCGTTATGTCAGCATCGAGCTGTTTGACAACTGGATTGCCATGATCCGCGGATTCGCGCCCAGCGCCTGCGGCCTTATGGACGGCTGCTCGCCCAATTTTGTGGTGGAAAGCGGGGGAGAGGTCTACCCCTGCGATTTTTACGCCCTGGACGAATGGCGCCTGGGCAACCTGCATACGGCTTCGCTCGCTCAGCTTGCTCGCTCTGCGCGCATGCAGGCGTTTTTGTCCTCCTCCATACCCCTGCCGCCCGCGTGTCAAAACTGCGCCTGGCTTTACCTTTGCCGGGGCGGCTGCCGCCGGGAGCGGCAGACCGGCATCCTGGACTCGCCAGGCCTCAACCGCCTGTGCGAGGGCTTCACTTATTTCTTTGAGCACAGGCATCGGGAGCTTACAGCGCTTTCTCAAATCCCGGTTCATGTGCTGCCGGTGCAACACTAAACGCCATTCTAAATAAGTTCGGGCCTACCTTTTCTTTCTGCTTATCCGCATAGCCAGGCCGCCCAAGGGAAGGGCCAGGAGAAGCAAGGACAGGATCATCTGCATGGCGCTGTCTCCCGTCTTGGGGAGGGGCGCTTTATTGGTAAATACGATGCCCGCCGCCGTTGGCACCCCGTCTTTTTGAATATCAACCGTGGCTGTAAGCGCGTTCCCAACCGCCCTGGTTGTGATTCTGACGGTATACACGCTGGTGTCATAGGTATAGCCGCGCTCGCTGCCTGGCTTTTCCCGGATGGTATAGAGGTAGTTGGTCACCTCCCGGCTAAAGGTGCGCTCCTTGAAGACAATGGTGCCGTCCCTTTGATTGGTGACCTCCGAGATCACTTTGCCAGTCGCGTCCCGCAGCTCAAAGGTGAACTGGCCGTCTGTCAATCTGCCGTTTTGCAGCACCTTTTTGGCGGTGAGCGGCACCTTGATGGTGGGGTAGGTGACAGGAGGGGGAAGGTCGGGCTTGGTATTGGTGATGGTGGTGCTGTTTTCGTCCTTAACAACAGAGGCGGTGTAGCCCTCTGGCGGGTTGATTTCTTTTACAGAATAGGTGTAGGCCGTTCGCTCCAAAGACCGCTTTCCTTCTTGATCCACCTTTAAAGTATAGCTGGCGGCGGGCAGGTCCTTCCAGGTAAACTCCCAGGGGGATGATTCACCCAGGGTGTCTGTCTTGCCATCTAAGGTAACAGGCGCAAGATAGGGTTCCCCATCGCGCAGCAACTGGAAGGTGACTTGAGGGCGCGGGGCAGAGCCGCCGGACCAGGCTTTGATGCCCACATGGGAGGTCAGGTCCGTTTCGTTATGAAACTCCGGGTCCAATTCGCCCAGGAACATCCAGGCAACAGCAACAGCCCCAACAATATCAGGCCCTGAGCTTTGCCGGGTGGTGATGGCGGGCAGGGTCAAGGTGCCAGCGGTATCAAATTTCACTTGGGAAGTGTATTCCGACAAATCATATCGGATGCCTTCGCTGATCGCGGGAATTTGCTCGCGCAGGGTCAGCTTCATCCCCTCATAAGGGGTCAGCCAGATTTCATCAAACTGGATCAAGCCGCTTTCATCATTGTTGGCAGTGGCAATCACCTTGCCCTCATGCAACAATTCAAAGGTAAAAGGGGTCTTGGTCCGCACGCCGTCTAAAGTCTTTATGGAACGCAACTGGAGCGCTACCTCGCCAAGCTGATAGTTTGTGATGGTGGTGGTGGGTTCCCAGGTGGGGGTAAAGAAAGTATCTGCCATGCCTGGCTTGATGGCATATCCTTCCGCTGGTTTTACTTCCCTGATAAAATAATTGCCAGACCGCCCTTGCACGGGGTAATCCGGCAGGTCTTTTAGGGCAATGCGGCCATCTTCATCGGTGTAGATGACAATAGGAGTCAAGGCGGGGTCGTCTGAGAAAACATAGCCGCCCCCCGCGCTGTCCGGCAGACTGGTGAGGAAATGATCCTTGGGATAGATAGAGTCAGTACCCCAGGAGCGATAGCCGATCTGGAAACCGACGCCCGGCAGGAGAACGCCCTCCGGTTCCCCGATTTTTTCAAAAACCATGACATCAGGCAGCTGAGAATTGACGATGAACAGCTCTGGCGCCGCTTGGTTTTCTATGATTTCAAAGTCTGTCTGGTGATTGTCCCAGTCCAGCAGGTAGCCGGCAGGCGTTTTGATTTCCATTAGCGTATATTGGCCAGCCGGTAAGCCAGAAATGCCAAACTCCCCATATTTTGCAGAGGTTGTAAACACTTTTTGTAAAGCCCAGTCACAAAGGACGGTCGTCCAGGTGTCTTGTGGCGCGCCAGCCAAGGTATCCATATAGGTCGCAGCTGGAATGATCTCGCCAAAAACGGGTGTTTTGCCGTCATTTCCGCCTGAAACCAGGAAGCGATAGCCATCCGCCTCGGTCTTTCTCAATACAAAGTCCACGCTGCTTAAAGGGCGGTCCTCCCAGACAACAGGATTATAATACCGCCTTACCACCTTTTGAACCTTCACAGCCCCCATATCTCGCTGATTGATGAGCGGGATGGCCGTTTTTGAGTCCCAGCTCACCCAGGCCATGCTCTCATCTATTTGTAAATCAGGGGCAATCAGGTAGCCGGCTGGCGGCGTCAGCTCGCGAAGATAGTAGGTTGTTCCTGTGGAGAGGCCGGGGATGAGGAAGCTGCTTGGGGTTGATTCGTTTTCAAAAATAAAGCGCATGTTGGAGGACTGGAAGACATAGGCCTTGCTTTGATCGCTGGTGTAATAGGAGATGGCAGGGCTGCTAAATTCCAGTGGCCGCCGGTAGGCCAGGTACTCCTCCTGGCCTGCCGCGTTCCTCTTGTATACAATAAATTCGCCGCCTAAAAGGAGCTTGCCCTCTTCATCCACTTTTTGGATTGCCGCCGCAAAATATCCCGGCGTATTGATGAGCGCGCCGGTGTACTGGGTGTTGATTATGCCTTCCTGCAGCCATCCAAGGGGGACATTATTATACTCCGGCAACACAGCGCCCGGGGCGGGCTTGGTCTCTATTAAGTAATAATTGGTTTGAAAATCAGTCGGGATGGGCAGGTTTTCGATGAGAAACTGTCCGTTTTCATCCGTAACAAATACCAAGGCCGTGTCTTGCACTGCGGAAAAGGTTCCGTCATTTTGAAAATAATCAATCGTTTGATCCAAAAACGATTGTCGCGCTAAAATAAACTCAACGCCTGTGACCTGCGGGCCTGAAAACACCATCAAATCACGCTGGGCGGGGATTGAAAACATATTCCCTTCATTGTAGTAGTGATACGGATAAAAGGATTTTTGGATGCGGACGGATGTGGTTCCATCGTTCCGCTTCGCGTGCAGGCTGTACTTTACCTGCCTCACCCGCTCCTTTGCGTTGATGGTTAAAAAGCGTGGGTCCTCATCATAAATCAGGTTGTCCCAAAAGTAAGGCGTATCATAGGACGCAATCAGCCCTTCAATGACAAGATCCTCTTTCTTGGGCAAATAAACGCAGGTCAAGCCGTCATCCAAATCAGAAAAGGTTATCTGGCCGTTGGTGTCCGTTTGCGTATAGATGACCTTATCCCAGTCCAGGGCGGGGTGCAATGCCACCCATAGGCCGGCAGCGGGCACCATGATCCCGGGACTTGATGGGTCATCCATCACAACCGTGACAGCGATGCTCCCACTGCCAATAGGCACTGCTTCACCCGACGCTGGGAAAATCAGCGCCAGGCAAAGCAAAGAGGCTAACACCAGGATGTCTCTCGCTCGTCTCACTGTCCGCCTCCTTTAATATATACACCCTCTTTGAAGCGCTTGTTCATTAGACAAATTATTACCATATTTTCCGCGCTGTGTAAACAGAATTTGTCTATTTATAATCGGATTTTATGGATTTTATGCGCCCTTATAAAAATGGTCATATGAAAAATTAAATCTTTCAAAAAAAGCGCTTGACTTCGGAGCGGGGTGCGTGGTATATTATTCG
>CAYOOZ010000050.1:0-8665 GCA_964405705.1 uncultured Christensenella sp.
TGACGGCCGTCACCGCCTGACCTGCACAATCCGGCTTCACCCACCGACCGGAGTGACTAGATTAATTTCGACTGAGCACAACCGTGCTCGCCGGCTCCGACAAGACGAGGTCTCGACACATGACCACTTCCACTTTCACCCCCGTCGCCAAGGGGATGCGCATCGCGCTCCTCGCCGGCGGCCTGATCTCCGTCATCTTCGGCATCGCCGTCCTGGTCTGGCCCGGCAAGACCGCCGCTGTCGTCACCGGCGCGGCTGGTGACGTCCATCACCTCGAAGATGGTGATCAGCGCGTAGTGGTGATCGAGCGCGCTGTCGCGTGGCAGCAACTGGCCCAGGCGGTTGATGAGGTCAAGGGGGAGGCGGACGGCATCGTCATCACCCATGGCACGGACACCATGGCCTACACGGCCTCTGCCCTGTCCTTTATGCTTCAGGGGCTTGAGATCCCTGTCGTGTTCACCGGGTCCCAATTGCCCTTGACCCACCCGCAATCTGACGCGCCAGGCAACCTGCGGGAGGCCTTTGCCATGGCCCTCTCCAAAAGGCCCGGGGTTTTTATCAGCTTTCACCACAAGGTGATTTACGGCACCAGGGCAGTGAAAATGCGCACCCTGGGCTTTGACGCCTTTGACTCCATCAATTTGGCGCCCGTGGGCGTGTTTGACGCGGACGGCCTGCACCTTAAAACGCAGGAGAGCGTTTGCAAGGAGGTGAGGGTGAAGGAACCATTGAAGCTGGATTCGCGGGTGTTTTTATTGAAAATGATGCCGGGGACGGACCCGGAGATTCTCAACTACATCGTCAATGCCGGCTATAAAGGCCTGGTGCTGGAGGCCTTTGGCTTGGGTGGGCTGCACTACATCAGGCGCAACCTGATTGAGGGCTTACAGCACATCAGCGAGCAGGGCCTCATTACCCTGGTCACCACCCAATGCCTGTACGAAAAAGCCGACTTCAACATCTATGAAGTCGGCCGCGGGTTTCAAAACCTGGGCATTTATGGGGCGCATGACATGACAACAGAGGCCGCGGTGACCAAACTCATGTGGGCCTTGGGCGACCTTACGGAACGCCGGCAGCTTTTAACCCGCTGCATCGCCCATGAGATGAAGGACAAGGTTTAGGGCAGGGGTACAAACTTCTGCAAGATATATTTCCCCCATGCCAGGGTTTCCCGGGCATGGTTTTTTAACCAGTATTCCTGTTTGATCGGGCTGGCGGCGCCAGAAGGGTTGAGCCCCAGGTCCCGGGCGATCTGCATTGCCCGGGGGAGATGATAATCGCTGGTGACAATCAGGATGTCCATCATGCCCTGGGGCAAGATTTTCATGGCGTTTTGGATGTTTTCCTTGGTGTTCATGGAGGTCTCGTCCATAAAAATCATGCTGTCGGGCACACCCTTTTGCACAAGCCAGGCCTTCATGATGGAGGCTTCTGTGGCCGGCTCGTTCTCCCCGCGCGCGCCGGTGACCACAATGGGCTTGGGTGAAGCGCGATACATCTCCAGTGTCTTTTCAAGGCGCCACTGCAATTGCACGCTGGGCTGGCCATCCGGGTTGACCTGGGCGCCCAAGACCACTATGGCCTCATAGCTGCCCGGGCGGGAGAGGGTGTGCTCCTTTAACAATAAATATCCAAACAAAATCAGGTAGGCCACAATGCCCATGGCCAGCACCCAGAAAATTAACTTAAAAATAAAGCCCAGGCAACCACAACCGCCTCTTCCTGACATGGTTTTCCTCCGTGTTGTCAATCAATCAGTCCCTGGGACTTGAAGCTAAAAGCTTTGGCCCCGGAGATGATGATGTGGTCCTTTAAGGTGATGGACAGGGGCAACAAGATGTCTTTCAAGGCCCCGGTAAGCTGGATATCCGCACGGGAGGGCATCGGGTCGCCTGAGGGGTGGTTGTGCGCCAAAACGCAGGCGGCGGCCCCAATGCGCAAAAGCTCCCTGGCAATCAACCGCGGGTAGACCGCGGTTTCCCCCTCATCCCCGCTGGAGATCTGATGGCTGCTGATAAAGCGGCCCTTGGCGTCAATGGAGAGGACATAGAAATGCTCCACCCTCTCCCCCATCATGAGGGCCTGACAGCGGGCAATCAGGCTGCTGGTGTCAACCGGCGCCTGGGCATCCTCCTGCTGGTTTCTCTGATAGAGCCGAAACAACGGCAGCACCAGGGAGATGAGCACAGCCGAGCTTGCGCCAATGCCGGGCACAGCCGTCAACTCCTCCGCCCGGGCTTCCAGGACGCCGTTGAGCCCGCCAAAGTGCTGGATGAGCAGGTGGGCCAAGGGCTTGACATCCTGCCTGGGGATGGCGTAGGTCAGGAGCAATTCCAGCGCCTCATGCGGCGCAAAGCCGGAGATGCCAACGGAAAGAAACCGCTCGCGCAAGCGCTCACGGTGGCCCAAATGGGATTGGGTTTCCTTTGCTACATCCTTCTCCATAAACAAAGTATAGCACGCGCCAAAAGGCAGCGCAAACAAAAAGCCCGCCAGTGAAGGCGGGCAGGGGCTGAGGGGCAATTATGCTCTTTTAATGTCCTCGCCCAGCCAGAAACGCTTTAAGGGCATAAAGAGGAGGAGGGCAATGGCCACCGCGATGACGGTTTCAGGCAGCATATAGCCGCCGTTGTAAATCAGGGAGTAGACCACGCCTGTGAGCCCCTGGGCGTTGGGCCAGAGCGCGTCCCAGATGAGCCAGCCGGAGAAAAAGTGGCAGATGAAGCGCAGCGCACAGACCAAGACAATGCCGGAGGCCAGGCTCAACAGGTGGTTGCCGCCCTTCTTTTTGAAGATGGCAGCCAGGCCGACCACGGTGTAGGCCAGGATGTAGTCCAAAAAGGCGATGAAGAACATTTGCAGCACATTTTGTCCGTAGGTGACGTTTTTAAAGCCGATGAACATTTGCAAAAGGGCAAAGACAAAAGCGCTGAACAAGCCCTGGCCTGTGCCCCAGCGCCAGGCAATCAGGACCAGGGGCAGCATGCTGCCCAGTGTGATGCTGCCGCCAAAGGCCCAGGGCGCTTTGAAGGTGGCAAATTCGTTGAGGACAAGCGCGATACCAATAAGGATAGCGCTCTCCAGCATCTTGCGGGTTTGAAGGCTGGTCTTGCTGGTAACGGTCATATGTTCCTCCCTAAAAATAAAAAATACCGCTTGGCGATAACACAAGCGGTTGAATTAAAAAAACCATCCCTCCGCCGGCATTATCCGGATCAGGTTCAAGGGTCCCGGGCGAAGCCCGATCTCAGCCGGCAAAAAGCTAGCACCCCTGTGCCAACCTGGCACAGTCCCATTATGCATCCGGGCCCTGGAATTGTCAAGAGCAGGCGAGCGTGATAAACTAACACGAGACAGGGAAGGAAAATCGGAGGAAAAATGCGTTTATTTTCAAAGAAAACCCCCGCCTTGGAGCTTTCGGGCAAAAGCCTGGATGAGCTGCTGTTTTTATTGGATACCTTAACTGACCCCAAGGACCGCTACCAGGTGCTTTTAGCGGCGGAAGCCCTTGCGCCTGAGGATTTAGTGATCCAGCGCAAACTGCTCCTGCACGGGCGATGGCATGAGCGCAACCCGGCCAAGATTGATTTTTCAACCATCAAATCCTACCTCCTGCACGCCTTTGAGCACCCGGAAAAGCATGAGCCAAAGGAGCAGCGGGCAATGGCCCGGGAGCTGTTTGATGAGCCCAGGCTGCAAAAATGCCTGGAAATCACGGACAACAAGACCCAGTTTCTAAAGGAGTACCTGGAGGATTTATCCCGGGACTACATGCAGATTTTTGTCATCAGCGACAACAGCCACGCGCCCCGGGTTTTTGGCATCTCCCTGCGGGGCAGCCTGCAAAAATACCTGTCCGCGCCGGCGAATGACATCATCACCAACATCTTCCAAAGCCCCTATTTAAATCAGGAGGAGGCCACTGTCCTGGCCAAGGCCTTTTACCGCGTTTTTTACGAGTACGCCAATGGCCAGGTGGGGGAACTGCACAAGCTCTTGGGCGACGAAGTTCGCGCCCTGCTTAAGTAAACAAGGACAAAGATGAAGATACTCAACCGGATTTTCTCCTTCGCGCTGGCCATTGTATTCATTGGCGCGTTTTATGTGGTGGCCGTCCTGTTGGACTCCACGGAGGAGGGCAAGGATACGCAGTTTGTGGTGGAAATGGCGACCCTTCCCCTCTCCCCCATGCAAAGCCTTAGAAGCCAGGACGCCCAGGCCCTCACCAATGCCTTTGGCGCGCCCCTGCCTCTGCCGGAAAACTTCGCGATTGGCCAGGTGGAGGACACCAGCTACCACACCTACCAGGCCAGAAAAGTGCACTTGCAGGGGGAAAACGCGCAGGTGTTTGGCATCCGCCCGGCCTCCGCCGCGCCCAAAATCATGGATAAAAGCCTGACCTTCCTCTCCGCGCAAAGGACGCTATTGGGCTATCCCTTAAGTGTGGCGCAAACGCCCACAGGCCCCGTGTACGCGCTGTTGACGGAGGACGCGGCCTTCCTCATCACCCCCATATCAGGTGAATTGCCCGGCAACTTCAGCCTGATGCAGATTTCGCCCTGAATGTTCAAGGAGAGCAAATGACCAAGAGTTCACCAAAGCACAAAGGCCTGTTTCGGCGCTTTGTCCCTTATTACAGGCCTTACCTGGGCACCCTGGCCATGGACCTGTTTTTTTCCGCTTTAACCACAGGCTGCGCCCTCATCTTTCCCCTTTTGGTGGGGCAGATTACCGACCTGGCCTTTACAGGCATTCAGAACATCACGACTGACCTGGTGTTAAAGCTGGGCCTGTTTTATCTGGGCTTATTGCTCTTGGAGGCGGGCAGCCGCTTTTTTATGCAGTCCCAGGGGCACATCATGGGTGCCCACATTGAACGGGACATGCGCAGCAACCTTTTCTCCCACCTGGCGCAATTGTCCTTCTCCTATTATTCGGACACCAAAATCGGCCAGATTATGGCGCGCATCACCAGCGATTTGTTTGAGGTGACGGAGTTTGCCCACCACTGCCCGGAGGAATTCCTCATCGCGGCCATCAACCTCACGGTTACCTTCATCGTCCTCTCGGGGATGAACCTGACCTTGACCCTGATTATCTTCCTCTGCCTGCCCTTGATGCTGATCTCCATCTTTTTGTTTAATGGCAAAATGCGGGAAACCTTCGCGGCCGCCCGCCACCAACTGGGCGAAATCAACGCGCAGACGGAGGACAGCCTGCTGGGTATGCGCGTTGTGCAGTCCTTTGCCAATGAGGAGATGGAGAAAAGCAAGTTTGAAACCGGCAACCAGACCTTTTTGTTCTTAAAGAAAAAGCAGTACAAGGTGATGGCCGCCTTCCACTCCACCACCAGGCTCCTAAACGGGGCCATGAACCTCTTGGTCCTGGTGCTGGGCGCTGTCTTCCTCGCCAGGGGGGAATTAACAGCGGGGCAGTTTGCCTCCTACCTGCTCTATATCAACCTGCTCCTGGCCACTGTCACCCGCTTGGTGGAGTTTATGGAGCAGTTCCAGCGCGGGATGACGGGCATCGCCCGGTATTTTGAGATCCTGGACGCGCCCCTTGAAATCAAGGATAAAAAGAACGCCAAGCCCTTAAAGGATGTCAAGGGCGACATCACCTTGGACCAGGTCTCCTTTCAATATGACGAGGGCAGCAAGGTGCTAAGCCAGGTCAGCCTGCATGTGCCCTCAGGGCAAAACGTGGCCCTGGTGGGGCCCTCTGGCTCCGGCAAGACCACCTTGTGCAACCTCATCCCCCGCTTTTATGATGTGACAGAGGGTCGGGTCCTGATAGACGGACAGGATGTGCGGGATTTAACCTTAAAATCACTCCGGGGCAACATCGGCATGGTGCAGCAGGATGTCTACCTCTTCTCCGGCACGGTGTTTGAAAACATCGCCTATGGCAAACCCGGGGCTTCCCAAGAGGAAGTTACAAAAGCCGCCAAATTGGCCGGGGCGCATGAGTTTATCATCAGCCTGCCCAATGGATATAATACCTATGTGGGCGAGCGCGGGGTCAAATTGTCCGGCGGGCAAAAGCAGCGCCTGTCCATCGCCCGCGTCTTTTTAAAGGATCCGCCCATCCTGCTATTGGATGAGGCGACCAGCGCCCTTGACAATGAGTCGGAGATGCTGGTGCAGACCTCCCTGGAGGAATTGACCAAGGGGCGCACCACCCTGACCATTGCCCACAGGCTCACCACGATTAAAAACGCGGACGTCATCTGGGTGCTGACAGACAAGGGCCTGGAAGAATCCGGCAGCCATGAGGAATTGCTGCGCAAAAAGGGGCTGTACTGGCACCTCTACCAGATGTACGTTGAGCAGGAAAAGAAAGAAGCCACACTGGCAAACATTAAGTAGGGACAATTTTCAACAAGGAGGACCTATGGAAGTTTTGTTTTTAGGCGCGGCGCGCGAGGTCACCGGCAGCAAGTTTTTGGTCACAATCAAGGGCCGCCATGTGCTGATTGACTGCGGTATGGAGCAGGGGCGGGACACCTATGTCAACCAGGACTTGCCCATCAACCCCTCCCAGGTGGATGCCGTGGTCCTGACCCACGCGCACATTGACCACTCCGGCATGATCCCGGCCCTGGTCAAGCACGGCTTTTCTGGCACCATCCACGCGACGCCGGCCACCCATATGCTCTGCGACATCATGCTGCGGGACTCCGCCCACATCCAGGAATCAGAGGCCGAGTGGCAAAACCGCAAGGCAGAGCGCTCCGGCCAGCCGCTGGTGGAGCCCATCTACACCCAATTGGACGCGGAAAACGCCTTAAACCTCTTCTCCGCCCTAAACTACAACGATCAGCGTGAAATCCTCCCAGGCTGCGTTATTTCCTTCATTGACGCGGGCCACCTGCTGGGCTCCGCCAGCGTGAGCATGACCCTAGATGAGGACGGGGTTCAAAAAACCATCGTCTTCTCCGGCGACATTGGCAACATCAACCAGCCCATCATCAATGACCCGCATTACCCGCAAAGCGCCGACTATGTGGTCATGGAATCCACCTATGGCGATCGCCTGCACGGCGAGCGGCCGGACTATATCGCCGATCTGACCAATGTGCTGCAGACCACCTTTGACCGGGGCGGTAATGTGGTCATCCCTTCCTTCGCGGTGGGCCGCTCCCAGGAAGTGCTTTATTTCTTGCGCGAAATCAAGGAGCGCGGCCTGGTCAAGGGGCATGACGGCTTCCCGGTCTATATGGACAGCCCCCTGGCCATCAAGGCCACCCAGATTTTTAGGGAAGCGGACCACGCCAATTTTGACCAGGAGATGCGAGAATTATTGCAGCAGGGGCGCAACCCCATCACCTTCCCCGACCTCACCCTGTGCGTGACGGCAGAGGAAAGCAAACAGATCAACTTTGAAAAACGCCCCTGCGTGATTATCTCGGCCTCCGGCATGGCCGAGGCCGGCCGAATCCGCCACCACCTAAAGCACAACCTATGGAAAAGCGAGGCCACCATCCTGTTTGTGGGATACCAGAGTGTCGGCACACTGGGCAGGCAATTGTATGACGGGGCCAAGTCCGTGAGGCTGTTTAACGAGACGGTGAGCGTGAACGCGGAAGTTCGCGCCTTGCATGCCATCAGCGGGCACGCGGACAGGGACGGGCTGCTCAACTGGGTAAACCATATCTCCCCCAAGCCCCAAAGGGTCATCATCGCCCATGGGGAGGAAGCAGTGGCGCTGCACTTTGAAAGCCTGCTTAAAGACCAGGGCCATTCCACCTTTGTGCCCTATTCCGGGGACAGCTGGAACCTTTTAACCGATGCCCAGGTCTTGACCGGCAACCGCGTTTTGGCCCAAAAGAAAAAGGGCAAGCAGGAAAAGGCCGTGCGCCGCAGCAATGCCCTTTTGGAAGCCATAAACCGCCTGAGCAACCTGGTCAACCGCAGCGGCGGGCTGTCCAACAAGCTCAAAGAAAAATTCGCCAAGCAAATCAACGATTTGGCCCGGCGTTGGGAAGACTAAGTCACTAAAAGATCAAACCCCGGCAGGCGCGTTCCTGCCGGGGTTTTGCGTTTGTTACGTCAGATATCAATTTCCAAGGTTACCGGGCAGTGGTCTGAGCCAAAGACCTGGTTTTCGATGCCCGCGGCTTTGATTTTGTCCGCGATGCGGTTGGATACCAGGAAGTAATCAATCCGCCAGCCGGCGTTATTGGCCCTCGCGTTGCTGCGGTAGCTCCACCAGGTGTAGGCCTCCTTCTTGTCCGGGTAGAGGTGGCGGAAGCTGTCGGTAAAACCGGATGCGAAGAGGATGTTGAGCTTGGCCCGCTCCTGATCGGAAAACCCGGGCTGGCCGCGGTTTTGCCTGGGATATTTTAAGTCAATCTCCTGATGGGCGACGTTTAAGTCCCCGCAGTAGATGACCGGCTTTTTGGCGTCCAGGGTTATTAGGTGGGCACGCATGGCGTCCTCAAACTCCTCCCGATAGCCAATGCGGACCAATTCCGGCTGGGCATTGGGAACATAGGCGTTGACCAGAAAAAAATTCTCAAACTCCATGGTGATGACCCTGCCCTCGTCATGGTGCTCGCCTGAGAGGCCATAGGTGATGGACAGGGGCTCCACCCTTGAGAAGACAGCCGTGCCCGAATAGCCCTTTTTAACGGCGGAATGCCAAAAATCCTCATAGC
>CAYOOZ010000050.1:8675-12662 GCA_964405705.1 uncultured Christensenella sp.
TGGCAAACACCGCGGTGCCCGAATACCCTTTGCGCTGCGCGCTGTGAAAATAGATGTGGTAGCCTTCGGGGGCAAAATCCGCCTGGCCGGGCTGCATTTTGGTTTCCTGCAAGCAGAAAAAATCAGCGTCAAGGGCGATAAACGCCTCATCAAAGCCCTTTTGCAACACCGCGCGAAACCCGTTGACATTCCAGGAAACAAACTTCATGACATCTTCCCCCAAACCGCTTTTCGTTGAATATACCCGTTTTGGTGGTATACTGGCGATAGAAGAACAAATCCATCAAAAGGAGAAAACCATGTATCAAGCCAAGGCGTCACGCTATGAGAGCATGCAGTACAAGCGCGTGGGCAAAAGCGGGCTGAAGTTGCCCTATGTCTCCCTGGGGCTCTGGCACAACTTTGGCAGCCTTTTCCCCCACAGCAACAGCCAGGAGATGCTTTTGGGCGCTTTTGACCTAGGCATCACACATTTTGACCTGGCCAACAACTATGGCCCTGTCCCTGGGAGCGCTGAAATCACCTTTGGGCGGGTGCTCAAGGAAGACCTGAAGGCTTACCGAGATGAATTAATCATCTCCACCAAGTCAGGCTACCACATGTGGGAAGGCCCCTATGGCGAATGGGGCAGCCGCAAGCAGATGCTGGCCAGTCTGGACCAAAGCCTTGTTCGCATGGGCTTATCCTATGTGGACATCTTCTACTCCCACAGGCCGGATGAGAAAACGCCACTGGAAGAAACCATGTCCGCCCTGGTGAGCGCTGTGAGGCAGGGCAAGGCGCTGTATGTGGGCCTGTCCAACTATGGGCCGGAGCGCACCAAGCAGGCGGTCAAACTCCTAAAGGATGAGGGCATCCACTGCCTGATCCACCAGCCGCGCTACAACATCTTTGACCGGCGGCCAGAACAAGGCCTTTATGACAGCCTGCGTGAACTGGGCGTGGGCGCCATCCCCTTCTCCCCCTTGGCGCAGGGGCTTTTGACCGGGCGCTATTTAAACGGCATCCCGGAGGACTCCCGGGCGGCGGGGAGCAGCGTCTTTTTGCAGACCAAGGACGTGACAGAAAGCCTGCTTGATAAAATCAGGGCCTTAAACGAATTGGCCCAGCAGCGCGGGCAGACCCTGGCCCAGATGGCCATCTCCTGGCTGCACAGGGATGAGGTGACCGCCTCTGTCATCATTGGGGCATCCAAATTGTCCCAGATCATTGACTGCGCCAAAGCCCAGGAGGGCGCCCCCTTTAGCCCTGAAGAACTGCGCAAAATTGACGAAATCGCCGGATAACGGCAAGGGAGAGCATATGGCAGACCTGATCAAGGCTTATAGCGAAGTGACGATGGAGTGCAGCTTTGTGGGCATTCAGTACGGCGAGAAGGACAGGGTGGACGGCTCCTTTGCCTCCATCTGGCACAGCTGGTTTGACAACCGGCGCTTTGACCAATTGGAAAGCCAGGCGGAAGATGCCTTTTTGGAGCGCTTCCCGGAGGCCAAAAGCCCCGTTGGGCTCATGCGCATCAAGGAAGGCGCGCCCTTTGAATACTGGGTGGGGATGTTCCTCCAAAAGGGCGCCAGTGTGCCCCCCGGCTTTGACAAATTGGACTTCCCCCCGATGAGCTTCTGGGTGGGCTGGATCAAGGGCCAGGAGCCGGACATCTACCACGCGGATGAATTGGTGTTTGAAAGCCTGGGGGCGGCCGGCCGGGAACCTGATCTGGACACAGAGGGCTATTTGCTGCTTTTGGAGCGCTACACCCACCCGCGCTTTACCAAAAGGGATGAGGAGGGCCAGGCCATCCTGGATGTGCTGGTGCGCATCAAGCCAACAGAGGACGAAAAAATCGAGATAAAGGATGAGGAGGCCAGCGCCGAGGGCCTGTATTACTGCGCCAATTGCCGCAAGGAATCAAAGGAGGAGACCTGCGCGGAATGCGGCGATAAGGGCACACCCCTTTTGATGGATGACCCGATCTTCATCGGCATCCTGCCAGGCCGCCTGCGCAATGCCCTGCAACTGGCCTTTGGGGCGACGGACATCCCCTTTAACGCCCTGGCCAATTTGGGCAGCGGCTTTACCTTGGCAGCTGGCGACCTGTTTGAGTCCTACCGCATCTATGTGCCCTATGAAAGGGCGAAGGAAGCCAAGGCCGCCTTTGACAGCGTCTTTAAAATCAACGAATAAAGGCTGACAAGACAGAAAGCACCGCGCGGGTTTAGTCGCCCACGCGGTGCTTTTTAATGATTAAATCCCTACTCTACCTGGTCCAAGAGGTAGCCGTAGCCTTCCTCCTCCATCTGGGCCTTGGGCACAAAGCGCAGGGAGGCGCCGTTGATGCAGTAGCGGGTGCCATTGGGGGATTCCGGGTCATTTTCAAAGACATGGCCCAGGTGGCTGTCCCCGGAGCGGCTGCGCACCTCGGTGCGGCGGCGGCCAAAGGACAAATCCTCCTTTTCGACAATCACTTCCTCTGCGATGGCGTCTTGAAACGAAGGCCAGCCACAGGAGCTGTGGTACTTGTCTTTTGAGGAAAACAGGGGTTCGCCCGTCACAATATCCACATAGATGCCCGGCTCATTGAGCTCGTGATATTCATGGGTGAAGGGGCGCTCGGTGCCGGCCTCCTGGGTGACGTGGTACTGCAAGGGGGTCAATTTTTGCCGGATGTCCTCCAGGCTGGGTTTTTCATACATGGGGATTACCTCACTTTGTTGGGTTTTGGGCGCATCCTCCGCCAGGACTGGCATCAAAAGGAGGGCCAGAAGGACAAGGATGATGGCTTGCCTGCCTTTTTTCATAGGGCGGAAAAGGTGTCCATTTCGGACAGGTCGCCAGACTCATAGCCGCGGCGGAACCATTCCTGCCGCTGGGCGCTGGTGCCATGGTTGAAGGTGTCCGGGTCCACATAGCCCTGGGCGCGCCGCTGAATGGCGTCATCCCCCACCCCGGCCGCGGCGCTCATGGCCTCTGACAAATCGCCCCGGTCCAGATAGCCACGCTCCTGCATGAACCTGGCGACTACGCCGGCCAAGTAATCGGCCTGGAGCTCAAAGGCGACGCTGTAGCGGTTGAACTCTGTCTGGCTCATGCTGCCCCGCGCCACGCGCTGGCGCAGCTCATTTAACTGCTGGGTGACACCCAGCAGGGTCTGCACATGGTGGCCTGCCTCATGGGCAATGACATAGACCATGGCATAATCGCCTTCCTTGGCACCGTATTTGCGGGTCAAGGTGTCATGAAAGCTCAAATCCAGATAGATGGTCTGATCGCCCGGGCAATAAAAGGGGCCTACGCCCGAATCCGCCATGCCGCAAACCGTGTTGACCCTTTGGGTGTAGATGGTCAATTCAGGCTCCCGGTATTGCACCTTGGCGTCCCGGGGCAGGATGGTCCCCCAGGTGTCCTCAATGTCTGCCAATGCCACGGAGAGAAAGCCCATAAGCTCCTTTTCCTGCTCACTCTCCACATAAGTGCCCTGATTCTGCGTCTGGGGCTGCGTGGGACCGGCCCCCAAATCACCCAGGATGCCGCCTAAGTCCCCGCCACCCAAGAGGCTAAACAGGATGACAACGACGATGCCCACAATGCCCAGGCCTCCGCCCACGGCCATCCGGCCGCCGCCACCGCCGCTTTGGCCACGCTGGTCATTGACGTTGCTGCTTTTGCGCCTGCCTTCCCACTTCATACTTGCCTTCCTTTCAGGAACATAGATTTTGTAAATAGAATATACCCGATGCCTCAGATTAAATTGAGCAAATCCCCCACGCTGTCAACTGCAAAATCGGGCCTAATCTCGCTTTTCTCCCAAATTTCCCTTGTGGTTTCCCCACTGAACACCAGGACGGTGGTGACACCGGCCTTTTTGCCACAGGCAATGTCGGTATAGATTCTATCCCCGATGAGCACGGTTTCCTCAGGTTTGCAACCGGCCTTCTGCATGGCCAAAAGGGCGATCTCCGGCTCCGGCTTGCCCAAGAACTTGGGAAGCTT
>CAYOOZ010000051.1:0-6197 GCA_964405705.1 uncultured Christensenella sp.
TAATCCCAATGATCCAAATATAAATATAGAAAAAGCCCACCAGGTAGGCAAAGATGCCGGCGACTACACCAGCAGCCAGGATGCCCAAGACGGCGGGCAGCGCAAATTGGATGATGCCCCCGTCATAATACTGGTAAATCATCCCGCGCAGGTTGACCGGAATGGTCAGGATGGCATAGGTATACGCGCCAATCACCATAAACCCGGCCTGCCCCAGTGAAAAAAGCCCCGTAAAGCCGTTGAGCAGGTTCATGGACACCGCGATCAACGCGTAAATCACGCTCTTTTTTAGAATGGTGAAGAGCATGGTGGAGGGCGGCAAGTATTGCTCTAAAATATATAGCCCAGCAAACAGCAATATCAGCAATACAAGGGCAATCATCCAGGATAGCTTGTTTGTTTTCATCGTCTCCTCCTTACACCTTGTCGATGGTCTTTTCACCAAACAAGCCTGTTGGTTTTGCCAGAAGGATAAAAATCAACAGCGCAAAGGTGAAGGCGTCGGAGAAAGTGGAATAGCCCAGGGCCTTGATGATGTTTTCGCTGATGCCAATGAGAAAAGCGCCAATAACAGCGCCGGGCACTGAGCCAATGCCGCCAAACACCGCAGCCACAAAGGCTTTCAGCCCCGGCATCGCCCCCACAGTGGGCGTCACAGTGGCATAATTGCTGAAATAAAGCAAAGAGCCCACGGCGGCCAAAAAGGAGCCGATGATGAAGGTTGCCGATATGACGCTGTTGATTTGAATGCCCATGAGCTTGGCTGTCTCAAAGTCCCGGCTCACCGCGCGCATGGCCATGCCCAATTTGGTGTGGTGAATCAACTGCTGCAAGAGGATGACCAATACAATAGTCAACACAGGGGTTACCAGGGTGACGATCTTGGTGGTGGCCACCCAGACAGTGATGGAGTCAGAGATAAAGGGAATGACAGGGTATTGCTTGGCCAGCCCGCCGGTGACATACCACATCAGGTTTTGCAAAAGGTAGCTCATTCCAATGGCGGAAATCATGATGGACATACGGGGCGCGTCCCGCAGCGGCTTGTAGGCCGCCCGTTCCACCGAAAAGCCCAGTAGGACGGTGAGGATGATGGTCAGGGGGATAGAGATATATAGCGGCATGGTAGCGTTCATGTACACCATAAAAAAACCTGCCACGGTAAAAATATCCCCGTGCGCGAAGTTGATCAAGCGCAAGATGCCATACACCATGGTATAGCCAATCGCAATCAAGGCATATTGGCCGCCCACTGAAACCCCGGCCAGGAAAAATCGCTCAAGCAATTCCACCGTTTTGGCCCCTCCTGTCTGATGGACAAGGGGCGCTACGCTTAGCTTGAAAGCCCAAAGCAGCGCCCCTTGTCAAGAAATCATGAATGGATTTTATTTGATGGTGGTCGTGGTGACAAAGATGTAGTTTAAGGCCATTGTATCAGCAATCTTGATGTAAGCGATGTCCTTTTTGGCGTCGCCGTTCTCATCAAACACGATCTTGCCGGTCACGCCCTCATACTCAACCGCGGGCAGGGCCTCAATGATCTCAGCGGCAGCGCCGGTCTTGGTCAGTTTGATGGCTTCAATGGCCGTCATGTAGGCGTCATAGCCCAGGGCGGAGACCGCGGCGATGATGTCGTTGCCGCCGTTGTTGGTCAGGTTCTGGGGGTTCTCGTTGAGCCAGGCTTTGAAGCCGGTCACAAAGTCCTTGGAAACCTGGGTGGCTTCCTTGTCGCTCTCATCATAAAAGTCAGAGAAGTAAACCTTCAGCTTGGTGTTTTGCACTGCTTCCAGCACCACAGAGGAGGCCCAGGTGTCGCCTGCGACAAAGGGGATCTCCAGGTTCATGCTGGCGGCCTGGCCTAACATGAGGGAGGCATAGGTGGTGGAGGAGGGGGAGAAGATGACGCCCGCGCCTGCGTTCACCGCGTTTTGCAGGTAGGCGGAGAAGTCGGAGGTGCCTTCGGTGAAGGTGTCAGCGACGACCTTGCCGCCCAGCTTTTCAAAGGCCTTGGAGAAATAGTTGACCAGGCCCGCGCCATAGTCCTCACCCAGCATGTTAAGGGTGTAGGCCGTTTTGACGCCCAGGTCATTAAACGCGAAGTTGGCCAGCACATCGCCCTGGAAGTCATCGGTGTAGCACACGCGCCAATACAGCGGGGAGCCCAGGGTGACGCCCGGGTTGGTGCAGGATGCGCCAATGGCGGGCACGCCGGCTGCCTCAAAGATGGGGGCCGCGGCCATGGACGCGCCGGAGCCATAGGTGCCCAGCACGACGTTGACATTGCGGCTCACCAGGGTCTGTGCGGCGGCAGGCGCCTTGTCAGCGGAGGTCTGGTTGTCCACCTCGGTGACCTCCACCTGATAGAGCTTGCCATCCAGTTCAACGGTGTTGACCAGGGAGTTGGCATAATACATGCCCAGGGTTTCCTGTTTGCCGCCAGCGGCATTGTCGCCAGAGGCCGGTTCGAAGATGCCGATAACAATTTTGCCGGCAAAACCCTCACCCAGCGCAAAGGTCGGTAGAATCAGCAGCAGAGCAAGAGCGAGCGCGAACAATTTCTTCATGTATAACATCCCTCCTGTATTCTTGTGCCGCCAGAGGCCCATCACCTGGCTGTACTTCTGTTCAGTTTACTCCCGATTGCATGATAATGCAAGACAGATGCAAATAAAGGACAAAAATGATAACAAAGAATCCAGATCAACCAAAGTTTCATGTTTTCAGTGAAAATTTACACAGGACGGGTTTGAGAATTGAGGTGCATTCAGCTTTTCTTTTTCTTGAAGAAGGGCAGATCCTTCCCGACAATAAAATAGAGCAATCCTAAGAGATAGACCGCGCACAAGGCGATGGTCAACAGCAGCATGGGTGTGGAATTGGGCGCGATGCCAATAAGGATCAGCATAGGCGCGCCAAAGATGATGCCCGTGCCGCTGCCCACCACCAATTGATCAGAAGCCGGGGTTTTAAACTCCGGGTCAATTTGGCGAAGGGGAAGGATGCCTGAGGAAATGGTGCCAGTCAGCATGCCATACATGGCGATGAAGCTTTCATCCGCATAATCGGGGGAGAGGCGGGCCACCACCCATTTTAGGTAGATATAGGTTAGGACAGCTCCTGCGATGGACATCAGGACAAAGGGCAGGATCAGCCCCTTCATGTCATAGATGTCAATGGAGGCAATGCCCGCGACAATCATCAGATCAAAGGCCAGGCCGGATACACGGTTTAGGAGATAGTTGTTTTGATACTGCCTTTGCATCAGCCCGCTCTTGCGCAGCTTGGCCAGCACCGCCCTGGTGCCCATGGCCACCAGGGAGCCAGTGATAAAGTTAAATCCCCAGAACAGGGGTGTCAGGGTGTTGCCAGCGCCTGGGGCCACAGCCACAATGCCCTTTGTAATCAAATGGGTGACCAAAAAGGTCAAAAAGTAGGTAATCATGATGAGGGCCAACTGGATGGACAGCCGGTCCATGGATTCAGACAAGGGCACCTCATTGGCGTCCTGGAAGGCTTCTGTCACCGTGGAGCCGGAGACCACCTTGGTGTCGGTTTCCGTGATGCCGCGCTTTTTAAGCACCTTCCTGGTAAACCAGATGCCCACCACGCAAGCGACCAAATAGCCCACAGCAGCCAAAGACAAGCCAAAGGAACGCCCGCCTAAGAAGCCCAGGGCTTCATAGGTGCTGCCCACGTTATTAGCTTGCCCAGGCCCCTGTCCAAAAGCCATGGGCAAAAGGATGCCAGAGGCCGGGAAAAGCGTGGGCATGATGGTGAAGTACAAAAGAGCGGAGATGGCAAGCCCGATGATGGCCTGCACCAGATAGGTGGATACAATTAAGGCACCGGACTGAAAGGCAAACTTGCCCTTGACCTCGGTTTTGGTGGTCCGAAGCGACATGGCAATAAAGCCAATGGCGATGCTGTGATAGGTCACCATCTCCAGTATCTCAGTTGGGAATTTGAGAATGCCTGTTGACCTTAAGGCCAGGAGGATAAAACCCGCCAGGGCTGCCACTGGCATCAGGCTTTTTCTGATGAAGGCGACCTTTCGGGTTAAGATGTTGGACAGGAGCAGCAGGGCCGCGATAATGCCGCCCCAGACAAAGATGTCCCAAAGCCCATGGTTGGCACTTGAAAAATCCATTTCAGTCACCTGCTTTCAAGATTTCATAAAGGTCGCGATACTTCAGCGCGTTGAAGCCTTTTTGTTTGTCGGTCTGAAAATATCGTCCGTCTCTTGTAGAGAATTGAATCACATTCTTGCGGTAGATTTCAAGCCCGGCGATTTCATGAATTGGCAGGAAAAAATCTCCAATCATCAGCTTTTTACTGTCCATTTGCATGACGCCTTCGGCCTTGGGCTCCATTTCATCGTTCAAGGTCTTGTAAAACAAGGTTTGATGGCTATCCTTGAGCAAAAATACGCTGCCTTCGCTGGCAGTGTTTCTTTTCAGTTCTTCCTTTTGCCAGGCCAGCCAATCCCGGACCGTGGAATAAGGGAAGTCCCCACGGATGTGCCCGGTTTCCGTAAACTCGGCCTTAGCTTTGCAGGAGGTGCAAACAAGCTCGCTTTGAACCCCCAGAAGGCTGTTTTGAGCGTGGCACTTGGGGCACAGGTACAAAGCGTGCTCCAGGCCCTCTGCCCGAAATCGGCTTTTATAACGCTCAGGCGCCTTCTCCTGGCGGTCATAGGCATCCTCATACAGGTCTTTTGCAAGCAAGCCGTTGATGTCACTGGCGCTCATGGCCTTTAATTGTTCTTTGGAATAGGTCGCAACCACCCTGCATGCGGTTTTTCCCCGGCGCAGCCCACGGCCCCAGCGGGGCTTAAGGAAATACCCGCCTTTGATCCGAAGGGTTATGAGGCCGGCGTCCACCAGTCCAAAGAGTTTGCCAGTCGCCTCAGGGAAGGGCCCGGTCACCCCACTAAAGGTGGTATTCCCCTCCACAAAGATGCAGACATTTCTTCCTTGTTTCAACCGCCTGTAAATGGCCACTGTGGTCGTTGCGTCCTTTGAGGCCTTCTGTTTGGGAATGCAGCCCAAGCCATCCACGAGCAGTTTTCTTAACCACTTCTTACGCAGCAAGCCCTCGCCCACCACAAAGCTCAGGGGCGCTTTCATCACCTTGGCCGGGTAAATAAAGTCATAGTCCGATACATGGTTGGCAACGACGATGACAGGGGTATCCGTCATAGGCCCTTTTTCAACCTTGGCCTGAAACAAAGCGGTGAACACGGGCAACAAGAGAAACCGAAGGATGCGGTACAGAGTTTCCTGAAATCGTTGGTTGTCCTTTTTTCTGTTCTTCCTCTGTTGCGCGCTCAAGGCTACAAGACCTTTCTTCTATCATTTTTGGGAATTATACCCTCATTTCAGAAACAAGCTCCAGGAGCGCCTTGGCCACGCGCAGGCCGTCCACGGCGGAGGACATGATTCCCCCGGCCCGCCCAGCGCCTTCCCCGGCCGGGAAGAGCCCCTTGATGTTGGATTGATAGGTCTCATCCCGATAAGCCTGCACCGGGCAGGAGGAGCGCGTCTCTACCCCGGTTAGGACGGCATCCTTTAACAAGAAACCGTGCACCTTCCGGTCAAAGGCTGGCAGCGCTTCTTTAAGCCCGTTTGCGACAAAATCCGGTAAAGCTTCTTTTAAGTGAGCAGGCGTCACCCCTGGGCGATAGCTTGGCAGGACGTTGCCAGGCGCAGAGGACCTTGTGTCCTGTATAAAATCAGATACCAATTGATAAGGCGCCTTGTATCCACCCCCGCCAAGGTTATAGGCCAAGCGCTCAAAATGCCGCTGGTATTCAAAGCCGCTCAAGGGGTTGTTGTCTTTCATATAGTCCTCCACCCTGACTTCCACCAGCAGGGCAGCGTTGGCATTATTAAAATCCCGCCTGGAGTTGCTCATGCCGTTGACGCAGACCTGGCCATGCTCGCTGGCCGCGGGCAGCACCCTGCCGCCCGGGCACATACAAAAGGAATACGCGCCCCGCCCATCCTTTAGGCGATGGGCGAGGTGGTATTCAGCCGGGGGGAGCAGGCTGGCTGCCTCGCCATACTGGGCTTGATTAATCAAAGCCTGGGGGTGCTCAATGCGAACGCCGATGGAAAAGGGCTTGGGGTTGAGCTGCATGCCCGCCTTGTATAAGGCCTGCTGCGTGTCCCTGGCAGAGTGCCCGATGGCCAGAATCA
>CAYOOZ010000051.1:6207-12566 GCA_964405705.1 uncultured Christensenella sp.
CCCGCGAACCTGGCCGTCCTCTATCAATAATCCTGTCAGTTTCGTATCAAACAGCACGCTGCCGCCCAGGCGCTCAATCTCCTGGCGGATGCTGCTGACCACCTTGGGCAATTTATCCGTGCCAATGTGCGGCCTTTGTTCATACAATAAGTTCTCCGGTGCGCCAAAGCGTACAAGCAGCTCCAATACATCGCGAATCAGCGGGTCCTTAATGCCGGTGGTCAGTTTGCCGTCCGAAAACGCGCCTGCGCCGCCCTCGCCAAACTGAAAATTGCTTTCTGTGTCCAAGATTCCCCCGCTGGACAGGGCATTGACGCTCTGCCCCCGCAAATTGACTGGCTTGCCTCGCTCCAGCGCGATGGGGGAGAGCCCAGCCATGGCCAGGGCAAGGGCAGCAAAAAGTCCGCAGGGCCCCAGGCCAACGACCACAGGCCTGGAAGTCATTTTTGATTGTTCAACAGAAAACGGGATGCGCTCTGGCGACTTGCTTAAGCCCAATTTGGAAAAGCGCTGAATCAGCCTGTCCTCATCTCCATTGACCTGGATATCCAATGAATAAATCAGACGCACGCGCGCCTTGTCCCTGGCGTCGATGCTCTTTTTGCAAACGCGGTATGAATGGACCTGACCTATGTTCAGACCCAGCTTTTTAAGCGCCATCGCTAACGCGGCGTTTTCATCCTGCCCCGGGAGGACTGCAAGGTTGTTTATACGAATCAATTGGCTTGGCTCCTCTTGCACAGTTTCATGGCAACAACATCATAACGCGCTTTGTCCATTTTGCAATCAGTTTCCAAGCTCAATGCTAATCTGGGTGAACAGGTCCAGCACATCCTCCAACTTGGTGTCTTCTTTCTCCTGGCCGGACTTGTCCAGCACCACGCCGCCTTGGTGCATCATGATCAGCCTGTCCCCATATTCAATCGCGTGGCGCAGGTTGTGGGTCACCATCAGGGCGGTTAACTGCTTGCCTTCCACCACTTGTTTTGTTAAGCCCATGATCAGGTCGCTGGTCTTGGGGTCCAAAGCGGCTGTGTGCTCGTCCAAAATCAAGAAATCAATGGGCGTCATAACACTCATTACCATGGCCAGGGATTGGCGCTGCCCGCCTGAAAGGGCTCCACACTTGGCCTCCATCATGTTTTCAAGGCCCAGGCCCAGGGGGGACAGCATGTCCTTAAACCGCTGGATTTGCTTGCGCTCTATGCCGGGCAGCAGGTTCATCCGCCTGGCCTTGTTGTCCGCTAAGGACAGGTTCTCAAGGATACTCAGGTTGGCGCAGGTGCCCATGGCCGGGTTCTGGTGAATGCGGCCAATGCGCTTTAGGCGCTTGAATTCGGGCATGCGGGTGATGTCCTTCTCGTCAATCCGGATATGGCCTTTATCCGCTGTGATGGAGCCGCAGATGAGGTTTAACAGGCTGGTTTTGCCAGAGCCGTTGGAGCCGATGATGGACACAAACTGCCCCTTGGGCACCTTCAAGCTGAAATCCTCAAACAGGCAGAGCTCGCGCACCGTGCCCGGGTTATAAACCTTGCGCAGGTTGGATATTTCAAGCATCTCCTCTGGCCTCCTTCTTTTTGAATAGATGGGTGGACAGGATACCCAAAAACAACAGTGCTGTCACCAGCTTCATGTCGCCGGGCTTTAGGCCAAGGGAGATGGCCAGGCTGTAGGAGGCCTTGTACAACAGGGAGCCGATGATGACCTTGGTGGTTGCGCGCAGCTTTTCTGTGCGGCGAAACAGGTTGGTGCCAATGATGACAGAGGCCAGCGCCAAGACCATGGCTCCTGTGCCCATGGAGAGGTCAAATAGGCGCTGCTGCTGGCACAGGACAGCCCCTGAAAGCGCCACCAGCCCATTGGCCAGCACCAGGCCCATGATCTTCATGCTCCCGGAATCCCGCGCCAGGGCAGTTACCACGCGCTCATTGTCCCCGGTCGCGCGCAGGAGCAGGCCAAAGCGTGTTTTAAGCAGCCAATCCAGGAGGAACTTGGTCATCAGCACCAGGACAAGAGCAATCAATAAAACGGTGAAACCGTCCGGCAGCATGTTCGCAACAGCGTTGTTGCGAAACAGGGTCACGCTCTGTCGTGGGATGGACAAGAGCGACCCACCACCTGTGATGCGCAGGTTGATGGAGTACAGGGCCGTCATCATGATGATGCCGGAGAACAGCGCGCGCACCTTTAAACGAACATGGATGAGGCCGGTGAGCAAGCCGGCCAACATCCCGCACAGCGTAGCGATCAATAGGGCCAAAACGGGGTCCGTGCCCCTTAAGATTAAGGAGGCGCTGACGGCTCCCCCCAGGGGGAAGGAGCCGTCAACGGTCAAATCCGGGAAATCCAGAATAAGGTAGGTAATCATGACGCCCATGGCCATGAGGGCATAAATCAGCCCCTGTTCCGCCGTTGCGGGGAGGGAATTCATGAAGGATAACAGGGCGTCAGGCATAGCGCAGGGCTCCTTTCAGGGAGAAGGCTTAGTTGAGGGTAGAAACCTCATTGATTCTGTCTGCCAGGCTCTCAGGCAGGCTCAGACCTAAATTGTTCAGCACTTCCTGGCTATAGTACAGGGCAAACTCGTTTAAGACTTCAAAGGGGATGCTGTCAGCCGATTCGCCGTTTAAGACACGGGCAGCCATCTGACCGGTCTGACGGCCCAATTGGACATAGTCAATGCCTACCGTCGCCACACAGCCGTTTTTCACCTGTTCAATCTCACTGCCATAAACGGGCAGCTTCTTGGCATCTGTCTGATCCAATACCAGGTCCAGGTGCTGGACCACCGTGTTGTCTGTCAGCATGCTGATGCAGTCCACCTTTTCAATCAAGGCGGGCAGGGCCAGGGGGATGTCTGCCCCAGTGGTGACAGTGCTCTCAATGATTTCAAAGCCAAATTCGCTGGCGGCTTCCTTGTACAGCCCGGCCTGTACCTGACTGTTGACTTCGCCCACCGTGTAAAGAAGGCCGATTTTGGTGGCTTCCGGCTGCAGCTCGCGGATGAGCTTCAACTGATCGCGCACGGGAATGAGGTCACTGGTGCCTGTGGCGTTGCCGTCAAAGGGGCGGTCTAAATAGGCGATGCCGGCCTCAACAGGCGCTGAGACAGCGGTGAAGATCACCGGGATCTTCCCATCCGCCGTGTTCACAGCGGTGGTGGCCATGGGGGTGGCGATGGCGCAAATCAAGTCCATGCCATTGTTGACAAAACTTGCTGCGATTAAGGCCGCTGTGCCCATGTCTCCATTGGCGTTTTGGAAGTCCACCTGCAGGTTTTCTCCCTCAACAAAGCCAGCCTCTTTTAGTCCCAGGAGGAAGCCGTCCCGGCAGTTATCCAGGGAAGGGTGGTTGGCAAACTGGGCAATGCCAATTTTCACGGTCTTATTCTCAGACAGGGCAATCAGGGGAAGGGACAGAACCAGGCACAGGGTGACCAGAAGGGATGTGAAGCGTTTCATGTTGGGTCTCCTTTCGTTTTTGGGTCTTGGTCTTTGCTTCCTGTCGGCTGGTCTGACAGAAAAACCGCCCCAAGCATTTGCTTGAGGCGGTGTTATCCGCGGTACCACTCAATTTGGCCAATTGGCCCACTCTCTCCATACGCCGACACGTATGACACCATGATAACGGGTGTGTATCCCGTCTGTTCCTACCGGCTTTGGCCATCGGACAGCCCTCAGAAGTCCATTCGCCGGTCGCCCTGCACCGCTTTTCACCAATCAGCGGCTCTCTTTGTTCAGGCACCTCCGGGTACTCGTCTCCCTCACAGGTTTGAAAGAATCATAATCAGCTGGGCCTGGCTTGTCAAGCCTTCTTCTGGATTGACTTAATAGTCCTGATTTGTTAGAATTTTGCCCATGATTACGCGCACTTTGAGCCGCCTGAAGCCGCTTTTCCTGGCTGCCCTCCTTGTTTTTTTGCTGTATCCAGCCCTGGCTACGGTGATGGACGAGGGGGAGGTGATTACCCTCACCTTCACAGGGGATTGCACCTTGGGCAGCGCCGATAATTTGTGGGAACGGGATTATTCCTTTGTGTCCACCGTGCGCGCGCAGGGCCTTGAGTACCCCTCCCTCAACATGCGTGATTTTTTTGCCAGGGATGACCTGACCATCGTCAACCTGGAAAATGTTTTCTACGACAAAGCCATCAACAAAGCCAAAAAGAACTACCTTTTCCGCGCGCCCACCGAGTTCGCCCGGATTCTGCCATTGGGCAACATTGAGGTGGCCTTTTTGGGAAACAACCACATGCTGGACTATGGCCGCCCCGGGATGGACAGCACGATTGAGGCATTAAAGCAGCAGGGCATTTCCTATTTTGGCAGCAACGATGCCCAGGACCTCACCTATATCTTTGAAAAAAACGGTATCAAAATCGGCTTTATCGGCTCAGTGCATTCCTTTTTCTACCGTGAAAAAACAAGGTTTGCGGCCTCCTTGCAGGGGCTTAAGGATGCTGGCTGTCAGGTCATCATCGGCGTGGTGCACGACGGCACGGAGTATTCCTTCACCCGCAACAAGGCCCAGCAGAGCATGGCCACCTGGCTGGTCAATAACGGCGCCCACCTGGTCATCGGCCACCACCCCCACGTGGTGCAGGGCATGGACCGCATTGGAAGCGCCAGCGTTGTGTATTCCCTGGGCAATTTCTCCTTTGGCGGCAACCACCGCCTGGATATCTTGAGGCGGCCGGGCAAGCGGGCAGACCGCGCCCTGATTGCACGCGTGGAATTGAGCTTTGATACCAAGGGGCAATACCAGGGCCATCAAATCAATTTGATTCCGGTCTCGCCCTCTGGCGCCCATGACCACAACAACTACCAGCCCGTGTTTATTTCGGGGGAAGAGGCAAGAAAAACCCTGGAACTGGTGCAAAATGACACCAAGTTTACGCTTGCGCCCTATGTTGAGGGGGTAGGCGCCATCCAGCCCTTTGTGCCCTATGAGCCGCTGCCAGAGACAACGGAGCAGCCATTTGAATAAGTTCTAAGGGCCAGTCCCAAATGCGCCTCCCGGCGCTTTTTTTGCGCCATTTTCCGGCAATCCCTTTGACCAGAAAACACAAGAACTGGGAAATGGCAAAATCACAAGGAAAATCAATGGAAACCAGCGCATTATTTGTTCGTTTCAAGGGGCGTTTTCCCTTCCATTTTTAACCGTTTTATGCTATACTACTAAGGAAGAAGGAGGGCAATAATTTTGCCCTCCATCAACAGGAATGAGGTAGTAAAATGTCCAACGAGATCCACCAAGACATCACGTCCATGGCCACCCATGTGGACAAGGCCTACGATGAAAAACAAATCCAGGTGCTGGAAGGGCTGGAGGCAGTTCGCAAGCGCCCCGGCATGTACATTGGCTCCACCGATGTCAACGGCCTTCATCATCTGGTCTATGAAATTGTTGACAACTCCATTGACGAGGCCCTGGCGGGCTATTGCAGCCACATCAAGGTGCGCTTGTACAAAGATGGCTCCATCAGCGTGCAGGATGACGGCCGCGGCTTCCCCATTGGCCTGCATCCCAAGCTCAAGCGCCCCGCGGTGGAGGTCTGTCTGACGGTCTTGCACGCGGGCGGCAAGTTTGGCGGTGAGGGCTACAAGGTATCCGGCGGCCTGCATGGCGTAGGCGCGTCGGTTGTCAACGCCCTCTCCTCGCACATGGAAGTCTTTGTGCACCAGGACGGCAAGATCCACCACCAGGCCTATCAGCGCGGCAAAATTTTGAATGACCTGCACGTCATCGGGGAAACCGACCGCACCGGCACCACGGTGCGCTTCTGGCCGGACATCAAGAGCGAAGCCAACCCTGACGGCATCTTTGAGGAAGGGACCAGCTTCCGCTTTGACATCCTGCGCAGCCGTATGCGCGAGATGGCCTTCCTCAACAAGGGCATCCGCATCGACATCAGCGATGAGCGCGAGGACCCGGTGGAACACAAAAGCTACCACTTCGAGGGCGGCATCATCGAGTTTGTCAAATATATCAATAAAAACCGCACCGCCATCTTCCCGGATCCCATTTATATCGAGGGCATCAAGAACGACATCGCGGTGGAGGTCGCGATGCAATACAACGACTCCTACCAGGAGAACACCTTCGCCTTCGCCAACAACGTGCGTACGCCGGAGGGCGGCACGCACCTGGTTGGTTTTTATGCCGCGCTTACCCGCTGCATCAACGACTATGGCCGGCGCTATAAAATCCTGAAGGACGCGGACAGCAACCTGCGCGGTGAGGACGTGCGCGAAAGCTTGGCGGCCGTTGTCTCCGTCAAGCTGCGTGAGCCGCAGTTTGAAGGGCAGACCAAGTCCAAACTGGGCAATTCCGAGGTGCGCGGCGCGGTGGACAGCA
>CAYOOZ010000052.1:0-2154 GCA_964405705.1 uncultured Christensenella sp.
GGGATTGTCTTCAAAGATCATCACCTGATAGCGCTGCGCCAGGGCATACACCGCCCGCCGCTTTTCCAGGGACATCGTGTAGCCGGTGGGGTTTTGAAAGGTGGGGATGGTGTAAAAAAAGCTGATCTTCTTCTCGCTTTTGAACGCTTCCTCCAGGGCGGCAAGGTCCACCCCGTCGGGCAGGATGGGGACGCCTTTGAGTTTCGCCCCATAGGAGCGGAAGGCATTCATGCAGCCGACAAACGAAGGTTCCTCGGTGATAACGGTGTCCCCCTCGTTGACCAGGGTCTTGGCCACCAGGTCGGCACACTGCTGACCACCGGAGAGGATGTACAGCGTGTCATCCTTCAAATCCAGCTGTTCATGTTCCTCCAGGTAGGCACGCGCCGTCTGCCGAAAGGGGGGATAGCCCTCGGAGATCCCGTAGGACAGCAAGATTTTGGCATTGGTCTGCATCTGCTGCACCATCAGCCGGGTCAGCTCCTCCACCGGGAAGGTTCCAGGGGAAGGGGCGCCGCCGCCAAAGGAAATCATCCCCGGCTCGCTGGCCAGCTTGAGCAGATCCCGGATGATGGAGCCCCGGGCAACCTTCATTCGCTCAGAAATGCGATATTCCATGCGGTTTTTCTCCTGGTGTTAAGAATGAGGGCGATCAATGATTCGATCACGCTTTTGATTGCCGGTGGATTTGAGCAACCACCAAGGAACAAACCCATGGGAATAGCAATGCTATTGCGCGGTTTCGTTCCTTGGTGGCTGGGATCAGAATGCCGGCAGCATCCGCTGCCGGATCAATTGGATGGTTCTTATGCCTTGAGCCGGGCGACCAGGTCATCCAGGCAGCGGTACAGCGCCTTGGGCATGCGGGATCCAAAGGTATCAAAGTAGGCGCGGATGCCTTCGGCCTCGGCCAGCCAAGCGTCCCGATCCACCTTCAGAAGCTCATCCAGGTTCACCTCGCCAAGCCCGCTCAGGTCAAGGTCTTCCGGCCGGGGCATATTGCCCAACGGGGTATCCACCGCATCGGCCTCGCCCAGCACCCTTTGCATGACCCACTTGAGCACGCGCACGTTGTCGCCAAAGCCCGGCCAGATGAAGTGGCCCTTGTCGTCCTTCAGGAACCAGTTGACCGCATAAATGCGGGGCAGCTTGGAGGCATCCTGGGCGGCTTCGCCAACGGACAGCCAATGCGCCAGGTAATCGCCCATGTGATAGCCGGCAAAGGGCAGCATGGCGAAGGGATCGCGCCGTACCTGGCCCAGCTTGTCAGAAATCACCGCGGCAGTAATCTCAGAGCCCATGATGGCCCCCTTGAACACGCCCTCGGCCCATTCCCTGGCTTCGGCCACCAGCGGCACCACGCGCGCCCTGCGGCCGCCCACCAGAATGGCGGAGATGGGCACGCCCTGGGGATCCTCCCACTGCGGGGAAATGACCGGGCACTGGCTGGCAGGGGCGGTAAAACGGGCATTGGGATGGGAGGCCGGGGTGGTGGTTTCGGGCGTCCACTCGCGGCCCTGCCAGTCGATCAGGTGCGCGGGCACCTCGCCGTCCTTGCCTTCCCACCACACATCGCCGTCGTCTGTCAGCGCAACGTTTGTAAACAGGGTGTTGCTCTTGATGGTTTCCATGGCGTTGGGGTTGGTCTTGTAGGAGGTGCCGGGCGCCACGCCGAAGAAACCGGCTTCGGGGTTGATGGCATAAAGCCGGCCGTCCTCCCCGTAGCGCAGCCAGGCGATGTCATCGCCGATGGTTTCCACCTTGTAGCCGGGCAGGGTGGGCACCAGCATGGCCAGGTTGGTCTTGCCGCAGGCGGAGGGGAAGGCGGCGGTGATATAGGTCTTTTGGCCCTTTTGGTTGGTGAGGCCCAAAATCAGCATATGCTCTGCCTGCCAGCCCTCATCCCGGGCGATGACAGAGGCGATGCGCAGCGCCAGGCACTTCTTGCCCAAAAGCGCGTTGCCGCCATAGCCAGAGCCATAGGACCAGATGGAGCGGTCCTTGGGGAAGTGGGCGATGTATTTTTGCTCAATGGGCGCGCAGGGCCAGGCGACGTCCGTCTGCCCGGGCTCAAGCGGCGCGCCTACGGAGTGCAGGCAGGGCACAAAATCCCCGTCCGCTCCCAGCATTAAAAGGGCCGCTGTGCCCATGCGG
>CAYOOZ010000052.1:2164-12528 GCA_964405705.1 uncultured Christensenella sp.
CCGTCAATTCAACGCCCACCACGGAGAAGGGTGAGTTCAAAGGCCCCATCACAAAGGGCACCACATACATGGTGCGCCCCCGCATACAGCCTGAAAACTGGGCGGTTAAGGTGGCTTTAAGCTCCTTGGGGTCGCGCCAGTTGTTGGTGGGGCCGGCCTCTTCTTTTGTTTCTGACGCGATAAAGGTGCGGTCCTCCAGGCGGGCGACGTCGGAGGGATGGCTGCGGAAAAGGTAGGAGTCCGGCCGCTTGTCCGGGTTTAAGCGGATGGCCATTTTGGAGTCCACCATTCCCTGCATCAGCCGGTCATATTCCTCCTTGCTGCCATCACACCAGACCACGCTTTCGGGCTTGCACAGGGCTTCCATCTGGGTCACCCAGGTCAATAGCTTTTGGTTCTTGGTCATTTTTATCCTCCTCATCTGCCAACCTTTTGGCGGTGTCCAGGGTCCATTGCATGTGCTTGTATATATTGGTAGAAAACCGCGGGTTTTATTGAGCGCCATCGCTCAAACTATACAAAGGCCAGCCTGTCCTGTCAAGCGAGGGCTTGATTTTACGCCGCTTGTCTTGCGGGCTTTGGGCTTTTATGGTATATCCATTCTTGTAGAAAGTGGGGTATGGCGTATGAATTACCGTTTATCAACCCGTATGGAAGGCGCCCAGGCGTCCATCATCAGGGAGCTGTTAAAAATGGCCGGGCAGCCCGGCATGATTTCTCTGGGCGGCGGCGCGCCAGATCCCGCCGGTTTTCCCAAGGAGCTGATGCTGCAAGTGGCGCAGGAGGCCTTCACCAACCAATCCAAATCCGTTTTGGGCTATGGTATCTCCGAGGGCTACCCACCCTTTGTCAATAGCCTGAAAAAACACTTAATGGATAAGGAACAGCTGGATTTTGCGGACAACGAGGCGCTCATCCTCTCCGGCGGCCAGCAATGCGCGGATTTGACCGCCAAGCTCTTTGTCAATGAAGGGGACACCGTTCTGGTGGAGAACCCCAGCTTTGTGGGCGTGATGAACGCCTTTCGTTCCTATGGCGCCAATTTGGTGTCCATTCCCCTGGAGGAAGATGGCGTCAATTTAACACTGCTGGAGGAAGCCTTCAAACGGGGCCGTGTCAGCCTGTTCTATATGATTTCCACCTTCCAAAACCCCTCGGGCATCACCACCTCAGGCGAGAAGCGCAAGGCGGTGTATGAGCTGGCCAAAAAGTATGACGTCATCGTCTTTGAGGACAACCCTTATGGTGAACTGCGCTATGAGGGGGAGTGGATTCCCTCCATGAAGACCCTGGACACAGACGGCCGTGTCATCTATGCCGGCAGCTTTTCAAAGACCATCGCTCCCGGCATGCGCATTGGCTTTTTGGTCTACTCCAAGGCCCTGCACACCAAGTTTAAGATTGCCAAGCAGGCGGTGGACGTGCATTCCAGCACGCTCTATCAGATGGTATGCGATTCCATGCTCACAAACGGCCTGTATGACGGCCATGTGGCGGCGCAAAAGGCGGCCTATTATGAGAAAATGCTGCTCATGGACGCGGCGATGAAGGCCAGCTTCCATCAGGACATGACCTGGTATCGCCCCCAGGGCGGCCTCTTTATCCTGGCCAAACTGCCTGAGGGCATGGATTCCCTGCCCTTTGTGAATGAGGCCGTCAAGCGCAAGGTCATCACCGTGCCTGGTTCCGCTTTCTTAACCAACCAGGAGGACAAGAGCAACGCCATCCGGCTCAATTTCTCCCTGCCCTCCCGCGCGCACATTGAGCAGGGCATTGAAATCCTGGGCCAGCTCAGCCACGAGGCGCTGGGATAAGGGCCACAAGGCCGCGGGGATTGCTCCGCGGCCTTTATCTTTGTTCAGGCAAGAACCGTTTTGGAGGAAAGCATGCTCATCTATCAGCGGCCAAAGAAGGAATACAAGGGCAACCTGCACGCGCACACCACGCGTTCTGATGGTGCCTTAACCCCAAAGCAGGTGGCAGCGGCTTATCAGGCCGCGGGTTATGATTTCTTGGCCCTCACTGACCACAGGACGCTTACCCTTGAAGATGGGCAGGGCCTGTTGCTCATCCCTGGAATGGAATTGGATTTTGCGCTTGAAAACAGCGAGGTGGTCCACCTTTTGGCCATCGGGGACATGAAGGAAGCCCCGGAACTAACCGGGCTGTCCCCTGCCCAGGCTGTCAGCCGCTTAATTTCGCAGGGTCACCTGGTCTACCTGGCGCACCCGCATTGGTCCTTAAACCGCCTGGAGACTGTCCGGGCGCTTGTCGGCTTGTCCGGCGCTGAAATCTTCAACAGCATCTCCCGCCCGCCCTACAACCCGCACAGGGCGGAGGCGACCCAGATCCTGGACCTGTTGGCCTGTGAAGGGCTTTTGCTCCCCACCCTGGCCACGGACGACAGCCATTTTTATGACAAGGAGGCCTTTGCCGGCTTTATTTTTCTGGCCGCTGAGGAATTGACCCTGCCCGCAGTCCTGTCTGCCTTAAAGCAGGGTCGCTACTACGCCAGTCAGGGCCCGCGTTTTGAGCGTGTGGAGGTTCAGGGGGACAGGGTGCTGGTGGAATGCTCAGAAGTTTCAGCCATCATCTTCCACTCCAACCTGCCCTGGAACCAGAACCGCTGCGCGGTGGGCGAGGGCATCACAAGCGGGGAGTATACGCTCAATTTCGCCGCGGGCGAGCGCTTTGTGCGCGTGGTGATTGAGGATGCGCTTGGCCGGAAGGCCTTTATGAATCCATTTCCCGTCAGATATCCACCCGTTTAGACACCGTCTTTTTTTGGATTTTCTCCACTGTTTTTATTTGCATTTCATAGCGCTCTGGCATAGAATAAACCCTGTGTGATTTTTGACAGGGTTTTGCCCTTTATATGAAAAGGAGGAAGTATGCGCGTAGGTTTTGACCATGAACTCTACACCCGCACCCAATCTGAGAAAATTCTGGAGCGCATTGCGCAGTTTGGCGGCAAGCTTTACCTGGAGCTGGGCGGCAAGCTGTTTGACGACAACCACGCCGCCCGGGTGCTGCCCGGGTTCCTGCCGGACAGCAAGATCAGCATGCTGCGGAGCTTAAAGGACCAGGCGGAGATCGTCGTCGCCATCAGCGCCAATGACATCGCCCAAAACAAGGCGAGAGGGGACCTGGGCATCACCTATGACCAGGATGTCCTGCGGCTGATTGACGCCTTCCGCGCGGTGGATATGCTGGTGGACAACGTGGTCATCACCCAGTGGACGGCCCAGCCCCAGGCCGTGGCCTTCCGCAAGCGCCTGCGCAGCCAAGGCATCCGCGTGTACACGCACTACCCCATCGCCGGCTATCCCACGGACATCGCCCTGGTCGTGTCTGATAAGGGCTATGGCAAGAATGAGTACATCGAAACCTCCAGGCCCCTGGTGCTGGTGACAGCGCCGGGCCCGGGCAGCGGCAAGATGGCGGTCTGCATGAGCCAGCTGTATTTGGAGCACCAGCGCGGCATTAAGGCCGGCTATGCCAAGTTTGAAACCTTCCCCATCTGGAATCTGCCCTTAAAACACCCGGTCAACATCGCCTATGAGGCGGCCACGGTGGACCTGGGCGATGTGAACATGATTGACCCCTTCCACCTGGAGGCCTATGGTGTCCAGGCGGTCAACTATAACCGGGACATCGAGGTCTTCCCCATCCTGTCCGCCATTTTTGAGCGCATCTGGGGAGAGATGCCCTACAAATCCCCCACCGACATGGGGGTAAATATGGTGGGCAACTGCATCACCGATAATGAGCTGGTGGAGAGCAGCGCCAAGCAGGAGGTCATCCGCAGGCTCTACAGCACGCTTTGTGAACAGCGCCGGGGTCACGCGTCTGAAGAAGAGGTCAATAAGCTGCGCCTCTTGATGCAGCAATTGGGCTTGTCAGATGAGGACAGGCCGGTCATTGCCGCCGCCCGCAAGCGCGCGGACTCCACCGGCAGCCCGGCGGCCGCAGCTGAACTGCCCTCCGGCGCCATCATCACGGGCAAAACGTCCAGCCTCCTGGGCGCGTCCTCCGCCTTGTTGCTCAACGCGCTCAAGCTCTTGGCCGGCATCCCCAAGGGCGAGGAATTGATCCCCGCTGAGGTCATTGGCCCCATCCAGAACTTGAAGCTCAACTACTTGGGCAACAACAACCCACGCTTGCACACCGATGAGGTGCTGGTGGCGCTGTCCATCACCGCCGCAAAGAGCGAAAAGGCCGCCCTGGCGCTGTCCCAACTGCCGTTCTTAAAAGGCTGTGAGGTGCACACCTCGGTCATCCTCTCTGCCGTGGATGAAAACATCTTCCGCCGCCTGGGCGTCAATTTGACCTGCGACCCGCAGTACCAAAGCCGGAAATTATATCACAGGGGACGGTAAACCTTAAGCGCAAGAGCAATCAAAATCGGTTGACAATCAAAAAAGCAAGCAAAACAAGTTGACATTCATAAAAGCAACCGTAAAAGGTTGCTTTTATACTGCTCTCTTGCAGCTTTGTCGGTTAAGGGATCAAGAAAGGATTAAATGTCACCGGAGTAATCAGCTTCACCAGGTGAAATACTCAGGCTTTCATACTGTACTTTCATGCTGACTTCATAATTGTCGGCGCTCATATCCATCAAAATTATCGTTCTTTCAGTTAAATAATAGGTGGAGTATGTCAGATACCCATAAGACAAGGCATCCCCTTTCTTGTTTTTGTAATAGTCTTTCTTTGAGTCATCCTGCCAGAATTCATTATCCAGTAGCGGCTCCCCGTATTTATTGGTCAATGCAGATCGGAAGCTCCTATAGTCATCAATGAATAAATTATCGTTCGAATGTTTTTCATCTAGAATGTAGCGAACTTGGTACAATTTATCATTAGTAAAATAATAAGCGAGGATCATATCCAGCCCGACAGCCTTGGTCTTATAGGCGATCCATTCTGTATTCCTTTCTTTAATCGTATCACTCAAGTAAGGTGTGCCCTCAACATTTATCACTTTATTTTGTGAATCTCCCCAATTGAACTGTTTAAAATCAAACTCAAAAGATTGTTCAGCTTTTGGTTCTTCTTTAGTGGGAGATAAGGTAGCTGTGAAGTCATCCAGTTCTTCGGCAGGAGTCTTCTTTTCGTCAGCTAGACTTGCTCCAGCGATAGCGAGGGCATTGTTAACAGCATCGATAATTCCCTTGCTGGTCCAGGTAGCGCCGGATACTGAATCAACATCAGTGTTTCCCGACTTGACCATTTGAGATGGGATTTCATGAAGGGCAGTAACAACGGTAGGAATTTTGTCTATTGACTCAGCATGCTCGACAATTTGAACATCAGTAATAACGCCTCCTGTCAAAGTCACCCCCACTTTGATTTGCGTCTCAGTGGAAAAGCCTTCAGCTTCACCTGTAAAAGTGCCAGACACCCCGGTAGACGCACCTGCAAATACAGGAAGAGCCCCAAGCAGTAAGGTAATGAAGAGCAAGAATGAGATGAATTTCTTGAACATGAATAATCCTCCTTATTAATCTGTATGAAACATATTCAGTATAGATAAATTATTCTGAAAAATCAAGCATTATCGTCAGTTATCACTTGAGATTGAGATATTATGATCAAACCATCTCAATCTTCCTGTTTTCCAGCACCTTCACCATCGGCACGCCCAGCAGGTAGCACACCAGCGCCTGGCCAGCGCCTACGGTTAAAAAGCTGATGTACAGCGGTAGGCCATAGACCAGGTGCAGCATCAGGCTGATGACCACGGCATTGACCACCACGGGCATCAAGGCGGCCAGCCAGATGTTCTTGCGCAGCTTGCGCGTCAAGATGGCGGCGATCAAGGTCGCCAGGGAGCCAAAGATGACATCCTGCCAGGGCTGGCCGGTGATGAGGTTGGCGGTCAGGCAGCCAATGAACAGTCCGGGCACGGAGGAGAGGGATAAAACCGGCAGGAGGGTCAAGGCCTCGGAGATACGAAACTGTATCTGCGCAAAGCTGATGGGCGCAAACAGCAGAGTCAGCGCCACATAGAGGGCTGCGATGAGGCCGCCGGTGGCCAGGGCCTGGATGTTCATTTTTTCTTTCATCAATTGCATTTCTTCCTATTCAATCAGCGCTAATAAAGCCATGACCCTGCCAGTTTGAAGGGGCGCGGGGATTTTCTTGAAAGAAAATCCCCGCTGTTTTTCCCTAAACCGGTATTAAGCTTACTTCAGCTTCCAGATGAGGTCGTTGTACTCCTTAATGGTGCGGTCGGTGGAGAAGAAGCCGGACATCGCGGTGTTGGTGATGGCCTTCTTCAGCCACAGGTCCCGGTTGACATAGTCCGCGCTGACCAAATCCTGGGTCTGGGCATAGGCGCCAAAGTCCTTTAAGACAAAGTAGTTGTCCGGGCGGCTGCCGCCTGAACCAAAGAGCAGGTCATGGTAGAGCACCTGCACCATGGCCGGGTTGTCCGGGAAGAGGGTGCCGTCAATCATCTGGGTGAGCGCCTTGCGGATTTCCTGGTTCTGCTCAAAGTACTGGATGGGCGCGTAGGTGCCCTCCTGGTAAATGGCGGAGACCTCATCTGCCTTCATGCCAAAGATGTAGATATTGTCCTTCCCGACCAGGTCAGCAATCTCGACATTGGCCCCGTCCAAGGTGCCAATGGTGACAGCGCCGTTCATCATGAGCTTCATGTTGCCGGTGCCAGAGGCTTCCTTGCCGGCGGTGGAAATCTGCTCAGACAAGTCGGAGGCTGGGATCAGGGCTTCGGCCGCGGACACGTTCCAGTTCTCCACAAAGAGCACCTTGAGCATCCGGGCCGCGCGCGGGGTGCGGTCAATGAGGCGGGAGAGGGCCAGGATATAGCGGATAATCATCTTGGCCTTGTAATATCCGCGGCTGGCCTTGGCGCCAAAGACAAACACGCGCGGGGGCATGGTGAAATTGGGGTCGTCCATGATGCGGTTGTAAAGCACATGCACATGCAGGGCGTTTAGCAATTGGCGTTTGTACTCATGCAGGCGCTTGACCTGCACGTCAAACATGAACTCCGGGTCCACGGTCATGTTCTGCCTGCGGGTTAAAAATTCGTTGAAGACATCCTTGTTCTGCCGCTTGATCAGGGCGTATTCCTCCCGGAAGGCCGCGTCATCAGCAAAGGGGAGCAGGTCTGTCAGGGCCTCGGGCTCCTTGATCCATTTCTCACCAATGGTCTTGGTGATGAGGTCAGAAAGCCTGGGGTTGCAGGCCATCAGCCACCTGCGGTGGGTGACGCCGTTGGTGATGGCGGTGAACTTCTTGGGGGTGAAGCGGCCATAATCGCCAAAGGTATCGTTTTTAATGATGTCGCTGTGCAATTGGCTGACGCCATTGACAGAGAAACTTTGGGAGACGCAGAGGTTGGCCATGTGCACCATGTCATAGGCCAGAATGGCCATGTGCCCGATGCGGTCCCATTCGCCGGGGTAGCGGTCCCACAGCTTCTCGCAGAGGCGGCGGTTCATCTCTTCCAAAATCATGTAAATGCGGGGCAGCTGATGGCGCACCAGCTCCTCCGGCCAGCGCTCCAGGGCCTCGGCCATGATGGTGTGGTTGGTGTAGGCCATGCAGCGGTTGGTGATGGCTTGGGCCTCATCCCATCCCAGGCCCTTTTCGTCCATCAACAGGCGCATCAATTCCACAATGGCCAGGCCTGGGTGGGTGTCGTTGATGTGGAAGACGGCCTTGTCCGGCAGCTTGCGGTAATCCGTCCCAAAGCGCTGCTCAAAGTCCTTCAGCGCGTACTGCAGGGTGGAGGACACCAGGAAATAGTGCTGGCAAAGCCGCAAAGTCTTGCCTTCATAGTGGTTGTCTTCCGGGTAGAGGACCTTTGAAATCACGCCGGCCAGGTCTTTTTCCTTGGTCGCGTTGACATAGTCCCCATTGGAAAAGGCGGAAAAATCAAGTGTCTGCTTGCTCCTGGCGCGCCAGGTGCGCAGGGAGTTGACCCGCGTGTTGCCATAGCCCACCACCGGCATGTCATAGGGCACGGCTTCCACTGTGCGGTAGTTGGTCAACGTGTAGGTCTCCCGGCCGTCCTTGTTAACGGGGACCACCTTGCCCTCAAAGTGGACCTCCACCACGTCCTCCATGCTGGCCACTTCCCAGACATTGCCGTTTTGCAGCCAGTCATCCGGGAGCTCCATCTGCTGCCCGCCGGATAATTTCTGGCGGAAGAGGCCGTATTCATAGCGGATGGTGGAGCCCATGCCCGGCAGGTCCAGGGTGGCCAGGCTGTCCATAAAGCAGGCGGCCAGGCGGCCCAGGCCACCGTTGCCAAGGCCCGGCTCCGGCTCCTCAAAGACGATGTCCTTCCAGGCAATCTCAAGCTCCGTCAAGGCCTTGGTGTACTCCTGGGTGGAGAGCAGGTTTAAGGCATTGTTGAACATCGCGCGTCCTAAGAGGAACTCAATGCACAGGTAGTAGACGCGCTTGCCGCCCTCCTGGTTGTCAATCTCCTTGGATTTGACCCACTTGTCCATGATCTGGTCGCGCAGGGTGGAGGCGACGGCAAAATACTTCTGATAGGGCGTGGCTTCCTGCAAGGTCTTGCCGTAGTAGCGCTGCAGCTTGCCCAGGATGGATTTCTTTATTTCTTCCTTTGTGTAAGGTACGCTGGTCATACAATCTCCTTGAGTGATGATGGTGGCGCAATTATATCATGCGCGGGTGAAACCCGCAAATTGCGTGTGTAAAATCTGCGTTTAGGCCGGTATTTGAGTGAAATTGCTTGTACGATGAATCAGCGAAAGTGGCGAAAATTTGAGCACTATTGCGCTATGCTGTTGTGTTAGATGTATTTTATTTGTTATAATCAACAAAAAAGAACCCGCTATGCATTGGCGGATTCTTTACCCACACACTGTGGAGTCCCAAGGGACGGTTTGGATAAATCTTTATTTGAACTTGTGATGTTGTTTCAGAGGGTACTGAAACAACATCAATATAATACACAAAGGGGAATATGTCAATGGGAAAGCGAAAATATGGGGAATACTACGTGGGGCTTGACATCGGTACGGAATCTGTGGGCTGGGCTGTCACCAATCCTGAGTATCAAGTGCAAAAGTTTGGTTCAAAATCCATGTGGGGCGTACGCCTCTTTTCAGAAGCTCAGCGCGCAGCGGATCGGCGTTTATTCCGTATTGCCAGGCGCAGAATAGACCGCCGTGCGCAACGCTTGAATCTGCTGAGGGAGCTATTTGCTAACCCCATCAACCAAGTTGACCCCGGCTTTTTCCTTCGATTGAAGGAAGGTGCGATGCATGAGGAAGACAAATCGTTTCTTCAAAAGAATAATCTGTTCAATGACCTGGGAATGAAAGATAAAGACTACCACAATAGATATCCGACGATCTATCATCTTCGTCATGCTTTGATGACTTCCAATCAATCCTTTGACGTGCGCCTGGTCTACCTTGCGATCCATCATATCCTTAAATATAGGGGCCATTTTCTCTTTGGTGGCAAGTTGGATGAAGTGCCTAGCTTAGATAATATTTTAAGTGAGCTCGCTCAAGAAAGTAGCGACTATTTCGGATTTACCCTTGACACCAGCAAGGCAGAAGCCCTTGGACAAGTGCTCACTGATCCAACATTGAGGATGAGCGCTAAACAAAAACAGCTCATTGAGCTCTTTGATGCGAAGGATAGCCGTGCCAAAGCAGTCGTCAAAGCATTGACTGGCGGCAAGGTCAACCTGGCTGACATGTTTGAGTATTCTGCCGATGAAGAAGCGCAGAAAATTAAGATTGAATTTGGCACCGAGGACTATGAAACAAAAGCGCTTGAGATTGAGGAATTGCTGGGCCTCGATTACTATTACCTGGAAAAGTTGAAAGCCATCCATGACTGGGCCACTTTGGAGAAGATTGTTCCAGGTGGAATGAGCCTCTCTGCAGCCAAAGTTGCCATCTATGAAGCCCATCGGCAGGATTTGATCCTGCTGAAACGTGTTGTTAAGCGCCACTTGCCAGACCGCTATAAAGAAATTTTTTCAGACCCATCTATCCAGAATAACTACGTTACTTATGTGGGAATGACCAAGAAAAATGGCAGAAAGCTGGCAGTCATAAAGAAGTGCAGCCAAGTTGATTTTAACAAATACTTAACTTCTGTCTTGAAAGATATTAAGACAGTGGACAAAGATTTGGATATAATTCGGGAAAAGTTGGAAACATACAACTTTCTTCCAAAGTCTGTGTCCAAGGCAAATGCCGTCGTCCCTAACCAGCTGCACTTTAATGAGTTGCGCCTTATTCTAAAAAAAGCAGCGAGCTACCTAGGGCCTGCTGAAAAAAGTGATTCGCGCTATGGTCGTTCCTTCAAACAGCTGCTTGTGCTATCCCAACCGATTC
>CAYOOZ010000053.1:0-12264 GCA_964405705.1 uncultured Christensenella sp.
CGCCGTCCAGGTAATGGAGCAGGGCGATGAAGGCGGAGCGGTTCGGGTCATACTCAACGGCGGCCACTTTGGCGGGCACCTGCAGCTTGTTGCGTTTAAAGTCGATGATGCGGTACTTGGTCTTGTTGCCGCCGCCCTGGTGGCGAACGGTGATCTTGCCCTGGTTGTTGCGGCCGGCGTGCTTCTTCTTGTAGGTAACCAGGGACTTCTCCGGCTTTTTCTTGGTGATTTCCTCAAAGGCGTTGACCGACATGAGGCGGCGCGCAGGTGAGGTGGGTTTATAGACGCGAATTGCCATTCTGCTTGCTCCTCCTTAGACCATGCCCTCGAAGAACTCAATGGGCTTGGAGTCCTCCGTCAGGGTAACATAGGCCTTCTTAATCTCGGGGGTGCGGCCCTGGGTGCGGCCCTGGCGCTTGATTTTGCCAAGCACGCGCAGGGTGTTGACCGACTTGACCTTGATGCCCTTGAACACGGTTTCCAGGGCGTCCTTGATTTCAACCTTGTTGGCGGTTAATGCCACTTCAAAGACATACTTCTTGTCTTCGATGCCCAGGTAACCTTTTTCGGTCAGCACCGGGCGGCGGATTACATCGTGGGCGTTTTTCATGATGCGTAGACCTCCTGGATGGCCATGACGGCGTCCTTGGTGAGCAGCAACTTGTCTGCGCGGAGAATGTCATAGACATTGATGTTGGCGGCCATGGTGTCCGTCAGGCCGGGCAGGTTGCGGCCGGCGCGACGCACAGACTCATTCTGGCCGGGGAGGACCAAAAGGCAGGTCTTGTTGACGCCCAGGTCGGAGAGCACCTTGGCCATCACGCGGGTCTTGGCTTCCTTAAGCTCCAGATTGTCAACGACAATCAGGTTGCCGGCGGCCAGTTTGGCGGAGAGGGCGGAACGCATGGCCAGACGGCGGACCTTGCGCGGCACCTTGACCACGTAATCCCGGGGCTGGGGTGCGAAGACCACGCCGCCGTGACGGAACTGGGGCGCGCGGTTGCTGTGGTGGCGGGCACGGCCTGTGCCCTTTTGGCGGTAAATCTTCCGGCCGCCACCGCGGACCATCCCGCGGGTGAGGGCAGACTGGGTGCCCTGGCGCTTGGCCGCCATGATGGAGCGGACCACCAGGTGCATGGCCGCCACGTTGGGCGTAATGCCAAAGACTTCCTCATTCAGGGTGATTTCGCCTGAAGACTGGCCTTGCATTGAAAGAACGGGTACTGTCGGCATTGCTATCTCCTCCTCTTAGGCTTTGATTGCGTTGCGCACAATCAGCAGGCCTTTTTTGGGGCCGGGAACGGCGCCTTTGATGAGGAGCAGGTTGCGCTCCGCGTCAACGCCGATGACTTCCAGGTTCTGCACCGTCACGCGCTCCACGCCGTAGTGGCCGGACATGTGCTTGTTCTTAAACACGCGGGAGGGGGTGGAGTTGGCCGCCATGGCGCCCACGCCGCGGTGGTACTTGGAGCCGTGAGACATGGGGCCGCGGCTCTGGTTCCAGCGGTAGATCACGCCGGTGAAACCATGGCCCTTGCTGGTGCCGGTCACGTCCACCAGGTCGCCCGCCTCAAACTGGGAGCAGCCCAGGGTCTGGCCGACTTCTAATGAAGAAACGTCTTCAAAGCGGAACTCGCGCAGGAAGCGCGCGGGGGCCACGCCGGCTTTTTTGAAGTGGCCGGTCTGGGGCTTGTTCACCAGCTTCTTGGCGCGCTGTTCGCTGTACTCATCAAAGCTGACCTGAACGGCCTGATAGCCGTCCTTTTCCTCGGTTTTCTTCTGAACGATGGTGCAGGGGCCTGCCTGAACCACAGTCACGGGCACCAGACGCCCATCCGGCAGGAACTGCTGGGTCATGCCCAGTTTTCTGCCCAAAATTGCTTTCTTCATTGTGTGCTTGCCTCCTGCCTTAGAGTTTGATTTCGATCTCGACGCCGGCGGGAAGATCAAGCTTCATCATGGCGTCCACCGTGCGGGAAGTGGGGTTGTGGATGTCGATTAGGCGCTTATGCGTCCTGCGCTCGAACTGCTCGCGGCTGTCCTTGTACTTGTGCGGGGCACGCAGGATGGTGATGATCTCCTTCTCCGTGGGGAGCGGGACGGGCCCTGAGACCCTGGCGCCTGTGCGCTTTGCGGTTTCGACGATGCTCTCAGCTGACTTGTCAATCAGGTGATGCTCATACGCCTTGAGTTTGATCCGGATTTTCTGGCTGGCCATTAGATGTCCTCCTTTAAAGTCGTACTCATTGCAGGTCACTCCTGCCGCCGGCTGCCACCGGCCTTGTGAGTCCGTCGCCCGATTGTCGGGCATGGTCCGTGATAATGACCCGCCCAAGGCCGGGGCGGCAACCTATCACTTCATCCCAAAAACAGACAGCTTTGTCATTATACGCAGGTTCAAGTTAGAATGCAAGCTTTTTTTCACTATTTTTTGACAACTTTTTGCCAAGGCAAAAATTAAAACTGTGCAATGGCATCATGAATTCGCGCTTTTCATCCTGTCCTACTGTCCCGCTACCCGGGCGTGTCATTTATGTCGTTTATGCGCTGCCACCTTTGAGTGAAGAACCTGGAAAAGCCAAAGGATTTTTTGTTTTTTGACAGCTTCTATGTTCAGTTGAGGTGGTTTTCTTCGTTTTTTTCAGTTTGTAGAGCTGGAAGCCAGCAAATTGATCAGCCAAAGAAGTCAAAACCTGCGACAATCTGCAAACATCATGCCATGTCCTTTTTGGCATTCTCTATCGCAATATTTACAAGCAAAATCAGCTGTGTTATATTCATTGCACAATGAAGGCGACTTTACAAGCAAAATCAGCTGTGTTATATTCATTGCACAATGAAGGCGACAAATGCGCCTTTTAGCCAAAGCATAAATCTACTGGAAGACTCCTTCAGGCACTCCAGGCGGATAGCGGCCTGACTCTCCTGAAAACCAGGTTAGTTTTCCCTTTATATTTTCTAAACGGCAAAACTCCCCTTCCCAAAGGGAAGGTTCAGATAACGATTGTCAAGCACTGCGCCCGCACTCAAAGGAGGTTCACCATGACTCAAAAAACGTTAGTCAGGAAAAACCGCCCCAAGCTCAAAGGCAACCTGGACCTGCTGCTGTTTTGTCTGCCCGGGATCGTGATCACCTTTATTTATCACTACATCCCCCTGTATGGTGTACAAATTGCCTTTCGCAGCTACTCCGCCAGGCGGGGCATCTGGGGCAGCCGCTGGGTGGGCCTGGACCACTTCACCCGCTTTTTTAATTCCGCCAGCGCCTGGCCCATCATCAGCAACACGCTGATTTTAAGCCTTTATTCCATCCTGGCCGGCTTCCCCATCGCCATTATCCTGGCCCTGCTGCTCAACTCCTTTAACCACCATAAGTACAGAAGGATGATCCAGGCGGTCACCTACGCGCCACATTTTATTTCCACCGTGGTCATGTGCGGCATGATTTTGCTCTTCCTCTCCCCCAGGCTGGGTGTCGTGAACACCCTGATTAAGTCCTTAGGCGGGCAGCCCATCAACTTTATGGGCAAGGGCGCCTACTGGCGGCACATCTATGTGTGGACCGGGGTTTGGCAGTCCATGGGATGGAACTCCATCATCTATTTTGCCGCCCTCTCCGGCGTTAGCCCGGAGTATCACGAGGCGGCCATTGTGGACGGCGCCACCAAGATGCAGCGCATCCGCCACATCGACTTGCCCTTCTTGATGCCGGTGATGTCCATGCTGCTGATCTTAAACTTTGGCAGCGTCCTCTCCATCGGCTTTGAAAAGGCCTACGCGCTTCAAAATGACCTGAACCTGGAGGTCTCTGAAATCATTTCCACCTATGTATACAAGGTGGGCCTCCTGCAGCGCGACCCCGCCTTCTCAACCGCCATTGGGCTTTTCAACTCGCTGGTCAACGCCGTCTTGCTGCTATCGGTCAACTGGATTACAGGCAAGCTGTCTGAGAACAGCCTGTTTTAAGGAGGGATGATATGAGTATTGCCAATAAAATCGGCCGCTCCCGGGGCGATAAAATCTTTGATGCCATTGTCTTTACCCTCTTAACCCTCATCATGCTGGTGGTGGCCTACCCGCTATATTTTGTCATTATCTCCTCTGTCTCAAACCCGGAGGCTGTGGCCTCTGGCAGCGTGACCCTCTACCCCATCGGCTTTACCCTGGAGGGTTATGCCAAGGTGATGGAGGAGGAAAACGTCATGCGCGGCTTCCTCAACTCCCTCTTTTACACGGTGCTGGGCGTGTCCATCAACCTGCTCATCACCCTGCCCACCGCCTATGCCCTCTCCCGCAAGGATTTCTTCGCCAGAAAAGCCATCACCACCTTTTACCTGCTCACCATGTTCATTGGCGGCGGCCTGATCCCCACCTACCTGATCATCCAGCAAACCGGGCTGATTGACACGGTCTGGGCCCTGGTCATCCCAGGCGCGCTGGGGGTTTATAACATGATTGTCGCGCGCACCTTCTTTACCACCAACATCCCCGATGAGCTGTTTGAGGCGGCGCGCCTGGACGGCTGCGGCAACACCCGCTTCTTTATCTACATCGTGCTGCCGCTCTCCAGTGCCATCATTGCCATTTTGACCTTGTATTACGGCATCGGCCACTGGAACTCCTATTTCAGCGCCTTGATGTACATCACCACCCGCAGCAAATGGCCCCTGCAATTGGAGCTGCGCAGCATCCTGTTGCAAAACCAGTGGGTGCAGACCACCACCGTGCTCTCCGCTGAACAATTGGCCGAGCGGGACCGCTTGCAGGCGCTGATGGAAATGATGAAGTATTCCCTGATCATCATCTCCTGCATCCCCATGATGATCCTCTACCCCTTTGTGCAGAAGCACTTTGTCAAGGGCGTCATGATTGGCGCTGTGAAAGGTTGATTGGCGCGCACGCGCTTATCGTTGTATCCCAATTAAATAAGGAGGTACCCCATGAAGAAACTGGTTTCCCTGCTCTTATCAGCGATGCTGCTCCTTGGCCTTGTCAGCTACGCGGCTGCTGAGGCCACCAAGGAAGGTATCATGTACACAACGGGCCTGCCCATTGTGGACAAGGACGCCTACTCCTTCTCCATCCTGGTGGATGAGTCCGGCAAGGTGGAAGACAAATACATGTTGCCCATCCTGGAAGAACAGACCAACGTCAAGGTGGACTGGCAGATTTTCCCCTATGAGACCGCGACGGAAAAGCTGGGCATCCTTTTGTCCAGCGGCGACTATCCCGATGTCATCGGCGGCTGGCTGCTGGGCGACAAGGACATCATGACCGACGGCATGATGGACGGCCTGTACATCCCGCTGGAAGAGCTGTTTGAAAAATACGCCCCCAACATCATGGAAATCCTGGAGATCCCGGGCGTGCGCCAGACCTTCACCCTGCCGGATGGCCACATCTACACCATCCCCTATGTCATCGGCACGCCCCTGGTGGGCTTCCTGCCCTGGATTAACCAGAAGTGGCTGGACAACCTGGGCCTTGAAATGCCCACCACCACTGAGGAATTCAAGCAGGTGCTGATTGCCTTCCGCGACCAGGACGCCAATGGCAACGGCGACCCCAACGATGAAATCCCCTTCTCCGGCGACCCGAACAACCTGGCCCTGGGCATGCTGGCCGGCTGGTTTGGCGTGAACGCCAGCGCCGCTGGCACCAACGCCAACTTTGCCCTGGTGGACGGCGAGCTCATTTTCGCGGCCAACAAACCCGAATACAAGGAATTTGTAGAATTCTTCGCCGACCTGCACAAGGAAGGCCTCTTGGATCCGGAGCTCTTCACCCAGGATTTAGCCATGTGGAAGGCCAAGGGCAAGCAAGACCTTTACGGTGTGTCCATCGCCTATGGCCCTGGCGACTATTTTGACATGGATGAGCGCAACCGCACCCCCTTTGTGCCCCTGCCTGTCCTGACAAGCCCCAATGGAAAAACCCCGGTCTTTGTGCGCGGCAGCTATGGCGTGACCATGTTCCGTACCCAGGCAGCCATTACCGACAAGGCCAAGAACCCCGAGGTCATCGTGCGTTGGTTTGACAATGTGTTTGAGCAGGACAACTCTGTTCAGATTCAGTGGGGCCCCTATGAGAAGCGCATTGTGAAGGTGGAAGACGGTGTGTTCCGCGGCATTGAGCCCTCCCTGATTTCCGCTGAGGACGCGGAGAAATACGGCTGGAGCAACGCCTTCATGCAGTCCCTGCCCAAGTACATCAAGACCTCCTACATCCTCCAGGAGCCGGACGGCAGCGTCATCCCTTCTGAAAAGGATGAGGCGGACGCCCTCTACCTGCCCTATCTGGATGAAATGATTCCCAAGACCTGGGCCACCGACGAAAAGGACGTGGAGCGCCAGGGCATTCTGGCCACTGACATCAACAACTATGTCAAAACCAAGCTGGCGCAGTGGGTCTCCGGTGAGGCCGATGTGAAAGCCGAATGGGATGACTATGTCGCGCAACTGGACAAATTGGGCCTGCCTGAGCTGATGGAAATCAAAAACCGCCAGCTTGAGCAAGTCAAATAACATCAATTGACCCAGGGGCCGGAAACCGGCGTTTCCGGCCCCATTTTTACGGAGAAAGCGGGGCAAGCATGGCCAAAAAGCAGGTTAAGAAAAAGGAAGAGCCCAGGGGGGACATCATCAATTACAGCCACGAGAGCAGCTATGTAAAGCCCAATGAGCCTGAGGTTTTGGAGAAGCTGGAGTGGTTCCAGGACCAGAAGCTGGGCTTCATGGTGCATTGGGGCCCCTATTCCCAATTGGGCATCTGCGAATCCTGGCCCATTTCCGATGGGGACGCGGACTGGGCGCGCAATGGCATTGACTGGGCAAAAGACGGGGAGGAGCTGCGCAGGCTTTATTTTGGCCTGGGCAAGACCTTTAACCCCCTGCGCTTCCACCCGGACCAGTGGGCCAGCTTTGCCAAGGAAGCCGGCTTTCGCTACCTGGTATTCACCACCAAGCATCATGATGGCTTTTGTATGTTTGACAGCCAGTACAGCGAATACAAGACCACCTCGCAGGATTGCCCCTTTCATACCCACCGCTATGCGGACATCGCGCGCCACCTTTTTGACGCCTTCCGCAAGGAGGGCCTGGGCATCATCCCCTATTTCTCCAAGCCCGACTGGCACTGCCCCTGGTATTGGGCAAAGGGCCAGGAAAAGCCAATAGCCTACGACCGCAACCCCACCTATGACCCCAGGGAGAAGCCTGAGCTCTGGGAGCAGTTTGTGCAGTTCACCCAAAACCAGATGATGGAATTGGTGCGCGACTATGGCCCGGTGGAGGGGCTGTGGTTGGACGGTGGGCAGGTCAAGCCCCAAAATGGCCAGGACCTGCGCATGGCGGAGTTTGCCAAAAAAGCGTGGGAACACACGCCCGGGCTTTTGATCGCCGACCGCACGGTGGGCGGCCCCTATGAAAACTATATTACGCCGGAGCAGACTGTCCCCGACCACACCATCCTGGTGCCTTGGGAGAGCTGTGTGATCGCCGGCGGCGGCTTTTCCTTTGCCTATGGAGCGGATTACAGGAGCCCCAGGGAATTGGTGCACCTGCTCATGCGCGTCATCAGCCGGGGCGGCAACCTGGCCTTGAACCTGGGTGGGCAGCCGGATGGCCGCCTGCCAGCGCAAGGGATGCGGAGCCTGCTCAGGATGGGCCAGTGGCTGGACGGGAACGGCCAGGCCGTCTATGGCACACGCGCCCATGCCCCCTACGCGGTCACCGCCACTGACAAGGGGGAGGAATATGAGTGCGTGTTCACAAAGCGCAAGGATCAAAACCAAATCTTTGCCACCGTTCTCCTAAAGGAGGACAGCCCCCTGCCGGAGCATTTGCTGATTCCTGGGCTGGACCTGCCCAAAAAAGCCTTCCTGCTGGAAACCGGGGAGGAAGTGCCTTTTGAGACGAGTGAAAACGGGCTAACTTTCCAGCTGAAAGGTTTTAAGAGTGATGCCCTGCCGCTGGCGCTGGTCATTGGGCTTGAGTTTGCATAACAAGGGCTGATACAGCCAAAGGAAAGGATATACATGAACAAGGTATTAATCGGCTATGCCGGCAACAAGGGCATCGCCCAGATGACCAGGGAACAGGCGAGGATGCTCACCCATATCAACCTGGCCTTTGGCCATGTGGTGGACGGCCTGCTCAATGTAGATGGCCTCAGCGCCCTTGATGACCTGGACAGGATCAGGGGCTACCACCCGGACATCAAGATCGTGCTGTCCGTGGGCGGCTGGGGCGCGGGCGGGTTTTCCGAAATGGCGCGCACAAAAGAGGGGCGGGAGCGCTTCATCGCCTCCTGCGTCAGCGTGGTGAACAAGCACGCATTGGACGGCATTGATATGGACTGGGAATACCCCTGCTCCTCCTCTGCCGGGATTGAAAGCCACCCTTCTGACCGGGAAAACTTCACCTATTTAATGCAGGGCTTAAGGAACGCCTTCCCAGACGGCATTGTGTCCATCGCGGCAGGCGCCGGCCATTATTTTGTGCGGGACACCCAGATGAATTTGGTGGCAAAGGCCTGCGACTATATCCAATTGATGACCTATGATATGCGCAGTGGCTTTGACCACCAGGCCGGGCATCACACAGGGCTTTACGCGTCCTTGGGCGATGAGGACGGCATGACGGTGGAGCGCGCGGTGGACCTCTTCCACAAGGCGGGGGTGCCCAAGGAAAAAATCGTGATTGGCGCCGCGTTTTACTCCCGCCATTGGCAGGGTGTGCCGGACATCAACCTGGGCCTTTTGCAACAAGCCCAGACCGTGGGCAACTATGGCCCCTCCTATGATAAATTGGTCAGCGATTATATCAATAAAAACGGCTGGATTGCCCACTGGGACGAGGTGGCCAAGGCCCCCTGGCTGTGGAATGGGACGGAGCTGATCAGCTATGACAACCCGGAAAGCCTGAAATGGAAGTGTGACTACCTAAAAGACCAGGGCCTGCTGGGCATCATGTATTGGGAGCACAGCAGCGACAGCACAGGCGAGCTGTTGACCACCCTGGCTCAGAACCTGGGCAGGGCGAAAAGCTAAGTCACGGCATCCTTCCATACGCCAGCGGTTCAAAGGCCGCTGGCTTTTTTGTTAATCTTTTTGCCCGGCCAGGACACGAAAACCCGCCTTCTTGTATAAATCCTGTATACCGATTTCTCAAATGGCGCAAGCGGCTGTTTCCTTCCCTTTTTGAGCATCTTTCTGTGTTTTCGGAATGTATTTTCCGGGTTTTCCGTTTGACGCCGCAGCGGGGCGACAGGGATAATGGGTGCATTCCCGACAATCCTATCCAAGACTGACTGAAAACGCCGGAAAAACGGCTGAATGGATGGGGTATCGGGTGAAAACTTTGCATAATGATGCAAGTGAAAGGGAGGGGCTGACATGGGGCGATATATTCTAAAGCGCATCGGGCTGATGCTGCTGCTCCTCTTGGGCATGAGCTTCATCGTCTTCTTAAGCCTCTACATCGCCCCGGGCGACCCGGCGCAGATGGTGGCCGGCCCCCAGGCGACGGAGGAGGACATCCAGGTGGTCAGGGCCAGCCTGGGGCTGGACCGTCCCTTTCTGGTGCAATACGGCGTCTATTTAAAAAACCTGTTGACTTTGAACCTGGGCACCTCCTACATCACCAGGCAGCCCATTTTGTCCGAAATTGCCGTGCGCCTGCCCTTCACCATCAACCTGGCGGTGGCCGCCATCATCCTGGCTGTTCTCATTGGCATCCCGTTGGGCATTTTGACCGCCATTAAAAGGGATACCCTGATTGACAATATCCTCACCACCAGCTCCCTGGTGGGCATCTCCATCCCCAACTTCTGGCTGGGCGTGATGTTGATGCTGGTGTTTTCCGTGCGCTTGGGCTGGCTGCCCTCCGGCGGGATGACTGAGTTTTTCTTTACGCCCACTGGCTTCACACAGGCCATTTTGCCAGCCATTGCCCTGTCCACTGCCAGCACTGCCTCCTTTATGCGCATCGGGCGCTCCGCGATGCTGGAGGTACTGCAGTCCGACTACATCCGTACCGCCCGTTCCAAAGGCTTAGCCCGGGGCACCATCCTTTTTGTCCACGCGCTCAAAAACGCCCTGATTCCCCTCCTCACCCAGTTTGGCACCAGCTTTGGCGCGCTGTTGGGCGGGGCCATTGTGACAGAGCAGGTCTTTGTCATCAACGGCGTGGGCACCTACCTGGTGGCCGCCATCAACTCCCGCAACTACCCGGTGGTGCAAAGCACCGTGCTGGTCATCGCCGCGCTGTTCATTGTGGTCAACCTGATTGTGGACCTGGTGTACTGCGTGGTGGACCCGAGGATTACCTACCAATGAGCACGTCAAGCATCAATCCCTACCGCGTGGGCTTTCTACGCGCCTCCCTGCGCAAGCTGCTCAAAAACAAGCTGGCCACGCTTTGCTTTGTCATTCTGGTGCTGATGGCCGCCGTCCTCGTTTTAGCCCCCCTCCTCACCCCCTACCTGCCGGAGGACACTGATGTTACCGCAAGGCTGGCCCCCGGCTTTTGGGCAAAATGGGGTGATAACCCCATAGATCAGATGAAGTTTAAGCCTGAGCACCCCCTGGGCACCGACCACCTGGGGCGGGACATGCTCTCCAGGCTCCTCTATGGCGGGCGCACCTCCCTCTTGGTCGGCCTGACCTCCACCCTCATGGGCCTTTTATGGGGCGTGCTGTTTGGGATGCTGGCCGGCTATTACAAGCGGCTGGACAACCCCATCATGCGCTTGATGGACCTCCTGTTCACCTTTCCTGGCATCCTTTTGGCCATGCTGATTGTGGCCATGTTAGGCGCCAGCACCTTCAACGCCACCCTGGCCATCAGCATCTGGTCCATCCCCTCCTTTGCGCGCATGGTCAGGAGCCGCGTTTTGCAGGTGCGGGAGGAGGACTATATCATGGCCATCCGCTCCCTGGGCGCGACGGACAGGCGCATCCTGTTTTCCCATGTGCTCAAAAACACCCTGCCCATCATCATTGTGGTGGCCACTATGCGCATGGGCTCCTCCCTGATCTCCATCTCCACCCTAAGCTACCTGGGCATGGGCGTGCCGGCCCCGGCGCCGGAATGGGGCGGCCTCATCGCCACTGGCAAAAACCACCTTTGGCAGCGCCCCTCCCTCATCATCTTGCCCGGGGTCTGCGTGATGATCACTGTCATCTGCTTTAACATCCTGGGCGATAAGCTGCGCGATATTTTAGACCCCAGCCTCAAGGACTGACGCTCCCACAGCGGCAAGCGCCGCATTTAATAAAAAGGAGAACCGCCATGAAGAAATTTGCTCGCCTGCTCTGCCTCGCTCTAACCCTGGCTTTGACCCTGGGCCTCCTCCCCTCCGCACTGGCCGTAAGCGACAACCCCTTTGACGTGGTCATCACGGCCAATGTCGCGGGATTGGACCCCTTGAGGACCAATGACCGCGCCTCCACCTACATCAACACCCAGATTTATGAGACCCTCTACACCTTTGACCGCGAGGGCAAGATCCAGCCCCTTCTGGCCGAGGGCTTCCCGGAGTTTTCTGAGGATGGCAAGCACGTGACCATCAAGCTCAAGCCCGGCGTCACCTTCCATGACGGCACCCCCTTTAACGCGGAAGCGGTCAAGCACACCTTTGAATTGATCAAGAACCCGGACTTTGGCTCCGCCCGCGCCTCCTTAGCCGCGTCCATGGAGAGCCTGGAAGTGGTGGATGAGCTGACGCTGAAGATTAACTTGAAGTATGAGGACGGCGTGCTCCTGGCCAAGCTGGCCCACACCAACTCCGCCATCGTCTCCCCCACCGCCCAGGCCAATCAGGATTTGATGATCGCGCCCTGCGGCACCGGCCCTTATATGTTTGTGTCCGCTGTGTCCGGCTCCTCTGTCAATTTAACCCGCTATGACGCCTACTGGGGCGGCGCGCCGGCCATCCGGGACGTCACCTTCACCATCATCCTGGAGGAATCAACGGCCTTGGCCCGGATGGAAACCAAAGAAGCGGACTTCATGCCCGCCATCACCGTGGAATCCTTGGCCCGTGTGCAGGGCATGCAGGGCGTCACCCAGAACAGCGCCGACTCCGCCCAGATTTATTACATGGCCCTTCGCCCCAACAGCTTTAAAAACCCGCTGATGGCCAACCTGGACTTCCGCACCGCCATCATCAAGGCCCTGGACAAGGACAGCTATGTCAACTACGTCATGGAAGGCCACGGCAGCGTCGCCAACAGCGTCATTGGCCCCAAGGTGCTGGGCTACA
>CAYOOZ010000054.1:0-12112 GCA_964405705.1 uncultured Christensenella sp.
TGAAGGAACGACCATAGCGCGAATCACTTTTTTCAGCAGGCCCTAAATATAACCAATCGAAGGTGTCGGAGGAAATTGAAAATGTTGATTGAAACTGTACCCAATTTTTCTGTTGGCAGGGACAAGGCGGTCATTGAGGCCATCGCGGACTGCTTCCGGGGGAAGGACGGGGTGAAACTCCTGGACTTCAGCGCGGACACTGACCATAACCGAAGCGTTTTTACCGTGGTGGGCGAGCCGGAGGCATTAAAAAAATCCGTCCTTGATGCCGTGAAAACAGCCCTTTTAAAGATCGACTTGCGAAAGCATACCGGACAGCACCCCAGGATGGGGGCGGTGGACGTGATCCCCTTTATTCCAATTAAGAACTGCGACATCAAGGACGCGGATCAACTGGCACGGGAAGTGGGAGCAGCCATGGGCGAAATGGGCATTCCGGTCTTCCTGTATGAGAAGAGCGCGTCCTCCCCCCTGCATGAAAACCTGGCCGATGTGCGCCGGGGCGAGTTTGAGGGCTTGGCTGAAAAGATGAAAAGCCTGGACTGGACACCGGACTTTGGACCTGGGCAGCCCCATGAGAGCTATGGGGCCAGCGCGGTGGGCGCCAGAATGCCGCTGGTGGCCTTCAACATCAACTTAGGTACAAACAAGGTGGAAATTGCCAAAGAGATTGCCAAGAAAATCCGGCATTCCTCCGGCGGCTTCCGCTACATCAAGGCCCTGGGGCTGATGCTGGAAGACCGGCAGATTGCCCAGGTATCCATGAATGTAACGGATTACACGCAGACCAGCCTGTACCGGGTGTTTGAGACGGTCAAAATGGAAGCCCAGCGCTATGGCGTCAATGTCATTGGCAGCGAGCTGATTGGCCTGGCCCCCTTAAGGGCGTTGACGGATTGCGCGGAATACTACCTGCAATTGGAGAACTTCTCCATGGAGCAGGTGCTGGACACCAGGCTGTGAGGAGAAAATGATGAACTTAAAGGATTTGAGCGTTGCAAGGCTGTCTGACCTGACCGCTGAAAACACCCCTGCCCCGGGCGGCGGAAGCATTTCCGCCATGGCTGGGGCCTTTGCCGCCAGCCTCACTTGCATGGTGGCCAAATTGACCCAAGATAAGAAGGGCTATGAGGGCGTCCAAGAACAGATGGCACAGACCAATCTGGAGGCTGAGGCCTTGCGCCTTGAACTGCTGGAGGACATCCAAAGGGACAGCGCCAGCTATGACGCGTTCATGGAAGCACTGAAATTGCCCAAGGGCACTGAGGATGAAAAGGCCATCAGGACAGCAGCCATGCAAGCTGCCCTAAAAGGCGCCTGCGCTGTGCCGCTGGAAGTGGCGAAAAAGGCATTGAAGGCCATCAAGCTGGCCCTGTATACCGTTGAAAGCGGCAATGTGAACGCTGCCTCAGACGGCTTGGTGGGCGCGCTGATGGGCCGGGCTGCTGCCCTTGGCGCTGTCAACAACGTGCGCATTAATTTGGGCGGCATCAAGGACGCGGATTTTGTCAAGGAGATGACAGACGCCTGTGAACTGATTGAGCAGGAGGCCAATGCTCTGGAGGCCAGGGCGCGCGCTGCCTTTCAACCAGGAAAGTAGAGGGGAACATGAGCCAAGACATCATCAACACCCTGTTTGCCACCCTGCCCCCTAAAAAGGACTTTATCCCGGGCATCAGGCGCGCGCCCAAGCGGGACAGCCATTTGAGCGAAGCGGACAAAAAGCAGGCGTTGAAAAACGCGCTGCGCTACATCCCAAAGAAACACCACGCGGAAATCGCGCCGGAGTTCTTAGCAGAGCTCAATGAGCGCGGCCGCATCTATGGCTACCGCTTCCGCCCGGAAGGCGCAATCAAGGGGCTGCCCATTGACAGCTATGAAGGCGCCTGTGTGGAGGGGCGCGCCATTCAGGTGATGATGGACAACAACCTGGACTTTGAGGTGGCGCTCTACCCCTATGAGCTGGTGACCTACGGGGAAACCGGCCAGGTCTGCCAAAACTGGATGCAGTATCACCTAATCAATCATTACCTGAAGAAGGTGACCAGGGAGCAGACCTTGGTCATCCTCTCCGGCCATCCCTTGGGCCTGTTCCACTCCCATGAGCTTTCCCCGCGTGTGATGTTGACCAATGGGCTGATGGTGGGCCAGTTTGACAACCAGGAGCAGTTTTCAAGGGCTGCTGCCCTGGGCGTGGCCAACTATGGGCAGATGACGGCCGGGGGGCTGATGTACATTGGGCCCCAGGGCATTGTCCACGGCACCTACAACACGCTTTTAGGCGCTGGCCGGCTGAAGCTTCATATCCCCCAAACTGAAAACCTGGCGGGCAAGCTGTTTGTGTCCTCTGGCTTAGGCGGGATGTCCGGCGCACAGGGCAAGGCTGCCATGATCGCCGGGGCCGCCAGCATCATCGCGGAGGTGGACAGCTCCCGCATCAAAACCCGTTTTGACCAGGGCTGGGTGAGCCAGGTGTGTGAGGACGCCAAAGAGGCCATTGCCCTGGCTGTTGCTTTTAAGGAGCGGAAGGAAGCCTGCGCGATTGCCTACCACGGCAACATTGTGGATTTGCTGCAAAGCTTGTTGGAGGCAGGTACCATCGTCGATTTGATGAGCGACCAGACCAGCTGCCACGCGGTTTATGAAGGCGGCTACTGCCCGCAGGGCTTGGATTTTGAAACGCGAACAAGATTGTTAAAAGAAGAGCCAGAGCAATTCAAGCGCTTAATTAATGAGAGCCTAAAGGAGCATTACCGACTCATCTGCCAGCACCATCAAAGAGGCACCTATTTCTTTGACTATGGCAACAGCTTCTTAAAAGCCGTGTATGATGCGGGTGTCACCAGCGTTTGCAAAAACGGACAGAATGAACTCAACGGCTTTGTCTACCCCAGCTATGTGGAGGACATTCTGGGGCCTGAGCTGTTTGACCACGGCTACGGGCCCTTCCGCTGGTGCTGTTTGAGCGGCAGGGAAGAGGATTTAAAAAAGACCGACCAGGCCGCGATGGACAGCATTAACAAAGAGCGCTGCTACCAGGACAGGGACAACTGGGTCTGGATTCGGGACGCGGAGAAAAACAAGCTGGTCGTAGGCACCCAGTGCCGCATCCTCTACCAGGACGCGTCAGGGCGGATGAACATCGCGCTGAAATTTAACCAGATGGTGCGGGAGGGGCAGATTGGCCCCATCATGTTAGGAAGGGATCACCATGACACCGGCGGCACCGACTCGCCTTTCCGGGAGACCAGCAACATCAAGGACGGCTCCAACATCATGGCGGACATGGCCACCCAGTGCTTTGCCGGCAACGCCGCCCGGGGCATGAGCCTGGTGGCCTTGCACAATGGCGGGGGCGTTGGCATTGGCAAATCCATCAACGGCGGCTTTGGCATGGTTTTGGACGGCAGTGAACGGGTAGACAGCATCCTGCGCACTGCCATGCCCTTTGATGTGATGGTGGGCGTGGCGCGCCGCTCCTGGGCGGGCAACCAAAACGCGATAACGAGCGTTAGCCAGTACAATCAGGACAACGAGGGGAAGGACAGCTTCACCCTGCCCCAGATGGCTGATGACAGCTTGATTGAAGGATTGTTCCAATGAAAACAAACAAGGTGGCCATCATCAACATCGGCCTTTTGGCCACGCCGCTTGGCATGGAGAAAAAAGGCGGGGCGAAGCAGGGCGAGGTCTTGCAATTAAAGGACGCTTATCTTCTTATCAGGGACGGACAGATTGAAGCTATCGGCCAGGGGCTCGTGCCAGACTTGACGGATTATCAGATGATTGACGCGGGCGGGCATTTGGTCACCCCTGGCCTGGTGGACGCGCACACCCACCTGGTCTTTGGCGGCTGGCGGGCGCATGAGATGGCGCAAAAATTGGCCGGCGTGCCCTACCTGGACATCTTAAAACAGGGTGGCGGAATCTTAAACACTGTGCGTCAGACAAGGGAAGCCAGCTTTGAAGAATTAAAGGAAAAGGCGCAAAAAGCACTGTCTGAGATGCTAACCCTGGGTACCACCACCTGTGAGGCCAAGAGCGGCTATGGCCTGGACCTTGACAATGAGCTTAAGCAATTGCAGGTGGTCAAGGCCTTAAACGAGAGCCAGCCGGTCACGCTGGTGTCCACCCTCATGGCTGCCCACGCCCTGCCAGAGGAATACAAGCAAGACCGGGAGGGCTACCTGCGGCTGGTGATAGACATGCTGATCCCCTTGGTCGCGCAGGAAAATCTGGCGGCATTTTGTGACGTGTTTTGCGAAACGGGCGTGTTTAGCGTTGAGGAGAGCCGGCGGATCTTGCTGGCTGGACAAAAATACGGGCTGCAAAGCAAGGTTCACGCGGACGAAATCCACCCCATTGGCGGCAGTGAGCTGGCCGGGGAGTTGAGCGCTATCTCAGCAGAGCACCTCATTGCCATCACAGATAGCGGGGTATCCGCCTTAAAGCAAGGGGACGTGATCGCCTGCCTGCTGCCTGCCACCTCCCTCTACCTGGGCAAGGCCTACGCGCCAGCCCAACAGCTGATTTCTGCGGGCGTCCCTATCGCGATAGCCAGTGATTTTAACCCTGGAAGCTGCCCTAACCTGAACCTTCAGCTGTGCATGAGCTTGGCGGCGATGAATTATAAAATGAACCCCGGGCAGATTTTAACCGCTGTTACTTTAAACGCCGCTGCCGCCATCAAGCGCGCTGAACACATCGGCAGCCTTGAAATTGGCAAGGCAGCCGACCTGGTCATCTGGGACGCGCCGGATTTGGACTATGTCTGCTATCGCCTGGGCAGCAACCTGGTTAAACAGGTGATCAAGGGCGGTGAGGTGGTTGTGAGCCGCTGAAACCGGCTGTGAAAATTGGGATTCTGAAAATCGAGCCATCAACGCGTTCATCCGGCTTTTAGCCGGATATTTTTTTGTGGGATATGGTCAATGATTTACACTTCCCCTCCGCTTGACAGGTGGGTGAGAGGCATGGTATTTTATATTTCGTTAGACTAACTAATTGATTGAAAGGGAGGAAAGCATGGACGCATTCGCACTGGCCCTTAATGACCTGCTGGTGAACACCTTCCATGACATTTTGAAACTGGAAGAAGAATCGCTGGCCAAGGCCAGCGCCAATCAGCTGAGCATCAACGAGATGCACCTGCTGGAGGCCATCGCCAAGGGCAAGGAGTTGGGGCGGAGCATCACCGACATCGCGCGGGAGCTGTCCATCACCCTCCCCTCTGTGACCGCGGCGGTCAACAAGCTGGTCAAAAAGAGCTTTGTTACCAAGAGCAAGCATGAGTCAGACAAGCGCTTGGTCCTCGTCTTTTTAACCCAGGAAGGCAAAAGGGCGGAAGCCGCGCACCGGTTCTTTCACAGGGCGATGGTGAACGCTGCCTCCCAGGGCCTGAATGAGGAAGAAAAGGCAGCCCTGCTCAAAGGCCTGACCCGCTTGCACCAGTTCTTTAAGGATCAAAAACCCATGGCAGATGAGCCTCTCATCTAAGAATGCCAACAAGGAGAAACTTGCGTTGAAAATACTGGGCATCGGCCGGGGCCTGCCAGAGCAGGTCATCACCAACCAACAGTTGATGGAGGTGCTGGACACCTCGGATGAGTGGATACAAAGCAGAACCGGCATCAAGGAACGCCGCATCTTAAGCGAGCAGAACCTCAACAGCTTAGCCTATGAGGCGGCGCAGGAAGCCCTTGATGACGCGGGCGTTTCCGGGCAGGAGATTGACTTAATCCTGGTGGCGACCACCATGGCGGACCACCTCTTCCCCTCCCTGTCCTGTCTGTTAGCAGGGCAGATTGGCGCCACCTGTTCCGCCATGGACATTCACGCGGCCTGCACTGGGTTTATCTACTGCCTCAAGACGGCTGAAGCTTATTTAAAATCCGGCATGGCCAAGAAGGTACTGATAGTAGGAGCTGAGGCCATCAGCCGCCTGGCGGACTGGAAGGACCGCGCGACCTGCGTGCTGTTTGGAGACGGTGCCGGCGCTGTCGTGCTGAGCGAGGGGGATGATCTCTTGTCCATTCACCTGTCCACCAAGGCGGATGACCAGGTGCTCTATTCCCATGGCGTGCCTGGCAACTGCCCCTACACCAAGGGCCAGGAGGTCAAAAAGGACGGGCTGACCATGGAAGGGCAGGATGTGTTCCGCTTTGCGGTGGGCCAGTCCGAAAGGGACCTGGACACCGTCATCAAGGCGGCTGATCTGACCATTGAGCAGGTGGACTTTGTGCTCTTGCACCAGGCCAATCGCCGCATCATTGATACGGTCAAAAAGCGCTTGAACCTGGAGCCCAGCAAGGTGCCCATGAACATCCAGAGAACGGGCAACACCTCTGCCGCCAGCATCCCCCTCTTGCTGTGGGAGCTTTACCACGCAGGCCTGTTAAAGCAAGGCCAGATCATCGCCATGGGCGCTTTTGGCGCCGGGCTGACCAGCGGCGCTTGCGTCATAAAGTGGAGCAAGGAACAAAAGGAAGCCAATTTCAAGGCGAACGACCTCTTCCCGGCTTAGGGACAAAAAGGGAACCCCGGGGAAACTCGAATGAATAAAAAATTATTGGAGGACAACAAATGGATATTTCAAGCAAGGTCATTTCAGCATTAGCAGAGCGCCGCGGCAGCGACCCCTCAGAAATCACAGCGGACACCACGTTTGCGGACCTGGCCTTAGACTCCCTGGATGTGGCCGAAATGGTCATGGACCTGGAGGATGCCTTTAATGTGACCATTGACATCATCAAGGTGAAGGGCACCGTGGGTGATCTGATTGAGGTCATCAAAGAGGCGCAAAGCGCATGAAAACCAGGGTCACCGAGCTGCTGGGGCTCACCTATCCCATTTTTCAGGGCGGCATGGCCTGGGTGGCTGACGCACAGTTGGCCAGCGCCGTATCAAACGCGGGCGGCCTTGGCATCATTTCTGCCATGAACCTGGACGCGGACTACCTGCGCGGACAGATTGCGGAGTGCCGCAAGCTGACCAACAAGCCCTTTGGGGTCAACATCATGCTCATGAGCCCGCACGCTGCCGCCTGCGCTGAAGTAGTAGCGCAGGAAAAGGTGCCTGTGGTTACAACCGGCGCTGGCCTTCCGGGCCGCTTCATCCCCATGTGGCTGGAAGCCGGGGTGAAGGTGGTGCCCGTTGTCCCTTCTGTCGCCATTGCCAAGCGCGTGGCAAGGGAAGGCGCTTGCGCGGTGATTGCTGAGGGCTGCGAGGCCGGAGGGCACATTGGTGAACTGACCACCTTGACCCTGGTGCCCCAGATTGCGGACGCGGTGGACATTCCGGTCATCGCGGCTGGCGGCATCGCCGATGGACGGGGCATCGCAGCCGCCATGATGCTGGGCGCTGAGGGCGTTCAGTGCGGCACCCGCTTTCTGGCTGCTGATGAATGCAGCATCCCCGACTGTTTTAAAGAAAAAATCCTGACGGCCCGGGACATTGACACCATGGTGACCGGACGCCGCCTGGGGCATCCTGTGCGCGCGCTGAAGAACAGCTACATGCTGGAATTTGCCAAGCGCGAGGGCAACCCTGAGATCAGCAATGAAGAGCTGGAAAAATTTGGCACCGGCGCGCTTTGGCGCGCGGCCCGGCAGGGCGACATGGTCACCGGTTGCATCATGGTGGGCCAGGCAGCCGCGATGGTGAAAGCCACCATGCCCGCGCGCGATATCATCACCAGCATGTTTGAAGAAGCAGAAAAATTACTCAAAGGAAGCAGCAAATGGGTCAGTTAGCCTTTTTGTTCCCGGGGCAAGGCAGCCAGTACCCGGGTATGGGTCAGGCCTTGTATGAAGGTTCAAAGGCCGCTAAAGCAATCTTGGATCAGGCGGAAGCCCTGATGCCGGGGTTGCTGGCCACCTGTTTTTCAGGCGATATGGATACCTTGACACGGACAGAGAACGCCCAGCCCGCCTTGTTCATCGTTAGCCTTGCGGCCGCTAAAATGGCGGAGGAACTGGGCTTGAAGGCCGATGCCGCCGCAGGGTTTTCCCTGGGCGAGTGGACAGCCAGCGTCTTTAGCGGGATGCTAAATTTTCAACAGGCCTTTGCCCTTGTTCAAAAAAGGGGGCAATGGATGCAGGCCTGCGCGGACAGGAATCCTGGCGGCATGGCCGCTGTTTTACGCGTCAGCCGGGAGGAACTTTTTGACCTGTTGAGTCATTTCCCGGATGTTTATCCGGTCAATTTCAATACCCAGGAGCAAACCGTGGTGGCCGGGCGGCATGAATGCCTGGACGCCTTCCTGTGCCACTTAAAGGAACAGGGCAAGCGTTTTATCAAGCTGAATGTCGCGGGTGCCTTTCACTCCCCCTACATGCAGGACGCCAGCGGGAAGCTTTTAAACGCCCTTGAGAACGAACAACTGCAAGCCCCCCGCCTGCCTGTGTACAGCAATAAAACTGCTTTGCCCTACACTCAGGAGATGGCCAAAGAAACCTTGGCCGCGCAAGCATCCAGCACGGTGTTGTGGGCAGATACCATCCATAACATGAAAAACGATGGCATCACCACCTTTTTGGAGTTGGGGCCAGGCCGGGTCTTGACCGGCTTTGTATCCAAGCTGTACCCACAAGCCAAGGTCTACCAGGCGGATAAGCCTGAGACAATTGTGGAAGCTGTGAATGAAATACGAGGTCAGCAATGAGCTTTGAACAAAAAACCGCGCTGGTGACCGGCGGCTCCCGCGGCATCGGGCGGGCCATCGCGCAGATGCTGGCCAAGACCTGTTCAAAGGTGGCCATCCTCTATGCCGGACGGCAGGACAAGGCCCTGGAAACGGTGCAGACAATCGAACAAATGGGCGTCAAAGCCCTGGCTATACAGGCTGATGTGTCCGATGAACAGCAGGTGGTTTCCGCCATTGCAAAGGTGAAGGAAGCCTTTGGGCCCATTGATATCTTAGTCAATAACGCCGGCATCACGAGGGACGGACTGACCTTGCGCATGTCCAGCGCGGACTTTCAAGAGGTCCTGGCCGTGAATTTAAACGGCGCCTTTCACACCATCAAAGCCTGCTACCGGGATTTTATGAAATTAGGCTGGGGCCGCATCCTCAACATCAGCTCCGTCTCAGGGCTGATGGGCAACCCCGGGCAGGCCAACTACGCCGCCAGCAAGGCTGGCTTGATTGGCTTGACCAAGACCATCGCCCGGGAGCTGGCAGGGAGGGGCATTACGGTGAACGCCATTTGCCCCGGCTTTATTGAAACAGACATGACCGGCGCCATGAACGAGGACATCCTGCAAAAAGCGGTGGCCGCCGTGCCCCTTGGCAAATTGGGCACAGCAGAGGACATTGCCCATGCCGCTGCCTTTTTGTGCTCTAATGATGCCGGCTATATCACCGGCGCTGTCCTTCAGGTGGACGGCGGCATGTACATGTGAGGGAATAAAATGAATCGTGTAGTGATTACAGGGATGGGCATCATCTCCCCCATTGGCAACAGCGTCCCTGCTTTCTGGCAGGCTTTGATCAAGGGCCAGCATGGCATTGGCCCTTTGACGCGCTTTAATGTGAGCGATTACAAGGTCAACATCGCGGCTGAGGTCAAGGATTTTAATCCAGATGAACATGGCATGGAAATTGCCGAGGCCAGGCGCATGGACCTGTTCACCCAGTATGCCCTGGCCGCTGCTCACCAGGCCATGGAGCAAAGCGGACTCATGGGCCAGGTGGAACCAAACCGCTTTGGGGTCAACATCTCAAGCGGCATCGGCGGCATCAACACCTTTTTTAACGAAAGCGAAAAGCTGTTAAAAAGAGGGCCTGGCCGGGTATCCCCGCTTTGCATCCCCATGATGATTGGGAACATGGCAGCTGGGAACGCCGCCATCAAGTATGGCGCAAAAGGCGCCTGCGTGCCCCTGGTGACCGCCTGCGCCACCTCCACCCATTCAGTGGGGGAGGCCTATCACAAAATCAAGCACGGTTATTTGGACGCTGTTTTGTCCGGCGGCAGCGAAGCCTCCGTCAACCCCATCGCGATTGCGGGCTTTACCAGCTGCATGGCTCTGACGGACGCCAATGAACCCGATCACTCCAGCCTGCCCTTTGACCAAAACCGCAAGGGCTTTGTCTTGGGCGAGGGGGCGGCCGTTTTGGTGCTGGAAAACCTGGAGCATGCCAGGGCAAGGGGCGCTTTGATCCTGGGCGAAATTGTGGGCTATGGCAGCACCTGCGACGCCTTTCACATCACAGCGCCTGAGCCCACGGGTGAGGGCGCGACCAGGGCCATTTTGGAAGCCCTTACAGAAGCTGGGCTGAAGGACGAGGACAGCATCTATATCAACGCGCACGGAACTGGTACCCCCTTAAACGACAAAACGGAGACCCGGGCCATCAAAAACGCCCTGGGCGAGGAAAAAGCGCGCAAGGCCGCCATCTCCTCCATCAAAGGAGCAACCGGGCACATGCTGGGCGCGGCGGGCAGCGCGGAGCTGATTGCCACCCTTTTGGCCCTCAAAGAAGGCGTCTTGCCGCCCACCATTCCCCTATTGACCCCCGACCCCGAGTGCGACCTGGACTATGTGCCCAGGACAGCCAGGGCTGACCAGAGGAGCCTGGGCATCTCCATCTCCCTGGGCTTTGGGGGACACAACGGCGTATTGGCCGTGAGGAGCGCACCATGAACATCAAGCAGCTTAAGGAAATTATCAAGCTTTTTGAAGAGAGCGACCTTGCTGAACTGGAAGTCAACGAAGGCGAGGAGCATCTTCGCTTAAAGCGCAAGGCGGAGCCCGTGGCCCTTTTGCCTCAAACAGAGCCCCAAAGGACGGCAGAAGCGCCGCTCTCCCCCGCCCCTGCCCAGATAAAAGCGCCTGACCCGGTGGACTTTAACCATGTCATCGAGGTGACCTCCCCCGTTGTGGGCGTGTTTTATGAAGCGCCTGAGCCCGGCGGGAAGCCCTTTATCAAGGTGGGCGACCATGTGCAGCGCGGGGACATCCTCTGCCTGATTGAGGTGATGAAGCAAGTGACCGAGGTCACAGCGCCGCAAAACGGCCGCGTGGCCGATATCTGCGTGACCAACGGCAATGTGGTTGAATACGGCCAAACCTTGGTGAAAATATGCTAAACAAAGAAGAAATCAAGACCTTTCTCCCCCACCGGGAGCCCATGCTGCTCATAGACCGGGTCGGCCTGGATGAAAACGGGGACGCGCTGGGCAGCTACACGGTGCGCGGGGATGAATTCTTTTTGTCTGGGCATTTTCCAGGCCAGCCCATGGTGCCTGGCGTCATCCTCTGTGAAATGATTGCCCAGTCCGCCGGCATCCTGGTGATGGAGGAGCTGAAAAAAGGCGACCTTTCCCTGTTTACCGGGATAGAAAACGTGCGTTTCCGGCGCATGGTCGTGCCCGGTGAAACCATCAAGACCCGCTGCAAGCTGCTGCGGGTGTCTGGCAAGCTCATAAAAATCCAGGGCGAGGCGGCAGTGGATGGACAGATCTGTGCGCAAGGCGTCTTTTTATTGATGCTGCGCAAAAAGGACGGCTGAATGTTCTCAAGAATCCTGATTGCCAACCGGGGTGAGGTGGCGGTGCGCGTCATCCGGGCCTGCAAGGAAATGGGCATTAAGACTGTGGCAATTTACTCAGAAGCGGACAAGGACGCCCTGCATGTGTCCCTGGCGGATGAGAGCATCTGCGTGGGCCCTGCCCCCTCCCAGCTGAGCTATTTGAACAAGGACGCGGTGATTTCAGCCGCGGTCTATTCAGACTGCAAAGCCATTCACCCAGGCTATGGGTTTTTGTCCGAAAACGCTGATTTTGCAGACCTGTGCGCGGAAAACGGCCTTGCGTTCATCGGCCCCAAAGGCCAGGTCATCAGGCAGATGGGCAACAAGGATGAGGCCAAGCGCACGGTGTTCAAAGCCGGGGTGCCCACCATCCCGGGGCGTGAAAACATCAACGATTTGCAGGACGCCATCGCGGCAGCAGAGGAGATTGGCTTTCCCCTCTTAATCAAGGCCAGAAGCGGCGGCGGCGGGCGGGGCATCCGCAGGGTGGACAAAATGGAAGATTTAAAATCCGCCTTTTCAACCGCAGCCCAGGAGGCCAAAGCCAACTTCAACGATCCGGCCCTGTACATGGAA
>CAYOOZ010000055.1:0-7432 GCA_964405705.1 uncultured Christensenella sp.
GGGCCTGCCCCTGATTGAGCGGGGTCTGCGGGCGGAACTGCTGGGTGCCCTGGTTCACGCCCTGGGTGGGGGCCTGCCCCTGATTGAGCGGGGTCTGCGGGCGGAACTGCTGGGTGCCCTGGTTCACGCCCTGGGTGGGGGCCTGCCCCTGATTGAGCGGGGTCTGCGGGCGGAACTGCTGGGTGCCCTGGTTTACACCCGCTCGTGGCGGCTGTCCCTGATTGGGCGGGGTGTAGGGGGAGGGCTGGGCTGGCCTGGTCTGGGGCTGGCCAGCCTGCCTGGCGGCCTGGGCCCTGCGCTCAGCCGCGCGCTGCGCTGCGCGCTTTTGATTCTGGTTGTACAGGTGGTAGGCATAATACCCGCCACCGCCCAGGAGAACCAGGAGGCCTCCCACAATCAGCCCAGTGTTAACCCCGGTATCCGCCTTCTCCGGCGGTTGCTCAAAGCCTTCCACGGTCAAGAGGGTGGGGCTGGGGCTGGTGTCCGGCGTGGGGCTGGGGGTTAGGATGGCTTCAACCGGCGGGGTGGGGGAGCCCAAGGGGTTAAAGGGCTCATAGGAAGCGTTGATGAGGCTGGGGTTTTGCCAGACCGTCGCGTTGTAGTTTTCCAGCGGCGTAATCTGGGAGGGGTTTTGGAAGTTGTTGTTGGGCGCGGTCTGGGTGTTGGCGTTTAGGTAATCCTGGCTTTCCAGGTAGGTGGACAATTGGCCCATGGGCAAAACGGTGAAGAAATCCCCATGGATGTAGCCAATGGTGCCGTTTTGGCTGATGTGGTACCAGGTGCCGTCAGACTTGACGGTGGAGCCATAGACCAGGGCAAAGGCGTTTTTGCTGAGCAGCTTGATTTCACGGCTGCTGGTACTGGCATCGCTCCTCAAGCGCACCCGGTCCGTATTGACATAGCCATAGCTGGAGGGGCTGTTGATGGTGACAGGGATGGGGGTGGACACGGGCTGGGGGATGGGGGTGCGCAGGGAGTTGATATAGTTTTCACTCTCAGACGCGGTCAGCATGCGCAGCTGGTCTTCCCTTACATAGCCCAGGTCCGTGCCGTGCTGGACCACATGCCAGGTGGTGCCGCCCACAAACTCCTGCCCGCTTACGGACACAATCGCGCCTTCTGGAATCAGGCTGACAATCTTGGCGTTGGTGTCGGTAAAGGCGCGCAAGGGCACGTTCTCCCCTCGGGAGATGGCAAAGCCGGTGCGCTGGGTCTGGGGCTGGGTGACAGGGCTTAGGGAGACGGTTGCCTTGGGCTGCAGTTGGGCTAAGTAGTAGTTGGCTTCCTGCTCATTGATATAGCGCAAGGAGGAGTTGGGCACATAGCCCACCTGCTTGTCTGCCATGACCTGCACCTGGCTCCAGCCTTCCTCGCCAATAAAGGTCTGGTTCCAGACCTGCACCAGGGTGTCCACGCCCAGCATCTCAAGCACGGGCTCGTCCTGGCGGCTGACCCCGGTCCGAAGCGCGGTCTGGATGATGGTGAGCGCCGGGCCGTGGTAGACAGCGGGGGCAGCGCTCCTGGTGGGGGCTACGGTGACAGTGGGCGCGATGACGGCCACGGTGGGCGTCACGGTCACAACCGGCTTGGGTGTGTTTTGATAGGGCATGGGGCTTGGCAAGGTGGCCTGGTATTGCTCGCTTTCCGCCTGTGTATAGAGCCTCGCGTGCTCAGCGGACACAAACCCGGCTTTGCCGCCGGCCATAACGGAATACCACACCGTCTTGCCCACCGTCTGCTGGGTGTAGACCCAGAAGCGCTCGCCGTTTTCAAGCGTAGCCAAGCGGGTGGAGGAGGTGGAGGCCTTGGAGCGCAGGTTGACCCCGCCGGTGCTGGAGACCTGGGCCCAGCGGTCAATGACCTCGCCGTCTGTCAAGGGATCCTGGGAAGGGGTGGGCGCGGGCGCCGGTGTGGGTGTCCAGCCCAAGATCTGCGCCGCTTCCTCAAAGGTCAATATCCGGGCCACAGAGGCCTTCAGAAAGCCTTCCTGGCCGTTGATATCGGCCAAGTACCATTCCTCGCCCTGCTTGTTTTTGATGGAGCCCATGACGTGGGCCAAGTCCTTGGCGTTGACCACGCTCAATACATTGTCCTTGGCAGCGCTGTCGGGGGAGGAGCGGAAATTGATGCCGTCCTTGATGGGGTAGGCATATTCGTCCATGGTTGTGATGTCAAAGGGCAGCACCGTGGGCTCGGGGGCTTCAGTCGGCTCCGGTTCTGGGGTCGCGGGCTTGGCGTAGACAAAGACCACGTCCTCCTGGCTTAAGACACCAGCGGCGCTTAAGGAGACCTCCACTGTGCTGTCAGTCACCAGGGTATAGCCCTCGGGCAGCCGCTCGGGCTTGGCCTGCACCTGCCAGGTGCCGGTCTGGATTTCAGCCTTCTGGCTGGGGGAGACCTCAAGCCCCGCCTCATCCCGGTAGTGCACGGTGATGGTGGCGGACTTGACCCTGATGTCCTTAAACAGGAAGACCACGTCCTGCTGGCTGGGAACACCCTCGGCGTTGACAGTAACTTCTACTGTCTCAGGGCTGGTGAGCTGGTAAATCTGCTGGTTGACCTGGTTTAAATCCACCGATATGGAGGTGAGATCGCCTTCCTTGCAGGCCACCGTGGTGGAGTACAGGGTGACCCCGTCCTCGCTCTTGTAGACCACGTTCACCAGGGCGGCCTTGGGGGCCGGTGGCGGCGTGGGGCTCACCTGGGTGATGATTTCATAGATAAAGGTAAGGCTGTCCGGTGTCGCGGTGTTTTGGGTCACGGTGACGTACTTGGTCGCGTCCTCTGTGGACAGGAGGGCATAGCCTTCCTGCAGGTCAATTGGGCTGGCGGTGACAGGGTTTTTGCCTTCGCCCAGGGTCAACACGGTGTCAGAGGCGACCTTTTGGCCTTCCTGGTTGACATAGGAGACCACCACGTTGACCGGTTGGGAGACCGGGGTTTCCAGTGTGTAGACAAAGATCACCGGGTTCATGGAGGCGCCTGATTGGTCCACCGTCACGGTGTAGACGCTCTGGCCGGCTTGGACATAGCCTGGCTCTAAATTGCTGGGATTGGGGCTGATGGTGGTGGTGCCGGGCTGTAAGAGCAGCTGCTGGGGGTCTGCCACCTGGTGGCCTGTTTTATCGTCCTGGTAGAGCACGTCGATGGTGACGGCGGCGACAGGCTCCTCTGTTGGTTCCTCCACCGGCTCATCCGTTGCGGCTGCCTTGGCCTCAAACATAAAGTACAATTCCTGGTGGTCCGCGCCAAACTCATTGACAGTGACCATATATTCCTGCGTGCCAATGGGGGTGTAGCCTGCCGGCAAGAGCCCGGTATTGGGCTGCACTGTATTGACGCCCGGCTGCAGGGTGCGGGTTTCGCTTTGGATGGGCTGGTTGTTCTCATCCACGTAATAGATGGTAATGTCCACCGGCATTATGGGGGTGGGCGTCTCAGTCGCCACCACCGGGGCCTCAAACATAAAGTACAATTCCTGGTAGTCTGCGCCAAACTCATTGACATTGACGGTGTATTCCTGCGTGCCAATGGGGGTATACCCCTGGGGCAGCAAGCCGGCGTTGGCTTGCACCGTGTTGGCCCCGGGCTGCAGGGTGCGCACCTCGCTGGCGATGGGCTGGTTGTTCTCATCAACGTAATAGATGGTGATGTCCACCGGCATCACGGGGGTGGGCGTCTCAGTCGCCACCACCGGGGCCTCAAACATAAAGTACAATTCCTGGTAGTCTGCGCCAAACTCATTGACATTGACGGTGTATTCCTGCGTGCCAATGGGGGTATACCCCTGGGGCAGCAAGCCGGCGTTGGCTTGCACCGTGTTGGCGCCGGGCTGCAGGGTGCGCACCTCACTGGCGATGGGCTGGTTGTTTTCATCCACGTAATAGATGATGATGTCCACCGGCATCACGGGGGTGGGCGTTTCAGTCGCCACCACCGGGGCCTCAAACATAAAGGTCACTTCCGTCATGTCAGGGCCGTTTTCATTGACGTTCACCGTGTAGGCCTGGGAGCCAATGGGCGTATAGCCCTCCGGCAGCAATCCCATGTCCGGGCTGACGGTGTTGGCGCCGGGCTGCAGGGTGCGCACCTCGCTGGTGAGCGGCTGATTGTTCTCATTGACGTAATACACCGTGATATCAGCGGGCGAGACGGCGGCCTGGGGCGGGTCCGGCTGTTCCTTGCTTAGTGAAAAATATAATAAATAGGCAGAAATCGGGTTGCCCAGTTCATCCAGGGAGTAAAACTCCACCGGCTGGGTCAACAGGTTGCCCTCCGCGTTGTACATATAGTAGGCGGAAGCCAGCGTGCCATCGGCGATGGAGAAGGTGGTGCCCGCCTGCGCGCCTGCATCGGAAAAATACAGGGCCGCGTTTTGGTCCATCTGCGCCGCGACAGGCACATAAAGCCACAGCGCGTTTTCATACCCCGGGTAGGGCACAGGGGTGGCCATGAGGCTTTGCTGTGCGCCGCCCTCGTCCACATATTGGAGCGTGACACCCACCATCTGGGGCTGGGCGGCAAAAGCTGCCAGGTTTGCAAGCACCATCAGCAGGGCCAGGATGAGGGCAGTCAAACGGCGCGGGCTGACAATCAAATTTTGGTTCATGGAGCGGGCCTCCTTCGTGTTTTCAGCATGTTACAATTTTATTACAATTCGGCGTTTCTGTCAATGCGGGCGGCAGGGCTCTGCCCCTAAACATAGGAACGCATGCCAGCCCGCCTTTCTTCACAGGAAGACTCAAATATGCTATAATCCGGCATGATATCGGTTGTGCACTTGGCATAAACCGCAAGGAAAAGGAGTAATCTATTTTGAGTACATCACGGTTTGCCGTCTTTGTCGACCTGGAGAACGCCGGTGGCAAGGCGGAAACCTTAAACAACATCTTAGAAAAAGTCAAAATCCGGGGCGACATCCTGATGGGCAAGGTCTATGGCTACACGGAGAAATTCGGCGGTTTGAAGGAGCTTTTGCTGTCCAATACCTTTACCGTCGTCCCCTCCCTGCGCCATGGCGTGGCGCAAAAGAACAACGCGGACATCCTCCTGGTCTTGGACGCCATGGAGGTGGCCTATACCAACCCTTTGATTGACAGCTTTTGCATCGTCTCTGGCGACAGCGACTACACCCCCCTGGTGGGCAAGCTCAAATCCCTTGGCAAGTTTGTCCTGGGCATCTCCCGCTCAGAAGCCGCCTCCACCATTTTCATCAACGCCTGCAACGAGTTCCAGTTCTTAGAGTCTGTTTCCGTCCGCCGCGCGCCGCAAAAGGCCAAGAAGGCCGACCCCGCCATCAGCGATGAAACCGAGCTGCTCAAGCAGATTGAGAGCATCCTGGATGACCACAACGAGGACGAGGTCTTTGCCAGCGAATTAAAGGGCATCCTCCTGCGCTTGCGCCCGGACTTCAATGAGCGCAACTATGGCGCGTCCACTTTCTCCAAGCTCCTAACCCGCCTCTCCCAGCAGTATGGCACCATCAAGGTGCGCCTGGACAACTACAATGTCATGGTCTCCCTGGCCAATGAGGAGGGGGCGCCCGACAGCAAGCCCGGCAAGGAACTCAATGCTGACACCTGGGTGGAGGCCTTCCGTGAGCAGTTGCAGCACTATAAGGACGACGGCTTTGAGCGCATCAACCCCAGCATCCTAAAGGCCGACATCCAATCCCTCTACCCCGGATTCCAGGAAAAGTCCGTGGGTTTCAAACGCTTTTCAGACCTGCTCAAGGCCCTTGAAAAGGAAAAAGTGCTGGCCCTGGAGATGGATCAGCAGCGCAACATGCTCATCAAGATGCTTTAAGGAACCAATAAGGAGGGCCGCATGAAGCCAGTGTATTCTGTCATCGTCCCCTGCTATAACGAAGAAGCCTGCATCAACGAAACCCACCAGCGCTTAAGCGCCGTGATGGCCGGCATGGGGGAGAGCTATGAAATCCTCTATGTCAATGACGGCAGCCGCGATAAGACGCCAGAGATGCTGTCTGACCTGGCGCAGAAGGATAAAAACGTCCGCGTCATTCATTTTGCCAGGAACGCCGGGCACCAGGTGGCTGTTTCCGCTGGGCTTGATTATGCCTCCGGAGATGCCGTCATCATCATCGACGCGGATTTGCAGGACCCGCCGGAGGTCATCCCGCAGATGGCGCAAAAGTGGAAGGAAGGCGCGCAGGTTGTCTATGGCAAGCGCTCCTCCAGGGTGGGGGAGAGCCGCTTAAAGCTTTTGACCGCCAAGTGGTATTACCGAGTGCTGCGCAAACTGGCCGGCAATGCCTTTCCAGAGGACACCGGGGATTTCCGCCTGGCCGATCGCAAGGTGGTGGACGTTGTTAAAAGCATGCCCGAGCACGCCCGCTACCTGCGCGGGATGTTTGCCTGGGCGGGTTTTAAGCAAGAAGCCCTCCTGTATGACAGGGATAAGCGCTTTGCCGGGGAGACCCACTACCCCCTGCGCAAGATGCTCAAGCTGGCGGCCCATGGCGTGATGAGCTTCTCAGAAAAGCCGCTGCTCTGGCCGCTCTGGGGCGGGCTTTTCCTGCTCTTTGTGGCCGGATTGGTCCTCCTAAAGATGCTTGTTTTTGTCATCCTGGGCCACAATCAGGCCGCCCTTGTCGTGCCCTTCCTCCTCCTTTTGGGCTTTGGCGCGCTCTTGTCCTCCCTGGGCATCCTGGGCGCGTACTTAGCCCGGGTGTATGAGGAGGTGCGCGGCAGGCCACTGTATGTCGTATCCCATACCCAGGGCTATGACCGGGTGGAACTGCCCCCGGGCACCCGCATGAAATCCTGAAAATGATAGAGTTTAATGATGTTGTTTGTTTTAAGGAGTGCACATGTCTGACAAGCTGAACCTCACCCCCGCCATGGCCCTGTATGTCGCCGTCCGCATGGAGCAGCGCGCCATCTCCCTGTATGAGCGGGCCCAATTGGTCTTTTCCCAAGGCCGCATGAAAAAAGCCCTGGAAGAAATCCTCCATGATGAGCGCGCCCACCTCTCCACTTTCTTAGAGCTGCTAGCCAAGGAAGGGGAGATCCCCTCTGAGGATGCCTTGCTGCTGGATACCGCAGCCGGCAGCGTGCTCTTCCCCGGCGGCCTCACTGGCGCTGTGCGCGAGGGGGCCTTTGACTCGGCCAAGTCCCTGATGCGCTATGCCGCGGATGAGGAGCAAAACGCCGCAAAGCGCTACCTGCTTTTCGCAGACCGCGCAGAGGGGCGCGCCCGTGATACCTTCCTTGACATCGCCAGCCAGGAGCAGCGCCATTTGGAGCGCCTGCTGGGCCAGATTTTCCTGTTGGAGGAGGAACTTGATGTCTGAAAAAAAGGTGCTGCTGTCCCTCCGGGGGCTGCACAAGACCTTTGACACCCAAGAGGCCCTCTCCGGCATTGACCTGGATGTATACGAGGGTGAGTTCATCACCCTCTTGGGCCCCTC
>CAYOOZ010000055.1:7442-12025 GCA_964405705.1 uncultured Christensenella sp.
CCACCCTGCGCATCATCGCGGGGCTTGAATTGCCCACCTCCGGCAGCGTGTTTTTGGACGGCCGGGACATCACCCGCCAAGCGCCCGAAAAGCGCCAGGTCAACACCGTTTTCCAGAACTATGCCCTCTTCCCGCACATGAATGTCTACAAAAACATCGCCTATGGCCTCACCTTAAAGGGTGTGGACAAAAAGCTCATCGCGGACAAGGTGGACAAGATGCTGGAGTTGACCCAGCTATTAGGCTATGAAAAGCGCATGCCCTCCCAGCTCTCCGGCGGCCAGCGCCAGCGCGTGGCCATCGCCCGCTCCCTCATCCTCTCGCCCAAGCTCCTTCTCCTGGATGAGCCCCTGGGCGCTTTGGACCTGCAATTGCGCCACCAGATGCAGCAGGAGCTCAAGGCCATGCAGCAGTCCCTGGGCATCACCTTTATCTACATCACCCATGACCAGGAGGAGGCCATCACGATGTCTGACCGCATCGCGCTGATGCGCAGCGGCCGCTTCGTGCAACTGGATACCCCCCGGGGGCTATATGAGCAGCCCAAGACGGCTTTTGCTGCCAGCTTCATTGGCGAAACCAACCTCATTTCCGCCACCGCCCAGGCGGCCAAGGATGATGAGGTGCTCCTGGACATCGCGGGCTTCACCCTGCCCTGTTCTACCTTTGACTGGATTACCCCCGGTGAAAAAGTCCTCCTCTCCCTGCGCGCGGAGCGGCTTCACCTCTCCACCGCCCCGGTGCCAGAGGTCTGCCGGGTCACCGGCGAATTGATTGAGACCCAATACGCCGGCAGCGAGCGCACCAGCCTCATCGCCCTGCCCGATGGGCAGGTTCTGCGCGCCCGCACCTCCACTGAGGTGGAGGAGGAACTGGCCATTGGCACCACGGTCTACTGCTGGTGGAACCAGGAGTCCGGTGTCTTGGTCCGGGATGACCGGGAGGAGGGCTGATGGCAAAACCCCTCACTGGCAAGCACCAAGTGTCCCGCCAGCCCCTGGCCCTGCCCATGCTGCTCTACGCGGCTTTGTTTGTCGGGCTCAGCCTGACCTATATCATCGGCCTCTCCCTGATGACCCGTGGGGTGGACTTTGAGGCCGGCGCGCCTTATGGCTTGCACAACTATCAGCGCATCGCAAGCCCCCTCTACCTGCGCTCCCTCCTCTTATCCCTGCGCCTGGCCTTCTTCACCGCGCTCTTTTGCCTGCTGCTGGGCTATCCTTTTGCCTATTTCATGGCCAAGTCCACCGCCCGCGCGCGCACCTGGCTGATGATGCTCCTCATCGTGCCCTTTTGGACCAATGCCTTAATCCGCATCTATGGCTGGAAGATCCTGCTGTCCACCACCGGGCCCCTCAACCAGGCCCTCCTGGGCATTGGGCTGATCGACAAGCCCATCCGCATGCTCTACACCGATTTTGCCGTCTTGCTTGGCATGGTCTATGGCATGATTCCCTTCATGGTTCTGCCCGTGTTCTCCGCTGTGGAGCGCATGGATTGGGCCATGGTGGAGGCCTCCCGCGATCTGGGCGCCTCGCCCCTTCGCGCCTTCCTCACCGTCACCCTGCCCATGACCCTGCCTGGTGTCTTGGCCGGCCTGGTGCTCACCTTCATCCCCTCCATCGGCCTCTTCTTTATCTCCGACCTCCTGGGCGGCTCCAACACCATGCTGTGGGGCAACATGGTCCACAATGAGCTCCTCAAAAGCCGGGACCTGCCCTTTGCCGCCGCCCTCTCTGTCATCCTTCTGGCCCTCACCGGCCTTGTCATCCTCCTTTACCGCCGCATGGGCGGCAAGGCGGATTCCATGGTGTTTTAGGGGGAAGAACGAACCTGAAAACTTTCTTTTAAGAAAGTTTCCAGACCTTCAAAGAACTTTAATCCTTTTTCGTACATCTGGGGCTCCACCAATCTGGGGGCTTGCCCAGACAGAATTCCGGGTCAAGGGTGAAACCCTTGTCTGGGGGCCCGGGGGATGAAATCCCCCGAATAAAATCATGACCAAAGGAGGCGCCATGAGCCGGAAAAACTCACCCTGGGCCAATGTCTACCTGGCGCTGATCTTAATTTTGCTGTATTTGCCCATCCTGGTGGTGGTGCTGTTTTCTTTCAATTCCAACCCGGGGCGGACAGCCAACTTCCAGTTTGAGGGCTTTTCGCTGCAGTGGTATGAGGCGCTGTTCAGCCCAGCATCCGGGTATGGCGGACCGCTGATGACCTCGCTGCAGCTGGCGGTGTGGTCGGTGCTGTTGTCGGCCATTTTGGGCACGCTGGGCGCGATTGGCCTGGTGAGAAGGCCGGTGAAAAGAAGCATCCTGGGCCGCGCGGGGAATAGCGCGCTGTCCCTGGGCGAGCAGGTGGCGGTGCTGCCGATCATGATCCCGGAATTGATCCTGGGCATCGCGCTGATGGCGCTGTTTACGCTGATTGGCCTGCCCTTTGGGATGGTAACCCTGGTCTTGTCGCACGTGGTGTTCTGCGTGCCCTATATTTTTATCACGGTCAGGGGGCGGCTGTCGTCCCTGGACCCGGGGCTGGAGGAAGCGGCGAGGGACCTGGGCGCGTCTCCCCTGCAGGTGCTGACAACGATCACCCTGCCCCTGGCGCTGCCAGCGGTGATTTCGGGTTGTTTGCTAGCGTTTGCGATGTCGATGGACGATTTTGTGATCTCGTTTTTCGTCAACGGCTCCAGGACAAATACCCTGCCATTAAAGATTTATTCCTCGGTGAAGGTGGGGGTGCCCCCGCATGTGAACGCGCTGTGCACGCTGATGTTAGCGGCAGTGTTCCTGCTGGTGGCTTTAAGCCAACTGTGGCAATTGCGGACAGAGAAAAAGAACCGCCGGCATGAGGAGGAGGCCAAAAAGGCCGCCGTGACGGCCAGAGCGCTTGGCGCAAACTGATTGGACGGATGAAGGATAAGGTATGAATAAGCTTGTTTTAACCGGCGGCGGCACGGCTGGGCATGTGACGCCGCACCTGGCGATCTTGCCGGAATTGTTGGAAAAGGGCTATGAAATCCACTATGTGGGGACAAAGGACGGCATCGAGCGCAAGATCATGGACGGCCGCCGTGGCTTGACCTATCACAACATCTCCTCCGGCAAGCTGCGCCGGTATTTTTCTGTGAGGAACCTGACTGACCCTTTCCGGGTGCTGGCGGGCTTTTTCCAGTCTTTTGGTATTTTAAGGAAGGTGAGGCCAGCCTTGGTGTTTTCCAAGGGCGGCTTTGTAGCGGTGCCGGTTGTGGCGGCGGCCTTTTTGCTGCGTATTCCGGTCTTGGCGCATGAGAGCGACTTGACCCCGGGCCTGGCCAATAAAATCAGCGCGGTCTTTGCCAAAAAGGTGGCCTGCACCTTCCCCCAGTGCGCGGAAAAGATCGGTAAAAAGGGAGTGCATACGGGCACCCCGATGAGGAAAGAGCTGTACACGGGCAGCCGGGAGAAGGGCTTGGCCTTCGCGGGGCTTTTGGGGGACAAGCCGATGCTTTTGATGATGGGCGGCAGCCAGGGCGCGCAGGCGGTGAACGAGGCCTTAAGGGCAGCGCTGCCCGAGGTGCTTAAAAGGATGGACATCATTCACCTGTGCGGCGCGGGCAAGCTGGATCCGGCTTTGAATGGCACGCCCGGCTATTTCCAGGCGGAATATGTGGATTCTGAGCTGCCGGATGTCTTGGCGGCTGCTGACTTGGTGCTGTCCCGCTCCGGGGCGACCGCGATTTCAGAGTTTTTAGCGCTCAAAAAGCCCATGCTACTGGTGCCCTACCCCAAGGGGGCGAGCCGGGGCGACCAGATTTTAAACGCGCGGGATTATGAGAAAAGGGGCCTGGCCCTGGTGTTGATGCAGGGGGACATGACGGCGGACTCCTTAAGGGACAAGCTGTTTGAGCTGATGGACAGGGCAGAAACCTTGCGGGCTAACCAGGAAAAGGAAAAGGACGCTGACGGGAGCTTGGCCGTGCTCCAACTGATAGAACAAACCAAGAAAAAGAGGGCAGGGGCATGACCCCAGTTGTTGCCGCCTTGATTTGGAATGAATCGGGCCAGGTGCTTATCTGTCAGCGCCCCAAACACAAGGCCCGTGCGCTGTTGTGGGAGTTCCCCGGTGGCAAGGTGGAGCAGGGCGAGCGCCATGAGCAGGCCTTGATCAGGGAGTGTATGGAGGAGCTGGGCATCGTTTTGCAAGTGGGCGCGCTGTATCAAACGCTCACCCATACCTACCCGGACCTCACCGTGCAGCTGTATTTGTACCACGCGCGGATCAAAAAGGGCGCTCCCCAAGCGCTGGAACACGCGGCCATCACCTGGAAGAACCCAACCGAGCTTGACTCATCAGTCTTTTGCCCGGCAGATAAAAGCATTATAGAGCAGATGTCAAAAGGTGTAAGCCCCGATTTTAATTAAGGAGGACAGCTTGATGAAACGATGGATAGCCCTGTCGCTGGCGGTGTTTTTTTTCCTCACGGCTTTCGCGCATTCCACGCTTTCAGAAACCGCGCTGATGACCGCTGATGATTTTTTCTCCTTTACCCTAGATAGTGTCTACACGAGAATTGTGATATAATGGTGTCATCACTGAAAGGG
>CAYOOZ010000056.1:0-11855 GCA_964405705.1 uncultured Christensenella sp.
GGGACAGAATGCCCAAAGCGGCGCGGCCCGGCAATTAGACGCCCTGTGCGCCTATACAGGTCTGCTCTTGCCAAAGTCCCTGCAAGCCGTGCTTGAGCAAACAGAACGGCAAAGCGAAGTCATCGCCAAGGAAGAATTAAAGAATGACATGAAAAGGAGGGCCTTCCTGTGGTCGTAATCCGCGTGCCGGCTACCACCGCCAACCTGGGCCCTGGCTTTGACTGCCTGGGCTTGGCGCTGTCCCTCTACGCCAGGTTTACCTTTGAAAAAAAGGAGCAAGGGCTTTTGATCAAAGGCTGTGAGCCAGCATACGCCAATGAGGACAACCTGGTCTACCGCGCCTATTTATCCACCTTAAGCGAATACCGGGTGAAGCCCCAGGGCCTTACACTAACCATCCAGTCGGACATCCCGGTTTCCCGGGGCCTGGGCAGCAGCGCGGCCTGCATCGTGGGCGGCATTCTGGGCGCTTCCACACTTTATGACTTAAACTTGAGCCAGGACGCCGTCTTTGCCCTGGCCACCCGCCTGGAGGGGCACCCGGACAACGTCGCCCCTGCCATCTTTGGGGGCTTGCGCGTGAGCATTTTGGAGGAAGGCTGGCCTTATTCCCTGCCCTCCCCCCTCTTTCCAGGCCTGCGCTTCTTGGCCCTGGTGCCGGATTTCCCCCTTTAGACCAAAAAAGCCCGCGATGCCTTATCCCCCATGGTCAGTTTGAAGAAGGCCGTGTATAATCTCTCCCGAACCGCGTTTTTATTAAAAGCGCTGGAGAACGGGCAAGAGGACGCCCTGCGCCTGGGCGCTGGGGACCGCCTGCACCAGGAGGCCCGGCTCAACCTGATCAAAGACGGGCAGGCGCTCAAAGAAAGCCTTGAGGAACAAGGGGCCATGGCCGTCTTTGTCTCTGGTGCCGGGCCCAGCCTGATGTGCGTTTATCAGGATCCGCTGTTTGAGCGGAAAGCGCAGGCCATCACCCAAACCCGCTTTCCCCGCTTCACAGTCTTGCCCCTGCTGCCTTGTATGCAGGGAGCCAAAGAGGAAAGGAACAATCAAGAATGAGCCCCCAACTGCAAGCCTTTATCGGTATTATGATTCCCTTTGTCGGTACGACGCTGGGTTCCTCCATGGTGGTTTTTCTAAAAAATGACATGAGCAGCCGCATGCGCAAAATCCTCCTGGGTTTTGCCTCCGGCGTCATGATGGCCGCCTCGGTCTGGTCGCTTTTGCTGCCAGCCATTGACAAGGCGGAGGAAATGGGCGGCCTGCCCTGGCTGATGCCCGCGCTTGGGTTCTTATCCGGGATGTTCTTCCTGCTGTTTTTGGACAGCGTCATCCCCCATCAGCACATGGATTCTGATGAGCCCGAGGGCCTGCCCTCCAACGCCAGGAAGAACACCATGTTGCTATTGGCGGTCACCCTGCACAACATCCCAGAGGGCATGGCCGTGGGCGTGGTCTTCGCCGCCTTCTTATCCGGCAACAGCGACATCAGCTTTTTATCAGCCCTGGCGCTGTCCATCGGCATTGCCATCCAGAACTTCCCGGAGGGGGCCATTGTATCCATGCCCTTGAAAACCGGCAAGACCAGCAAATGGAAGGCCTTCAGCATGGGCACGATGTCAGGCGCGGTGGAGCCGATTGCCGCCTTTATCACCATCCTGCTTACCAGCCTGGTGGTGCCGATTTTGCCCTTCCTGTTGGCCTTCGCGGCCGGGGCCATGATCTATGTGGTTGTGGAGGAGCTGATTCCTGAGCTTCAGGAGGGCACCCATTCCAACATTGGCGTGATCGGCGTTGCCTTTGGGTTTACGGTGATGATGATTCTGGATGTGGCGCTGGGATAAGCGCCGCCTGTTCCATTTCCAAGGCGCTCATTTGCGCCATCAGGCTTTTTTCCCCCGTATAGTGCACCAGCCCCGGGCCAGCGCCCGGGGTTTTTTTAACAAAACGCCTTTGCGTATAATCCACCTGGGTCATGGCGCCGCGCGCCTTGGAATAAAAGCAGGCCAGCTTGGCCGCCAGCAGGAGCGTTTCCCCGGGCACTTTTTTCCCCTGCGCCACAACCAGGACGTGGGAGCCGGGGATGTCCTTGGCGTGCAGCCAGACATCGTCCAGGGCTGCCCCCTTGAGCAGGGCTTCGTTTTGCGCGCTGTTGCGGCCCACCTTAATTTGAAAGCCATCCTTGGAATAAAAGGTCATCGCCCGGCTGGGCTTGTCTTTCTTTTTGGCGCGGCCCCCGCTCTCCCGGCGCAGAAGACCGGCTTCAGACAGCGATTGGCGAATTTCGCTGATTTCTGTCGTGGTAACCGCATCCTCCAGGAAAAAGAGGGCCTCCTCCAATTGGGCGATTTCCAGGTTGGCCTTTTCCTTTTGCTCGCCAGCCAGCTTGCGCGCGGTATGCGCCTTTCGATACTTCTTAAAATAGCGCTGGGCGTTTTGCGCCGGGCTTTGGGTCTCATCCAGCTCCACTGTGAGGGTATCCCCGGTATAATAATTGTCCAGCGTGATGCTCTTTGCGCCCTTTTGCACCTGATGGAGGGAGGCGGTCAGCAGCTCTCCTTTGATACGCAAGTCCTCCAGCTGCTCCTCATTGAGCTGATCCTCTTCAATCAGCACCAGCTTCTTATGGGCCCTCTCCAGGGCCTGGGTGAGGGAGCGGCGCAGGCCGCCTGCCCTTTGGGCAAAGCGGTTGCGCAAATCGCGCTCAAAATACAGGGTCTCTATCCCCAGGGACAGGGTTTCCACCGGCTTTTGCAGTGTTTTGTCCTGGGAAACAAAGGGGAAGGGCAGCACCTCCCTGGGCCCGCCATCAGGCAGATCAAGGAGGGTGGGCTCATAGAGTGTATTGATTGATAAAAGCAAATTGGCCAGCAGGCCGCTGATGGCCTCCTGCAAAGAGGGCGCAACCCGCTCTTCCGCGTTTTCAGTAACACGGCTTGCCAATTCAAGGGCGGTGTCAGCGCCCAGCCCGGCGACATGATGAAAAAGAAAGCGCGAGAGCGGCCCGTCATACTGGCTTAAGCGCTGATAAATGGCCTCTTTTGTGATGTCCTCCCCCGATAGTTTATCCTGCCGGGGCGGCATAACAAAGGGCAGGCCGGGCAGCATCTGCCGCACCCGGCTCATGTCCAAGGTAACATGCCGGAGGGAATCCAGGATTTTGCCGTCCTGCACCATGGTGAGGTTGCAGTGCTTGCCCATGGCTTCAAAATACAGGAGGGTTTCACGGGGGTCCCCCAGTTCATCCAGGGAGGAAAAGGTCAGCAATAACAGGCGGTCGGAGAACAGCTGCTCAACGCACAGCAAGCGCCCGCCCAGGAGGTGCTTTCTGGCCAGCATACAGAACATGGGCGCCTGAGGCGGGTTTTCATAGTTTTTTTGTGTCAGGTGGACGCGGGCATAGCCGGGCGTCGCGCACAAAAGCAGGCGGCTTGTCACCCCGCCCGCGCGCAGGTTTAAGATGAGCAGGTCATCATCCGGCTGTGTGACCTTGTCCACCCGGGCGTTTTGCAGGCGCTCGTTTAATTCCCGCGCCAGAAAGCCCATCAAGCATCCGTCCAAAAGCACATCCCCCGTTCAGTAAAACTCAATCTAGTATACCATAGCCATGGCTTTACAAAAGATGAAACGGAACTTTACATAGGCACACGCGGCTCAGGGTATACTTATTTTGACAACCAAAAAAGGAGCGTGCCATGAAAAAATCCCTGACCACCGCCATCGCGTTCTTGCTGGTAGCGGCTCTTCTAATCCCGGCAAGCGGCCTGGCCGCAACGATGGAGACCCTTGCTTTAAAAACCTATGAGGAGCCTAACGGGGTTTATACAACGGTGTACCCAGAGCGCTGGATTCTTATGGACAAGGACTCCATTGATCAGCTGGTTGCGGACGCGAAGGACAACAAGACCTCAGACACCGGCATGAACCTGGAGGCGATTGAGCAATACGCCCCCCTCATCGCCGCTTCCCCCGTGGCCATGTTTGTTGACATGTTCCTGGCGGATAACTTCAACGTCACCTATTCCCAAAACCCAAGCTACGCGTTGTATACAACGGAATCCTTACTCAGCCAGTTAGGGCCGATGCTGGAAGCCCAGTATATGCAGATTTACCAGGAGCCTGAGATGCTCAACAAGGGCGAATTGGTCACCTATGGGGACAATCAGTACCTGTTTGCCTCCGTCTCCTTTCAAGTACCCGGAGGCGTGCGCCAGTCAGACCAGTTTTATATGCTGCATGGCGACAAAATGCTGGTCATCACCTTCACCCTGTTCCAACAGGACGGCCAATTGTCTCCCTTTAACCGCGAGCTGATGGAAGAGGTGTTGAGCCAGTTTAAGCCTTTATAACCGGTTATAGCAAACACCCCGGGATTTGAAATCCCGAGGTGTTTTTGCGCGCTCATTCAGCGGGGGATAAAATTGCTCCTCACATCGTGGACGGACTGGATACGCTGCTTGGCGTAGAGCTTGGCCGCCTCCTGGCTGGTGATGCCCTGGTCATCGGCCAGGGTCAGAATTTCCAGCATCCTGTCATAGATGCGGCCGGTGTCCGCCATGGCGCGCTCCCTGTTGTAGCCCTGCAATTCATGGTAGACATTGATAATACCCCCGGCATTGGCCACAAAGTCCGGGCAATAGATGAGGCCCTTGTCCTTGAGCATCTTGCCATGGGCCGCCTCGTCCAAGAGCACGTTGTTCGCGCTGCCGCAGACCACAGGCGCCTTTAACTTTGCAATGGTGGCGTCATTGAGCGCGCCGCCCAGGGCGCAGGGGCAGAACACATCCACCTCCTGGGAGAAGATGTCCTCGGGCTTGACGTAGGCGACCTCCGGGTGCTCCGCCTTCATGCGTTGGATGTGTTTTTCATTGATCTCCGTGAAAACCACCTTTTTGGCCCCGGCTTCCAGCAGCAGGCCAATGAGGTAGTAGCCGGTCTGGCCCGCGCCCTGTACGGCGAAGGTGTGCTTTGAAATATCAGCATCCCCAAATTTAAATTGCAGCCCAGCCTTGACCCCGTTGAACACGCCCAGGGCGGTGATGGGAGAGGGGTTCCCGGACTTGCCTTCCAAGCCCACGACATGGCTGGTTTCCATGGCGATGTAGGACATGTCCTTGGTGGAGGTGTTGACATCCTCCGCTGTGATGTAGCGGCCGTTTAAGCTTTGCACAAAGCGGCCAAAGGCGCGGAAGTAGGCCTCGGACTTGACCTTGGTGGCGTCGCCGATGAGGACGGTTTTACCGCCGCCCAGGTTGAGACCGGCAGCCGCGGACTTATAGGTCATCCCCCGGGCTAAGCGCAGGCAGTCCACCAGGGCTTCTTCCTCGGACTGATAGTTCCAGATGCGGGTGCCGCCCAGGGCCGGGCCCAGGGTGGTGTTGTGGATGACGGTGATGCCCTTTAAGCCAGTGGACTTGTCATAGAAATGAACCACCTGCTCATACTGGTGCGCCTGCATATAATCGAACACCTGAATATCGCCCATAAACCCTCCGTATGTGTGTTTTGGTCATATTATAACCCTGTTAGGGAAGGCATTCAAGTGTCTGGCGCATTGTGAACAAGATTTTATACAAGCGTGTATAAAAACAGGATTGCAAACAGCCTGGTTTTCATGTATTCTTTTATCCAACGCCACAGGATAGAAATGAACATAGAAACTACACTTGCCCTCCCCCTGTTTTTGGGGGCCGGCAAAAGAAAAACCCCGATCAATAGATGGAAGGCGGTAAATGGGTGAACATCCTGGTCATGAATCTGGGCTCTACCTCCACCAAACTGGGCATCTACCAGGACCAAGCTGCCCCCCTCACCACCACCCTGCGGCACAGCAAACAGGAGCTTTCCCCCTACCCGTCTGACCTGGCCCAGGAAGACTTCAGGAGGGGAAAAATTCTTGATTTCTTGCGGGAACGGGGGCTGTCCCCGGCAGATTTTGATGTGATTGCGACCCGGGGCGGGCTGATCCGTCCCATCCCTGGCGGCGTTTTCATGGTGGATGACGAGGTGGTCAGGGACGCCAAAAGCGGGCGCTATGGCAGGCATTCGGCCAATACCGGGCTTCTCATTGCCCATAAATGGAGCCAGGAGTACGGCATCCCCGCCATCTTCGCGGACGCGCCGGTGAGCGATGAATTAACGGACCTGGCCCGGGTGTCAGGCTTTGCGGGGATTAAAAGGCGCAGCGTCTTTCACGCCCTCAACGTCAAGCGCGTGGCCCGACAGTATTGTGAGGAATCGGGCATCCCATATCAGGACAGCCGCTTGATTGTGGCCCACCTGGGTGGCGGGGTTTCTGTGACAGCCCTTCTTGGGATGAAGGCCATTGATGTCAATGGCGCGACGGATGGGGACGGCCCCTTTTCCCCGGAACGCGCGGGCAGCCTGCCCATCAAGCAAGCCTTGCAGGTGGCCTATCAGCAGGCTAAAACACCGGAGGATGCCTTTGACCTTTTTTATAAAAAGGGTGGGCTAATGTCCTATTTTGGCACCAATGACGTAGCGGACCTGGTTACAAAGGCACAGACGGACGAGGAGACCAAATTGGTCCTCTCCGCCATGGTCTACCAGATTGCCAAGCAAGTTGCCGCCATGGCCGTGCCCCTTTTGGGCCAAGTGCAGCAGATCATCGTGACCGGCGGCATCGCCTACAACACGGGCCTGATGGAAGAACTAAAAGAAAAAATCGAATGGCTAGCCCCGGTTACGGTCTACCCGGGGGAAGATGAACTGGCAGCCCTGGCGGAAAATGCCCGGATGTTCCTGCTAAAACAAGTGAAAGCGCGGTATATCCATGAATAAGCCCAGCCTTTTTTCACCACCAAAGGAGAAGCGGCTTTTTGTCATCCTGGGCGCTTTTGGCAGCGGGAAGACGGAGTTTGCCGTCAACCTGGCCCTGCAGTTGGCCGGGGAAGGGCGAAAAACCGCGCTGGCGGACCTGGATCTGGTGAACCCCTATTTCCGCTCGCGGGAAAAGGAAGACCTGTTGACACAGCATGGCATAGACCTGATTGCCCCCAGGGGGGCCCTGCGGGACGCCGACCTGCCCAGCATCCCGCCCAGCCTGCGGGGGATGCTCTTTGATACCGCGGTAAGCGGCATCCTGGATGTGGGCGGTGACAAGGTGGGCGCCCGGGTTTTGGGCCAGTTCACACAGGAAATCCTCTCCCAGGACCCTGAGGTCTACTACATCTATAACCAAGCCCGCTTTGAAAACCGCTTCGCGGAGCAGGCCATTTTCAGCCTGCGCCAGATTGAGGCCCAGGCCGGGCTGACCATCACAGGACTCATCAACAACACCCATTTGATGGGAGACACCGTCGAACTAACGCTGAATAGGGGCGCAAAAGGCGCGCAGGCGCTGTCCGAATTGACCGGGCTGCCCGTTGTCTGCCACTGTGTGCAAAAAAGCCTGAGGGACACCCTCCCCCTCTCCCCCCTGTTTGTGATGGATCTGTTCATGAACCGCCCCTGGGAAGAGGCATAACCCTAAAAAGGAGAATTGGATGAAAGCCGAGGTCATCTTCAACCTGAACCGCTGCAAGGGCTGCGGATTGTGCGTGAGCGTCTGCCCCAAGAAAATCCTGTGGCTGGACACCACGGTCACCAACACCAAGGGCTACCACCCCTCCGGCATCTCCGACCAGAGCAAATGCATCGCCTGCGGCAACTGCGCCCGGGTGTGCCCGGACTCGGTCATCACAGTGCTCAAGCACGAGGAGGACAAATAGATGCAAAAAGAGCTGTGGAAGGGCAATGAGGCCATCTCTGAGGCCGCCATCCGCGCGGGCTGCAAGGCCTATTTTGGCTACCCTATCACCCCGCAAAACGAGATTCCTGAGTACATGAGCAAACGCATGCCCGAGTCCGGCGGCGTCTTTGTCCAGGCGGAAAGCGAGATCGCCGCCATCAACATGGTCTATGGCGCGTCTTCCGCCGGGGTTAGGGCCATGACCTCCTCCTCCTCCCCCGGCATCAGCCTAAAGCAGGAAGGCATCAGCTACCTGGTGGGCGCCAACTTGCCGGCTGTCATCATCAACATGATGCGCGGCGGTCCTGGCCTTGGCACCATCCAGCCTGGGCAGGCCGATTACTTCCAGGCTACCCGCAGCCCCGGCCATGGGGATGGTCACATGCCCGTCCTGGCCCCCAGCGGCATTCAGGAGGCGGTGGACCTGATGTGGGACGCCTTTGAACTGGCGGACAAGTACCTAACCCCCGTCATGGTGGTGGCCGACGGGATGATCGGCCAGATGATGGAGCCCATCACCTGGAAAAGGACGGACCCCCTGCCCGAGGTGGACAAGCCCTGGGCAGCGGACGGGCGGGACGGGGACGGGCAGACGCACTTTGTATCCAGCCTGCGCCTGCAATCCGCCGAAAACGAAAAATTTGTCCTCTCACTCAAGGACAAATACGAGCAGATCCAAAAAAACGAGGTGCGCTATGAAGCCACTGGGTGTGAAGGCGCGGACATCCTGATCGCAGCCTTTGGCACCACCGCGCGCATCGCTTCCACCGCCATTCGCAAACTGGAGCAGGAGGGCATCAAGGCCGGCCTCTTTAGGCCCATCACCCTGTGGCCCTACCCCTATGAAGCGCTGGCCAAATTGGCCAGCCAGGACAGTGTGAAAGCCGTATTGACAGTGGAAATGAGCTTGGGGCAGATGCATGAGGATGTGCGCCTGGCCGTTTTAGGCCAAAAGCCCACGCCCTTTTACGGGCGCACCGGCGGCATGATTCCAGAGCCCAGGGGCATCATGGAGGCTGTGAAGGCCGCCATCAAGGAGGCAAGCAAATGACACAGGTTGTCTATCAAAGAAGCAAAGGCCTGCAGGATGTGGAGACCCACTATTGCCCGGGCTGCCATCATGGCATCATCCATAAATTAATCGCCGAAACTTTGGTGGAGATGGACCTTTTGGACACCGCCATTGGCGTGTCCCCGGTGGGCTGCTCCGTCCTGGCTGGCAACTACATCAACTGCGACTTTGTGGAGGCTGCCCATGGCCGCGCGCCCGCTGTGGCCACCGGCATCAAACGGGTGAAGCCCAAGCAATTGGTCTTCACCTACCAGGGGGATGGCGATTTGGCCAGCATTGGCGCGGGTGAAATCGTCCACGCGGTGGCCCGGGGGGAAACCTTCACCACCATCTTCATCAACAATGCCATCTATGGCATGACCGGTGGGCAGATGGCGCCCACCACCTTGATTGGGCAAAAGACCACCACCTCCCAGGCGGGGCGGGACCCCATCCTCCATGGCAAGCCTATCAGGATGTCGGAGATGCTGTCCACCCTGGACGGCATGGCCTATTGCGAGCGGGTGACGGCGGCGGACATGCCGGGCCTTAACAAAGTCAAACGCGCGATCAAAAAGGCCTTTACCCTGCAACTTCAGGGCATTGGACACACCTTCATTGAGGTCTTGTCCACCTGCCCCACCAATTGGGGCATGAGCCCGGTGGACAGCTCCGCCTGGGTGAAATCCACCATGACCCAGGTCTACCCCCTGGGCGTTCAAAAGGACATCACGGCGGAGGAAAAAGCATGACCAGGGAACTGATTATCGCCGGTTTTGGCGGCCAGGGCGTGATGGCCATGGGCAAGACGCTGATTGAAGCCGGGCTGAAGGAGGGCTACCATGTATCCTGGGTGCCCAGCTATGGGCCGGAGATGCGCGGGGGGACGGCCAATTGCTCCGTTGTCATTTCCTCTGAGCCCATTGGTTCCCCGGTGGTGGCCAACCCCAATGAGCTGATTGTCATGAACAACCCCTCCCTCTCCCGCTTTGAGCCGCTGATGGAAACAGGCGGGCTGATGCTGATCAATTCCTCCCAGGTGGAGCAAGCGCCCACAAGGGAAGACCTGCACATCTACTTCATCCCCTGCATGGAAGAGGCCGGTCAGCTGGGCAATTTCAAGGTGGCCAACATGGTCATGCTGGGCGCTTACATCAAGGCCACCCAAGCGCTAAAAATGGACACCATCAAGGAAATGCTCTCCGCCATCTTTTATGGGCCCAAGGCCCACCTGGTGGAGCTCAACATCAAGGCGCTGGAAGCCGGGGCCAAATACATCCAGTAATCCACGCAAATTGAACATTTTGAACAGAGAAAAAGCCAGGTCAATCTGGCTTTTTCTTGCTTTTGCCTGATAAAATGCGGCATCAAGTTTTGAGGTGAAGCATGTCCGTTGACCGTGTAAAAGCGTATTTATCGCCCCTGGGCTATGAGGGACGGGTGAAGGAATTTTCTGTGTCCAGCGCCACGGTGGCCCTGGCCGCCCTGGCCCTTGGGGTTGAGGAGGCGCGCATTGCCAAGACCCTTTCCTTTAAGGGGGAGGGGGAGAACGCCCTCTTGATAGTGGCGGCCGGGGACGCGCGGATTGACAACCCCCGCTTTAAGGCCGCCTTTGGCATGAAAGCCCGGATGCTTTCCGCGCAGGAGGTTGAGGAAAAAACCGGCTACCTGCCAGGCGGCGTCTGCCCCTTTGACATTTCCGGCGATGTGCGGGTCTGTCTGGATGAAAGCCTGCTGCGCTTTGACATCATCTATCCGGCCGCTGGCAGCGCCGCCAGCGCAGTGGAATTAAGCCCAAAGGAGCTTGAAACCATCACCGGCGCGGAATGGATCAGCGTTTGCAAGCTGCCCGAGGGCGAATAAAAAACAGGCCTGTACAAACAAGCCTGTTTTTTAGGGTTTTGTGTCTTATTCGCTGTCGGCCTCAGCAGCCGGGGTCGCCTCCGCGGCTGTGCCTTCCTCAGTGGTTTCGGCCTCTTCCTCCGCCTGGACCCTGGGGTAGGAGACGCTTAAAATCAACCGATCCGGCTCGGTCTCAACGCTGAGCCCCTCCGGCAGCGCCAGGTCAGCCACGGTCACCTGATCCCCAGCTTTCATCTGGCTGACATCAATGTCAATGGCCGGGGGGAAGTCCGTGGGCAGGCCGCGCACCAGGACGGTTTCCAACTGCTGGAGCAGTTCAAAGCCCGCATACTGGACATCGTCCTTGCCAATGATGTTAATGGCGATATCCGCCCTGGTTTCTTCCGTCAGGGAAACGCGCTGGAAGGTGATGTGCAGCCACTCCCTGGAGACCGGCGCGTACTGGATGTCCCGCACCATCGCTGGGTAGCTGGTCTTCGCGTCCAATTTGAGGGTGTAGATGCCGGTCATGCCAAATTGGTTGATGGCCTTGCGGAACTCATCCCGGCTCACAGAAAAGCTGAGGGAATCCGTGCCCTTATAAGACATGGAGCAGGGCAAACGCCCGTCCCGGCGCAGCTGCTTGATGCCGCCCTTGGTGGTGGGCTCACGCAGTGAAATGCCCAAAGTATTTGGTTTCGTCATGTGTCCTCCTTGCAGGTCGCTTGCGCTTTACATCCCGCGCGCTTGCGGATTTTTAGGCGCAAGAAGCATTGGTTACCTTATTATTATACCATCCATGTCAAATCAGGGAAAAAAGTATGACATCCGAGGGTGGTCGGGGATGATCGGATAAAAATAAGCCAAGCAGAAGCCTGGCCTTCTAAGCTATGACCTGTCAAGCTTAAGGGGAGTTTCAGAGGGCAAAGCCCTCTGACAAAAATCGTATCGACCGGCTCTGCCGGTCGGGCGGGGCATTGCGTAGCAATGCTTTCCTTGCGTTTTCGCTGACCGGGAGCACAGCGACCAAGCGAAAACGCCCGCTCTTCCAAAACGCCAAAGTGTCCGCAGACACTTTGGCGACATTTAGCCTTTGCGAGCCCGGCTTTCCGCCCTGGCGCGCAGGGAGTGGTCCAATTCGCGCTTGCGCATGCGCAGGGACTGGGGGGTGACCTCCAGCAGCTCATCCTCGTCAATGAACTCCATGCACTC
>CAYOOZ010000057.1:0-11791 GCA_964405705.1 uncultured Christensenella sp.
TGCGCGGGTTTAAGGAGGAGTAGGGGTCCTGGAAGACCAGCTGCGCCTTTTTGCGGAAGCGGTTGAGGGATTCACCGGGGATGATCCGCTCCCCACGGTAGAGGATTTCGCCGTCCGTTGGCTTGTAGAGCTGCAGCAGGGTGCGCCCCACCGTGGTTTTTCCGCAGCCGGATTCACCGACCAGGCCCAGGGTTTCCCCCTCCATGATGGAAAAGGAGACATCGTCCACTGCCTTTAAGGGGGTGGATTTGATAAAGCCGGTGCGCACGTGGAAATACTGTTTTAGGTTTTTGACTTCCACCAGCGGCTGGTTTGTTTTTGTTGTCATTGCGCCTTGTCCTCTTTTAGCCAGATGCGGGTCAGGTTGCCGTCCTTGTCCATTTCCGGCGTGCCGTTTTTGATGTTCATCCAGCAGGCGGCCAGATGCGGGTCGTCATTGATTTGTACTTCCTGGGCATTTTCAGAAAGGCAGATTTTCATCGCGCTGTCACACCGGGGGGAGAAGGGGCAGCCCTTGGGCAAGTTGAGCATGTCAACCGGCGTGCCGCCAATGGGGCTTAGGGGTTCCTTCTCATCCTTGTCGATGCTGGGGATGGACTTTAAAAGGCCCTTGGTGTACTCATGCCGGGGCCGGTAGAAGATTTCATCCGCCGTCCCGCGCTCAGCGATGCGCCCGGCGTACATCACAATCACCTCATCACACAGGCTGGCGATCACGCCCAGGTCATGGGTGATCATGATGATGGCCATGCCCATTTTCTTTTGCAGGCTGGTCATCAACTCCAGGATCTGGGCCTGGATGGTTACGTCCAAGGCGGTGGTCGGCTCATCGGCAATCAGGATGTCCGGCTCACAGGCCAAGGCCATGGCAATCATGATGCGCTGGCGCATGCCGCCGGATAACTCAAAGGTGTACTGCCGCATCCGCTTTTCCGGGTCATTGATGCCCACCAGGCGCAGCATTTCCACCGCGTGGGAAAAGGCCTCCTCCTTGTTGCGCTTGGTATGCAGCAGGATGGCCTCCATCAGTTGGTTGCCGATGGTGAAGGTGGGGTTTAGGCTGGTCATTGGGTCCTGGAATATCATGGAGATCTTATTGCCCCGGATTAAACGCATCTGATCATCGCCCATGCCCACCAATTCCTGGCCGTTAAACTTGATGGAGCCAGATACAATGCGCCCAGGGTTGGTCAAAATCTGCATGATGGAATAGGCCGTGACCGATTTGCCGGAGCCGGATTCGCCCACAATGCCCAGGACCGAGCCGGGGTTTAGGTTGAAAGAAGCCTTGTTCACCGCCCGCACCTCGCCAGAGGGGGTAAAAAAGGTGGTGCACAGATCCTTGACCTCCAAAATGGGGGCAGCTGTGTTTGGGTTTTTGACGGTTGATGACATCTTCATGTTCGATTCTTTCATTTTTTAGGAGCGCAGCTTGGGGTCAAAAGCATCCCTGAGGCCATTGCCCAGGAGGTTAAAGGAGAGGACGATTAAAAAGATGGACAGCGCCGGGAAGAGCAGCAAATGCGGGTAGCTGGCCAGGCCCTCCCTGGCGTCTGAGGCCAAGGAGCCCAGGGACGGCATGGGGATAGAAACGCCCATGCCCAGGAAGCTTAAAAAGCTTTCGGTGAAGATGGCGCTGGGGATCTGCATGGCGGCGGTGATGATGATGACAGAGATGCAGTTGGGAATCATGTGCTTGCGGATGATGCGGTAGGGGGAGGCGCCAATGGCCTTGGCGGCCAAGACAAACTCCTGCTCCTTGATGGACAACACCTGGCCGCGCACCTGACGGGCCATGCCGCACCAGTACAAAAGGCCAAAGACGATAAAGATGGAAATCATCCCCGCGCCCAGGCGCACCACCAGCTCGCTCTTGCTGGCGCTCACCGTTTCCTTGATGGCGACGGACAGCAAGATCACAATCAGCACATCCGGCAGGGAATAGATCACGTCCACGATGCGCATCATGATCAGGTCCACCACCCCGCCAAAATAGCCGGAGATGGAGCCGTAGATGATGCCGATGACAATGACAATGATGGCGGAGAGAAGGCCCACCAGGAGCGAAATGCGCGTCCCGTAGATGACCCTGATGGCATAGTCGCGCCCCAGGGCGTCCGTGCCCATGATGTGGGGGAAGACGTTCTGGCCCTTGTCAATCCGCGCCTGCTCGCGGGCGGAGTACTCAAAGGGGCGCAGGTATTTGGCGGTCACGTCCTGTTTGGTATAGGAATAAGGGTAATAATTGGGCACGATGAAGGCGATGAGGGAGATAACGACGATGACAAACAGGCAGAGCATCGCAATTTTGTTGCGGCGAAGGCGCCTTAACGCGTCCTTAGAAAAGGAGACGGACTCGCGCATCATACGCTGCTGGTTTTTTTCCGCCTCATCTGCCGGGGCAAACAGCTCTGGGTTGAGTTGAAAACTAAAGAAATTCTTTTTGGGCTTTTCGCTTTGCATGCTTTACCTCAAATCAATCCGGGGATCGAGTATTTTGTAGATGATGTCAGAAACCAGGTTCATCAGGATGATCAGCGTGCCCAAAAAGATGGTGACGCCCATGATCATCATGTAGTCTGTCCTTAGCATGGAGTTGACAAACAGCCTGCCCAGGCCGGGGACAGAGAAAATGTTTTCCACCACCATGGAGCCGGTTAAAATATAGGCCATCATGGGGCCGGCATAGGTGACAACAGGGGAGAGGGCGTTTTTAAGCGCGTGCTTGAAGATGACGCGGCTTTGTTTCACACCCTTGGCCCGGGCTGTCCTGATATAGTCCTGGCCCAGGACGTCCAGCATGCTGGAGCGCTGCAGCCTGGTGATATAGGCCATGGGGTAGAGGCTTAAGGAAAAGGTGGGCAAGATGGTGCCCCCCGGCATGCTGCCCAGGGTGGGGAACAGCTTCCAATATAGGCCAAAGATCAGCAATAGAAGTGTCGCGATGACAAAGGAGGGCAGGGATACCAGGGCCGTGGTCGCCACCTGGATTACCTTGTCCTGCCACTCTCCGCGCTTAATGGCGGCCAGGGAGCCCAAAAACACACCCAGGATGATGGCGATGATGGCGGCGGTAAAGCCGATGCTGGCGGAATAGGAGAACCCGCCCTTGATGAGGTCAGCCACGGTGCTGCCCACCCAGCCGGTGGACAGGCCAAAGTCAAACTGGACGATGTTTTTTAAGTAGTTGATAAACTGCACCGGCACCGGCTTGTCAAAGCCATACTTGGCCTCCAGCGCAGCGATGGTGGCATCGTTCTTGGCCTTTTCAGAAGAAAAGGGGCTGGCCGGGATGGCATGCATGGTAAAAAAGGTGATGGCAATGACCAGAAAGATGGTCAAAAAGGCCATTCCGACCCTTTTTGCCAAATACACCGCGAATCTTGAACTCATTCTGTGCCCTCTTACAAATTTTGCTTATTATACAAGATGCTGGCCTTGTGTCAAATCATTGAAATGTGTCGCAAATCGTTTTCGTCGCAGCTTGCATTATACGGTAGTTTTGCAAGGCTGTACAGTCACATTTTTTGTGTTCTGCCCATTTCAACAGGGAATGGGGGCTGCTTTTTTGGCGGCCCCCGGTTTGAAAAGATGATGTATTCACTTATTTTAATGCAGTCGAGCCTTATTTTTTGTGCGTTTATTCAGGCCAAGAACGGTGACGGCAAGCAGGAGGCTCAAGCCCAGCAGCAAGGCGAGATTGACCGGCAGATTGTCCCCGGTTTTGGGCAGCACCCTGATGTTTAAGAACTGGATGCCGCCCGCTGTGGGCTCGCCGTTTTTCAGGACGTCCACCCGGGCTTCCAGCTTGCCGTCCACGGCCTTGGTCGTCACCTTCACGGTGTACACCGTCTTGTCATAGGTGGTTTTGCTGTCTTTTCCCTGTACTTCCCGGATTTTGTAGAGATAGTTGCTCACTTCCTTGCTAAAGGTGCGCTCCGGGAAAACAAGGCTGCCGTCCGCCGCGTTTTTCACGGTGGCCAGCACCTGCCCCTGTTCGTCCAACAGCTCAAAGCTGAATTCGCCGGCTTTCAAATTGCCGTTTTGCAAGGTTTTTTTGCCGGTGAGCGGTACATGAAGCGGCGGATAGCTTGAAGCCGGGCTCTTGCCTTTGTTGGTGATATTAAGCAAGATTCGCTGTCCGTCGATCTCTTTGGCGACCTCGCCCGATTGCGTCCAGCCCTGGGGCAAAACGACCTCAGAGACACCATAGGCCGCGTCCGTCAACCAGGGCAGCTGGGCAAAGGTGTGTTGGTAGCCATTTTCCTTTGTCAAATTGGCCTGATAGAAGGTCTTGAGCATGGACAGCGTCCAGTCCAGCTGCGCCTGGTCAAAGACATAGCTGTTGTTCTTGTATGTTTTGGTTGGCCAATTGGACCAGTCAACCCAGTTGCTTTCCAGGAGGGGGCGCTGTGGGTGTTTGGCCAGGGCAGAGAAGAAGCCAGGCACGGCCTTGTCCATTTCGTGCACCCATTTGCGAAGGTCATCATAGGCGGTGTTGGCGGCCGTGGTGCTGACAAAGGGCTTGTTCAGTTCGCTCATCAGCCTATCCTCTGCCAATTGAACCAGTGAAACGCCATTTGCGGTCAAAGCGATGGTCACTTGCTCGCTGCCGTTGGTTTCACCCTCCCAGGTTTTTTGCACGTGAACGCAGCGTGTCTGCGCGCTTAAGGTGGCGGAAAAGGCATAGCGCGCGCCGTCCAAGGCCTGCGCGTCCATGGGGGTGAGGTAATAGTCCGTCGCCGCGCTCAACTTGGTCACCATTGACATGATAAAAATCGTATGGCTGTCCATTTTGGGGATGGCCACTGTCACCGTCTTGCCATCCGCGTTCAATACGCCAGTCAGGCCGCTGGCGTCCATGGTCTTGTAACGCCACATGTAGGCCGCGTCCAGCCCGCCGCCGGCCCTGTCCAGCCAGGCCTGGTTGGCTGCCGCGTCGCCAAAGCTGACATAGCCCTGGGTGTTGGTTTGCGGCACCATGCCAAGGGCTGTAAGCTCGCTTAAATCAAGGGTCAGCGTCGCGTTGTGCAATTCATTGTCGGTGGCAAAAATAACGCGCCAAAACAGCGTCCTCCATCCATCCTCCGGCCAGGACTGGGTGACCAGCACGCCCTGGCTGGGCTTGATGGGGTGGTCTATCGTATTGGGATAATAATTGGGTGAGACCTTGTAGCGCGTGGGCTCAATATAGATTGTGCGGCCCCTGATGACCTGGCTGTACCAGTTGATTTCGCAGGGCTTGGAATGATCCCCGTCCTTGACAGGCGCCTGTTCCACAAGGCGGGTGTTGGTGATGAGGATGCTGCCATCCGCCTGTTTTTCCGTGCTGCGCAAATAGCCGTCCGGCGCTAAAAAGTCAAAATCGGCATAGGCGGAGAGGAGGGGCTTACCCACAGGGTTGCGGGCTTCCACCACCGTATAGTCAATGGCGCTGCCATTTGCCCTTGTGGCGGGCAGGCCAGTAAAAACATGGCTAAACTCGCTTTGGGAAAGATCAACGGCGATGGCCCCGTGCAGCGGGCTGCCGTCCGCCTTTGCGGGCACCAGCAGCTGTTTTTGGCCGCCACTGCCAGGGACGCGCTCCGCCACCATCAGGTATGTTGTCGCGCGCTGCCCCTGGTTGTCATTGACCCAGCGGAGTTTGCCGGCCAAGGAGACGGTGGCGGGCTGGGTGGCCTGCGCCATCAGGGAAAAAGGCAGTAGCAAAGCCAAGATTATGAGCAATCCGCACATCTTTTTGGTCATGACAGCATACCTGCATTCTGATGATATTTTCCAGAGAAATGGCTTTACTAAGGGCCACCGCCAGAAATGAAAAATGGCCCTTAATGGCCACATTATCACAGCAAATATCAGCCTGTGTCAATATCATCAAGGTGTTCAAACAAAAATATTTTAGTCCAGCATCAGCCCCCTAAATGCCTTGTTTTGTTGGTTTTTGAAGCGTGGTATAATAGGATCAACACATGAAGGAGGTAGCCTTAGTGTATTTAGATCCCACCTTATTGCTCTTGATCCCGGGACTTTTGTTGGCTTTTTATGCCCAGTACAAGGTCAAGTCCGCCTATACCAAATACAGCAAGGTCCCCCTGGCTTCCCAGGTGACAGGGGCAGAAGCCGCCCAGCGCATCCTGCGCCAGAATGGCAATGATGTGGTGCAGGTCGCCCAGGTGCAGGGCCAACTGACAGATAACTATAACCCCAAAACAGAGGTGCTCAGTCTCTCAGAAGGGGTCTACCAGTCCGCTTCAGTGGCGGCCGTGGGCATCGCCGCGCATGAGGCAGGACACGCCATGCAAAAGAAGGACGATTATGCGCCCCTGGGCCTTCGCACCCTGGTGGTGCCGGCCGTTCAAATCGGCAGCAACCTCTCCGTGCCCATCTTTATCCTGGGCCTCATCATGTCCTTTAAGCCCCTTCAGTTTGCGGGCATCATCCTTTTTGGCCTCACAGTGGTCTTCTCCCTCATCACCCTGCCGGTGGAGTTTAATGCCTCCTCCCGCGCTGTCAGGATGCTCCAGTCCTCTGGCATCATCACCACCAGGGAGGAAGAAAAGGGCGTTCGCGCTGTCTTAAACGCCGCGGCGCTCACCTATGTGGCGGCAGCCATTTCCGCCATCCTGCAATTGGTTCGCCTGATTTTGCTCTCCCGATCCAGCAGAAGCAGAAATTAAACATCACCCCCTTGCCTTCATCCGCCCTTTTAGGGTGGATTTTCTTTGGCGTTGATTGCCACATTTTTGCAAACCTGCTATCATAATGGGCAGTATCAATACTTAGGAGGGGGACTTTTTTTGAATCAACTGTTGAAGCGCCTGTTTTCCTCCTCGCACTTGGTCAGGGAAGACAGGCGTCTGGGCGAAATCCCCGGCACAAAGCAGGCTTACATGGATGTTATGCACATCGCGCTCCCGGCCATGGCCGAAATGGTGCTGATGAGCTTAATTGGCAGCGCTGATACCATCATGGTGGGCCAGCTGGGCAAAAACGCCCTTTCGGCGGTGTCCCTGCCGATGCAGCCCCGGATGATTTTCCTATCCATTTTCTTTGCGCTCAACGTGGGCGTCACAGCCATCGTAGCAAGGCGCAAAGGTGAGGGCAAACGGGAGGAGGCCAATTCCACCTTGCGAAACGCCTTGGTCTTGGGCCTGGGCTTATCTATCTTTCTGACCGTTTTAGCAGTCTTGCTGGCGGAGCCCTTGATGCGCCTGGCCGGCGGCCATCAGCGCACGATGGATGACGCGCTGGTTTTGCAGGGCGCGGTGGACTATTTTGTCATCATGTCCCTGGCCTTGCCCATCAATGCCATCAGCATGTGCATCAACGCGGCCCTGCGCGGCGTGGGCGATACCAAGATTCCCATGAAGGTCAACATTATTTCAAACCTGGTCAATGTCGTCTTCAACTTCCTGCTGATCTTTGGCCACCTGGGCTTCCCAAGGCTGGAAATCAAGGGCGCGGCGATTGCCAGCGTCATTGGCATGGCCGCCGGCATGGTGCTGTCCATCCTGGCTGTCATCCACAACGAAAACAGCTACCTGCGCGTCTCCCATAAGGACAACTGGCGCATCGTGCCCCATACCATGGCCTCCATCATCAAGGTGGGCGGCAATGCCGTGGTGGAGCAGGCCAGCATGCGCTTTGGCTTTTTTATGTATTCCCGCATCATGTACTCCCTGGGCGTCACCCTGTTTGCCGCCCACAACATCGCCATGCAGTTTTTAAACCTCACCTTCAACTTCGCCGATGGTCTTTCAGTCGCCGCCACTTCCCTGGTAGGGCAGAACCTGGGCAAGAACAGGCGGGATTTAAGCCTGCTCTATGGCAAGATCACCCAGCGCATCGCCATGGTGTTAAGCCTGGTATTGAGCTTGTTCACCATCCTGATGCGCTATCCGGTCAGCCAGTTGTTCATTGATGCCAATACGCCGGACGCGGCCAATGTCATCCTCTTCGCGGCTGAGGCCCTGGTCATCGTGGCCCTCATGCAGCCCCTGCAGATGTCCTCTGTCGTCCTCTCCGGCGCCCTGCGCGGGGCGGGGGACAACCTCTATGTGGCGGGTGTGATGCTGGTCTGCGTGTCCATCATCCGCCCCCTGATGGCCTGGCTGGCGGTGGATGTCCTCCACCTGGGCCTGGCGATGACCTGGCTCATCAGTTTGAGCGAAATCGGCATCCGCCTGGTCTTCTTCTATCGCCGGTTTGAGTCCGGCCAATGGGCGCTCAAAAAAGTGTAAGTTCGGTGGTACAATCAAGGCAAGGAAAATCATTGTCAGGAGGGTTTGTATGTCAGAAAGGAAACCGACCATCAAACAGCTGGAAACCAAAATCGAGGCTATCAACAAAAGCATCGCCGGGTTCAAGGACAAGATTGAAAAATTGACGGAGGACAAGAAGGAGCTGCAGGCCCAGAAGCGCAAGCTGACCGCGGCCAAGACCGCGGCGGCAAAAAAGACAACAGCCAGCAAGACCACCGCCGCTAAAAAAACCACCACAGCCAAGAAAACAACAACCGCCAAAAAGCCGGCCGCCAAGAAGACCACAACTACAAAGAAAAAGACCACCAAGCCGTCCGGCGTCGCAGACGGCATCATGGATGCCCTCAAGGACGCGGGCATCGACCCGGGCGATTTGCTCAAGGGTCTCCTGGGCGGCAAATAATGCCACTTAAAGGAAAATCAAAGACCGGCGCAGTTGGCGCCGGTCTTTTGCTCTTGGTTTGGTTTACAGGTACTTGCCCTCTGCCTCTTTGATGGCCTTTTCGCACTGGTCAGCCAGCTTGAGGTCCTCAGGAACCAGCGGCATCAGCGGGGCGCGCACGCTGCCGCAGGACACGCCACGGCGGCGCAGCAGCTCTTTGATCATGGCGTAGAGGTTGCCCTTCCCACCCACCAACAGATAGATGATGCGGCAGATTTCGTTTTGAAGCGCGGTGGCTTTTGCTACCTGGCCGGACAAGGTCAACTCGTAGAGCTTGATGTAAAGTCGGGGCATGGCCGCGTAGGTGCCGCCGATGCCGGCTGTCGCGCCCATCATGAGGCCGCCGGCCAATTGCTCATCCGGCCCGTTGAAGACGGTGAGGTTCTCCCCGCCCATGTCCTTGAACATCTGCAGATCCTGCACCGGCATGGAGGAGTTTTTGACCCCGATGACGCGCGGGTTTTTGAGCATCTCGCTCAAAAGCGGCAAGGTCAGGCTGACCCCGGCCAACTGCGGGATGTTGTAGATGATAAAGTCCGTCTTTGGCGCGGCGGAGGAAATATCATTCCAATACTTGGCAATGGCGTGCTCAGGCAGGCGGAAGTAAATTGGGGGGATGGCGGCAATCGCGTCCACGCCCAGCTTCTCCGCGTGACGGGCCAGCTCCATGGAATCCTGGGTGTTGTTGCAGGCCACGTGCGCAATGACGGTCATCTTCCCGCCCACGGCTTCCATAACGTTCTCCAGGATTTCTTTTCTTTCGTCAACGCTCAGGTAGATGCACTCCCCTGAGGAGCCATTGACATACAGCCCCAAAGCGCCCTGGGATAACAGGTGGCGCGCCAGCGCCTGGGTGCGGCTGCCCGACACTTTGCCCACATCGTCATAGCAGGCATAAAAAGCTGGGATAATGCCCTGGTACTTCTTGTTCCGGTCCATGAAAAGGCCTCTTTCCGTGCTGTATTATCCTTTAACAGCACCCATCGTAATACCCCTGGTAAAGAACTTCTGAAACAGGAGGAAAACCGCGGTAATCGGGATGGCGCTTAAGGCCGCGCCGGCCATAATCAACCCAAAGTCGTTGGACATCTCAGTCTGGAGCTTGGCAATGCCCAGGGAGATGGTCAAATTGGCCTGGGAGTTGAGCATGATCAGCTGCATGAAATAATCGTTCCATGCCGTGATAAAGGTGAAGATGGCCAGGGCGCCGATGCCCGGCTTGATGATGGGCAGGACCACGTTTAAGAAGGTCATCATTTCGCCTGCCCCGTCAATTCTGGCCGCTTCCAGGATGGAGCCCGGGATGTTTTCTGAGAACTGCTTCATCAAAAACACGCCAAAGGGCCAGCCCACCGTGGGCAGGATGACGGCCCAGGCCGTGTCATGCAGCCTTAAAAAGCTCATCTCCTTTAGCAGGGGAATCAAAATCACCTGCTTGGGCAGGGCCATCGCGGCCATGAAGAAACCAAAGATCAGCGCGCGACCGACAAACTGCTTCTTGGCCAGGGCGTAGCCAGCCAGGGAGGCGGTGATACAGGTTAGGAGCATGGCCATCCCGCAGATAAAGACAGTGTTCCACAGCCAGGAGAGGGCGGGCCGCTCAAAGAGGCGGTGGTAGTTGTCCATCGTGGGGGAGAGGGGGAAGAAGGCGGGTTTGGCGGCGTTGACGGCCTGGATGTCCTTCACCGAGCCGGTCAAAATCCAGTACATCGGGAAGAGAAATAACAGGGAGAGGGCCAACAGCAGCAGCACGGCCAAGACGCGGTAGGTGGTGATTCTTTGTACGCTTGATTGCATTGATATCCCTCCTATTCCCGCTCGCTCTGGGCCAGCTTGAACTGCACCAGGCTGAACACGCCGATGATCACAGCCAGGATCACGCCCATGGCGTTGCCGTAGCCATACTCATTGAGTTTAAACGCGTGATAATAGATGTTGTACATGATGGTGTTGGTGGAGTTGTTGGGCCCGCCGGAGGTGAGCAGCTGGATCAGCGCAAAGCACTGGAAGGAGTTGATGGTGGTGATGATCAGGATATACAGGGTGGTGTTCATGATCTGCGGCCACTTGATCTTCCAGAACAGCTGCAGGTTGGTGGCGCCGTCCACCTCGGAGGCTTCCACCAGGGAGGGGTCCACGTTGGACAGCGCGGAAATATACAGCACAATGGGCTGCCCCACGGAGGTTGTGAATAAAATCAGGATGATACACCAGATGGCATAGGCCTCATCGCCCAGCCAGCTGATGTTGTTGGAAATAACGCCCATGGAGCGCAGGACATAGTTTAATAAGCCATTGTAGCGGCTAAACATCCATTTCCACACCACGGTTACCGCCACAGTACCGGTCACCACCGGCATGTAGAAGATGATGCGGAAGAAGGATGAGGCATGCTGTTTCATTTTGTAGACCACGCTTGCCACCCAGAGGGAGAAAAGGGTGACGGTGGGCACGGATACCACCACAATTAAGGTGGTGTTAAGGAGGGCTTTGCCGAACACTTGATCCTTGATCATCCTGGCGTAATTGGCCAGGCCGACAAAGTTGAAGGTATCCATGGAATAATCTGTGAAGCTGGTGACCAGCGCCATACCCATGGGGAAAATGACAAAACCGAGGAAAAATAACAGGGCGGGCAGCATAAACGCATAACCGACCAGGTTTTCCTTGCGCGCCCGCTTGCGCGCCATCAGGCTCAGAGTGGGTTGCATTCTGCCTCCTTCAAGGATGCGCTCCCGGCCCCGGGGCCGGGAGCGCATCTACATTAACAATGAGTTTACTTGTTGACGTTGTTGCTGTAAACAGCCACTTCAGCAGTCACATCGCCGCCGGCGAAGATGCGCTGGAGCAGGTTCCACCACTCGGTGCGCTGCACGGGCCAGTTGGGGGCCACGTTGTAGTAGTCGCCCAGGTAGGGCATGAAGACCAGGAAGTCCTTGTTGCTGTCCTTCTCGGTGCCGGCATAGATGTCGCCAAAGGAGGCGCGGACCGGGAAGAAGCCGGTGGCGTACACGCTGGCAGGGCCCTGCGTCTTATCGTCGCAGACATACTGGATAAAGGTCTTGGCAGCCGCGATTTTCGCGTCGTC
>CAYOOZ010000058.1:0-7650 GCA_964405705.1 uncultured Christensenella sp.
AACGCGGAAGACCCATTAAAGGACTTTATGCCCGGCGGGGGCACTGTGACCATGCTCCATATCCCCGGTGGGCCCTGGGTGCGCTTTGATACCGCCTTATACCAGGGCTATGAAATGCCCCTGCACTATGACAGCCTGATTGCCAAATTGATTGTGCACGCGCAGACCCGCCAGGAAGCCATCCGCAAGATGCAGGCCGCCCTGTGTGAGACGGTGATTGAAGGCATTGACCACACAGCCCTCTTCCAGGCGGACCTGCTGTCTGAGCCAGCCTTTGAGGATGGGTCCTACACCACCGATTACCTGACAAAGAGGTCAACACAGGACAATGGAAAAGTTTAGATTTAAAAGCCCCAACCTGCGCCTGGAGCGGGACTTAACCCAAAACGCTGAAACCCTGTCGCCTGTTGTGCTCTGCCCCGGCTGTAAAAGGGAGATGACACAAGGCCAATTGGAGACAGAGCTGTTTCAGTGCGCGCGCTGCGGCCACATGTTTAAGATGACAGCAAGACAGCGCATCCGCTTAATTCTGGATGAGGGCAGCTTCTTTGAAATGGATAAGGCGCTCTCCTCCAAGGACCCGCTGGAATTCCCTGGCTATAAAGAAAAATTAAACCAGGCGCGGATCGCGAGCGGGGAGAAGGAAGCAGTCATCACCGGGCTTGGCAGCATCAAGGGGCAACCCTGCGCGTTTTTTGTGTCCGAACCAGGCTTTATGATGGGCTCCATGGGCGCGGCCGTGGGCGAAAAGCTGGCCCGCTTGTTTGAGCACGCGGAGAAAAAGCGCTTAAGTGTGGTGGGCTTTACAGTATCAGGCGGCGCCAGGGTACAGGAGGGCATCCTCTCCCTCATGCAGATGGCCAAGGTGTCCTCCGCCGTGAGAAGGCATTCAGACGCCGGGCTTTTGTATATCGCTGTCCTGTGTGACGCGACCACCGGCGGCGTTGCCGCCAGCTTTGCCATGCAGGCGGATATTATTCTGGCTGAGCCCAATGCCTTGATCGGATTTGCCGGACCCCGGGTGATTGAGCAGACCACCAGGCAAAAGCTGCCGGAGGGCTTCCAAAAAGCGGAATTCCAGATGGAGAAGGGCTTTGTCAACCGGCTGTGCAAAAGGCCAGAACAAAGGGATCTGTTGTCCCATCTGCTGCTCTTGCATCAGGGAGGGAAATCATGAGCGCGTACAAAAAGGTGCAGGCCGCCAGGAGCGGGCAAAGGCCGGACGCAAAAAAATACATCAGCCAGCTGATTGATGGCTTTATTGAGCTGCATGGAGACAGGCGATTTGGGGATGACCCTGCGGTGATGTGCGGGCTGGGTCTTTTTGAGGGCCGGCCGGTCACAGTGCTGGCGCTTGAAAAGGGCGAGAACAACGCCGAGCGCCTGGCGCGCAACTTTGGCTCTGCCAACCCGGAGGGCTACCGCAAGAGCCTGTACCAGATGCGGCAGGCAGAAAAGTTCAACCGGCCCATCCTTTGCCTGGTGGATACAGCTGGTGCCGCCTGTGGCATTGGCGCTGAGGAGCGCGGGCAGGGGCAGGCCATCGCCGAAAACCTCTTTGAAATGATGGGTTTATCCGTCCCTGTCCTCTCCGTCATCATCGGGGAGGGCGGCAGCGGCGGCGCCCTGGCCCTGGCCTGCGCCAATGAGGTCTATATGCTGGAAAACGCCATCTACTCCGTCCTCTCCCCAGAAGGGGCGGCCAGCATCATCTACAAGGATGCTGCCAAGGTGGAGGAAGCCAGCGCGGCCTTGAAGCTCAGCGCCCAGGACATGCTGAACTTTCGTGTGATTGAACAGATTTTGCCGGAAGGGGAGGCCTATGAGCTGGCAGCGCCGGCTATTAAGGAAGCCTTTTTGGACGCCTTACAGCGCTTTGACCAGATGGACCGGGACAGCATTAAAAAGCAACGCTATGAGCGGTTCCGCGCCTTGGGAGGGGAAACGGAATGATTTATTTATTAACGGACTCCACAGCCTGTTTAAGCCGCAAGGAGGCAAGGGAACTGGGCGTGCTCCTCATCCCCATGCACTATAACAAAGACGGCAGGGAAGCCTTCCAGGAAGGCTATATTGAGGAATCCGTCGCCTGGGCCAAGAACTTTCAAAACCTGTCGGAATTTTCCACCGCGCAGGCCCCAACCTGGGCCTTCTTGGACGTGTTCAACAGCCTGAAGGAAGAGGGACACCAGGCGCTGTGCCTGACCATCTCCTCCCGCTTAAGCGGCACCTACCAAAACGCGGTCCAGGCCGCGCAGGAGGCCGGGGAGGGCTTTTATGTGCTGGACTCCAGGACGACGGCGGGCGGGCTTTACTTGCTGTTGAGGGAAGCACGGAAGCTCTTAAACGAGGGAATGAGCATAACAGACTGCATGGACAGGCTGCGCGCCATCAGAAAGCAAAGCCACACCATCTTTACCATCCAGGACATGAGCCCGCTGCGGCGCTCTGGCCGATTGGGCTATGTGCGCTCCTCCGTGTCCACGCTGTTAAACCTGCGGCCGCTTTTAATGCTTCAAGAGGGCAGCGTGGTCAGCCATTCCCTGGCCAGGGGCAAGCAAGACCAGTTGCGTCAGATGCTCCTGGGTTTGTCCGGCAAGCCCAAAGAGGTCATTGTTCAGGAATGCGGGGATGAGGAGGCGGCAGATACCCTGGCTGAAAAGCTGATAGAAAAAGGGTATGCTGTCATCAGGCGGCAGATTGGCATTGTGCTGGCCATCCACCTGGGGCTGCCTATTTTGTCTATGGCCTGGGTTGAATCAGACTGATTTCGCCAGAGAACAAACGGAGCAGCCCGTTCCGTGTCTGGACCATGAGCGCGCCCTCATCATCTACCCTTTGCGCAACTCCGGTATAGGTAGTTTTGTCAAGCTCAAAGCGCACTGTCTGGCCCAGGGTCAGGCAGTGTTTTTGATATTCCTCCATGTGGGCGGGAACCAGGGGGAGGCTGTCTATCAAGCCGTTCACCAGGCCAGCAATCAAGTCCTCCCTGCTGATAAAAATGCCCTTGTCCTCAAGGGTGGTGACCAGAGGCGCCAGATCCTCCGGGAAGGCCTGGCTTTTCACATTGATGCCAATGCCAATGACACTTTGACTGATTTTACCATCCAGCAGGATGCCCTCCGTCAGGATGCCGCCTACCTTTTGACCGCCTATCAGTAGATCATTCACCCATTTAATTTGAAGATCCGTCCCGGACAAGGCCTTGATGGTCCTTTGACAGACGACGGCCGCCAAGGTGGTCAGATGGCCTGGATGCAGGTTTTCTGTGTTCAACAGTAGGCTGCAATACACCCCGCCTGTGGGCGAGTAAAACGCGCGGTTAAAGCGTCCCCTGCCCTTTCTTTGTTGATTAACAACCAAAAGGGCGGGGGCTAAAATACCCTCCCTGGCCCAGGCTTTTAAGGTTGTATTGGTAGAATCCAGGCTGTCAAAGGCCTTCAGGGTGACAAAAGGCGGTATCTGGCGGCGGATTTCTTCAGCATTCAACATATCAATCGGAGGCTTAGATGCCAAGGGCCTGGCGCAGGCGGACGGACAGGAGGGCTGCCACCAGGCACTTCAATAAGTCACCAGGGATAAAGGGATAAATGGCCATGGGGAGGGCCTTGCCCAAACCCATCCCGCCAACGTTCATCAGCCAAAGGGTGCCGGGCAGATAGCAGGCCAATAGGGCTAAAAGGCAGAGCAAAAACCGCTTCACCACGGTGTCTGCCTTGTGCTTCAACAGCGCAATCACCAGCGCAGACGCCAAATATCCAAAAAGATAGCCACCAGTGAAGCCCAGCAGGGCTTGCAATCCACCGCGGAAGCCGGAAAACACCGGCACACCCACAGCGCCCAAAATCAAATAGGTGCCCACCGTAGCCAAAGCCCAGGGCAGGGGCAGCAAGAACCCAATTAAAAAAACGGCCAGCAAGGCCAGGTTAACCGGAACCGGAATCAGAGGAATCGAAATCTGCGAAAACACTGCCAGCAAAGCCGCCAGCATGGCAGAAAACATCAACAATCGCAGGTCATTGCCAGCATTTTTTGACATGGAGCCTCCTTGAAGGAAGGTAATACACGGATGCAATCAGCGGGAAACGCGTTTGACGAAAGCGGACATCACCCTGGCGCAAGAAGCGGCGCCCAGGTTTTTAGACCACCAACTCCTGGCAAATGTAAACGGTGGCCACCTGATGGCCGGGCATAAGAAGGAAGTAGAGGAAGCCTTCCACCAGTCTATTGATGGGGCTGAAGCTTTGAGATAATCTCCGCCATCTCCTCCCAGTGCCGCTCCATTTCCGCAACCAGCTTAAACTGGGTCCGGCAACGATCCAGGTTGTGCCCTTCCCTGTGGGTGCGGAAATAGACATCGCCTTGCAAATAGTCCGTTAAAAAGCGCACGCCGCATTCAAGGGTCATCGCCCAGGCGCCTTCGGGCAGGGTGGCGATTTCATGCGGGTTGAGGTTGCCGCCACATTCGGACAAAAAACCTTCCGCGTATTCGCGGTAGAGGGGCAATGAAAACTGAACCAGATCCAGGTTTTTCTCATCCTCAGGGGCCGTGGAAGCGCCAAAACGGATAGAATCGCCAAAATCATGGGCGGCCAGGCCGGGCATCACCGTGTCCAGATCGATAACGCACAGGGGCTCACGGGTCACACTGTCCAAGAGCACGTTGTTGAGCTTGGTATCGTTGTGGGTGACACGGGTCTTAAGCAAGCCTTCTCTTTGCATGGCCTGGAGCTTGCCCGCGCGCTCGCGGCGCGCAAGGGCAAAGGCAACTTCCTCGCCCACTTCAAAGATCCGCTGTTTGATATCCTGGTCAATGGCCGCCTGCAATTTGGCATAGCGGTCAGGCGTATTGTGGAAATCCGGGATGGTGGCGTGCAGGGTGGATGCCGGATAGTTTTCAAGCATCTGCTGAAACTTGCCAAAGGCCTGGCCGGAGCGCTTAAAATCCAGGGGCTGTTCCGCCTTTTGCAGGCAGAGGCTGTCCCTCACAAAGATATACACCCGCCAACAATCCCCCGCCTCATCCTCATAATAATCCTGGTTGTCCAGAGTTTGCACCACGGTCAAAACGCGTCTTTGATCGCTCTCCATCTGGCCCAAGAACCGGGTGACTCCGGTGATGTTCTCCATCAAGGCGTCCACATTGCGGAAGACATGGCGGTTAATTTTTTGAAGGATGTACCACACTTCCTCATCCGTGATGAGCAGGAAGGTCTGGTTGATATGACCCTCGCCATAGGGCTCACAGGTTTTGGGCTTGCCCTTTAGATTAAATTGCTTGGCAGCGTTTAGCATGGTTTCCTCCAAAGTTTTATTGAGCCTGGCTGCCTCGCTTGATGAGCAGCACAGTGAGGTCATTGACATTGGTGCCGGTGGGGCCAGTCAACAGCAGGCCGTCCACAGCCTTCAGGGCGTGGTAGCTATTATTGTTGTCCAGGAAGGCTTGACAGTCAAGCCCCTTTGCCAACAGCCTGCCCAGGGTGTTCTCATCCACCATGCCACCAGCCGCGTCCGTAGGCCCATCCGTGCCGTCAGAACCCAGGGAAAAGAGGCAGGTGTCTCTGCAGTCAGCCAGGTAAGGCGCAGCCGCCAGGGCCAATTCCTGATTGCGCCCACCCAGGCCCTCCCCCCTCACATGAACCACCGTTTCCCCGCCGCAGATAAAGGCCAGGGAGGCCTCCGTATCCTGGTGGTGCCTTGCGATGGCACCCAGGAAGGCCCCTGCCTCGCGGGCCTGGGATTGCAGAGAGGCTGTCAGAATCATGGGGGTATAGCCCAGGGCTTTGGCGGATTCAAAGGCAGACTGGCACAACTGCCGGGCGCTGCCGGAAACATGGGTGGTGACATTGTTAAGCGCTTTGGGGGTTTCCTCCTGGATGGCCATCAATGCCGCCTCGCTTAAATCCAATTGGTAGCGCTTGATGAGTGAAAGGGCCTCCTGCGTTGTGCTTTTGTCCGGGTGGGCTGGCCCGGAAGCGATCATATGAAGTGGATCGCCCACAATATCGCTCAACACAATGGAATAGACCTGGGCCGGCAGGCAGGACAAGGCAAAGCGCCCGGCCTTGACGCGGGATAAGCGCTTTCTGATGGTATTCATCTCAACAATATCACAGCCCTTGTTCAGCATCTGGCTGGTGAGGGAGCGCAGCTCCGTCAGGCTGACCTTGGGCCATTCAAACAAGGCGCTTCCCCCACCTGAAACCAGGAAAAGAACAGTATCCTGCTCTGTCAAGCCGCTCACAGCAGCAAGCGCGGCCTGGGTGGCCAACAAGCTGTCTTCATCCGGCAAGGGATGCCCAGCCTCAAAGACCTTTAACCGGGGCAGGGGGCCGTGGCTGTGCCCATGCTTGGTGATGACGACACCAGAACTGACCTGCTCCCCCAAGCGGTTTTGGGCAGCCCGGGCCATTTGCCAGGAAGCCTTTCCAATGGCAATCAACACCACCCGGCCGCCTTCCTTTAGCTGTAACCCGGACAATGCTTTGTCCACTGCAGCATCGGGCTGGGCGGTGCGCAAGGCTTCCCTTATAATGCGCCAGGCATCCTCCCGCAGGCTCATTTGGGCAACCCAGAAAGCGCTTGACGCACCTGGTGTTTCAACCTTGGCAGCACATCGCTCTCAAACCAGGGGTTCTTGGCCTGCCAACGGAAGTTGAGCGGCGAGGGATGCACCAGGGGAAAATACGTTGGCAGGTATTCTTCAAATGCCCTGACCGTTTCTGTCAGGTTCTTTTTGCGGCGTTTGCCCAGGTAATAAGCCTGGGCATAGGCGCCAATGAGGATATAAAGCCGGATGTCCGGCATTTGCTCCAACAGCTTTTTATGCCACAGGGGCGCGAAACCTTTGCGGGGCGGCAAATCACCGGACTTGCCCTTGCCCGGGTAATAAAAATCCATGGGCAAAAGGGCGATGCTCCTGGTGTCCCGGAAGGTCTTTTCGTCAATGCCCAACCAGTTCATCAGCTTGTCCCCACTGGCATCACCCCAGATTATGCCGGCGTCCTGCGCCTTTTTCCCAGGTGCCTGGCCGATGATGGCGATTTTGGCCTTGCTGCCCGCAGTGAACAGGGGCTTGATGCCCATCTTTGTGAAGGCGGCGTTTTCGGGGCTATGTTCTATGTCCCTTGTGAGGGCGGTAACCCAGGCGTCCATCGGCCTTCACCTCATCTTTATTTAATACCAGGTCTGCCCAAAGGCGTTGATGTAGAAATCCTTGACATAAGTGTAGTTGAACAGCTCCGGCTGCGTCTGCATCCCCTCCGGCAGGGAGGTGATATTGCGCTCCTTTTTTTCAGCCAGGCTGTCATACAGGTAGGAGAAGCGCTTGATGCGGGAGCCCAGGTTGCCCTCCACAGTTTCCAGGAGGTAGACGCCCTGGCCCTGCTCCACCACCTTGGTGATCAGGCCCACATGGGTGTAAGGGGTGCTGCCCCTTTTACCATAGATGATGTAATAGCCTTCGCGGGGCAGGTTGCTTAAGCGGTTGCGGCTCTGGAAGCCCTCGTACAGCTTGGTCTGGGAGGCCTGGCGAACGGCAAACAGGCCGCCGTCCAAAAGCGGCGGTGCTTTCTTGGCGCGGTATTCCGGGTTCATCTCAATGCCGGCCAAGTCAAACTGCAGACCCACAAACGCGCCGCACCAGCCAAA
>CAYOOZ010000058.1:7660-11714 GCA_964405705.1 uncultured Christensenella sp.
TTTTGGCCGCGGGGTTGTACCACTGGGTGTACTGGTTGTACTTGGGGAAGGGCTGCCCCGAGGCCGCCTCCCAGTCCCATATGGCCGTGAAGATGACCTGATGGATGAGCTCCGGGACTGGCTTGTGGCCAACCTGGACCTCCGCCCGCACTGCCACCTGGCCCTTGTCGTTCTTCAGCAGCACCAGGGTATAGCCTTCTGCAAGCGCGGTGATTTGACCATCCGCTGAAACGGTTGCAATGTCCGTGTGCTCGCTCTCCCAGGTGCCCTTGCCCGGGATGGGCTGGGACTCCTCCCCCACTTTGAGCTGCAGCAGCACCAAGCTGGGGTTTTGCTTGGCGGTGATGAGGGTGGGCGATACGATCAATAGAAAGGCCAGAATCAATGCCAGTTTTGTTTTCATGTTCTCTCCTTGGGGTCTATGGGTCAGTCGGGTGCGTCTGTATTTTTAGATGCACTTACAGCCCCATCATAGCAAAGAGGAAGGGGTGTGGCAAATGGGCGTGATAGCAGTCAATGGACTATGAGATATGATTAATATTTACGCCAGACCATCCTATCCACGATCCCGGTATAGCTTTGGATTAGCTTCACGACCTTGATGCTGACATTTTCATCAGTATAGTCCGGGACAGGGATGCCCAAGTCGCCGTTTTTATTCATGGTGACGGCAACATCCACCGCCTGCAACACTTGCTCAGTGGTGATGCCGCCCAGGATAAAATTACCCTTGTCCAGGGCTTCCGGGCGTTCTGTGGATGTACGGATACAAACAGCGGCAATGGGCTTTCCAATGCTCAAAAAATATGACGCTTCCTCAGGCAAGGTGCCGGAATCGGACACCACAACAAAGGCATTCATCTGAAGGTTGTTATAGTCATGAAAGCCCAAGGGCTCATTCTGGATGACCAGGGGATGGAACTCAAATTGCCGCTGTTCAATATATTTTTTGCTGCGCGGGTGGCAGGAATACAGGATAGGCATTTGATACTTTTCAGCCATTGTGTTCACGGAATTCATCAATGAGAAGAAATTGTGTTCAGTGTCAATGTTTTCTTCCCGATGCGCTGAAAGCAAAATGTAATTCCCTGCTTTTAAACCAAGTTTTGAAAGTATGTCGCTCTTCTCAATTGCGGGCAGATTTTTGCTAAGCACTTCCGCCATTGGTGAACCGGTCACATAGGTGCGCTCCTTTGCGACCTCGGACCAGTTGAGGTAGCGCCTGGCATGTTCCGAATAGCATAAGTTGACATCGCTGATGACGTCGACGATCCGCCGGTTGGTTTCTTCTGGCAAGTTTTCATCAAAACAGCGGTTGCCCGCCTCCATATGAAAGATGGGAATGTGCAGGCGCTTTGCCCCGATGGCAGACAGACAAGAGTTGGTGTCCCCCAAAACCAGTATGGCATCAGGCTTTTCCTGCACCATCAGTTTGTAAGAGTAAGCGATAATATTGCCGATGGTTTCGCCCAGGTCAGCGCCAACCGCATTGAGATAGAAGTCAGGCGCCCGCAGCCCCAAATCATCAAAAAAAATCTGATTCAAGGTATAGTCATAGTTTTGCCCGGTATGGACAAGAACTTGATTGAAATATTTATCACAAGCCTTGATGACTTCTGACAGGCGGATAATCTCCGGACGGGTGCCGATGATGGTCATCAGCTCCAATTTGCTCATAAATAAACGCTCCTTGGAAAACATGAAGTAAAAACCTGATCAGGTGACAGCGAGCTTGAATGGGGTTCAAGTAGCCAGAGGTTAGACCTCGTCAAAGTAGGTGTCTGGCTTTAATGGGTCAAAGGTTTCATTGGCCCACATCAGGGTCACCATATCGCTGTCCCCCAGGTTTTCAATGTTGTGCGTGTAGCCGACTGGGATGTCCACAACGCGAAGCTCTTGGCCATCCACTTTATAGCTGATGACCTCAGCCCCGCCAATTTTTCTAAAGCGGATAACCCCTTTGCCCGACACAACGAGGAATTTTTCGTTCTTGGTGTGGTGCCAGTGGTTGCCCTTGGTGATGCCCGGTTTGGAAACGTTGATGGATACCTGGCCCCGGTCTGGTGTGCGTAGAACTTCTGTAAAGCTGCCGCGGTGGTCAGAGTGGGTGGTCAATGGATAGGCAAAAGCATCCTCCGGCAGGAAGGAGATATAGGTGGAGTACAGCTTTTTTACCAGCGGGTTATCCAGCTGAGGGACTTGGAGGGTTTTGCGTGACTCAGCAAAACCATGTAGCCAGTCCACAATTTCACCCAGGGTGGCTTCGTGCACAGGGCGCACTTCGCAAAAGTCCCCAGATTGGGTGGGCCTGCCCAAAAAGGCGCGGATGATTTCGACCACGATGTCATCGATATAGACCAGGTTTAGTTTGACCGACCTGTCATTGACCGTGATGGGCAGGTTGCGGGCAATGTTGTGGCAAAAGGTGGCAATGGCGCTGTTATAATTGGGCCGGGACCACTTGCCAAAGGCGTTGGGCAGGCGGTAGACATACACCGGGACACCAGCTTCCCTGCCATAGGCGAACATCAGATCCTCCCCCGCCTTTTTGCTTTGCCCATAGGGATTATCCAAAGCCGCCTGGATGGAGGAGGTGATGAGGACCGGCGCCTTATTGCTGTGCTTTTTGAGCAGGTTAAGGAGGGTGGAGGTAAAGCCAAAATTGCCCTCCATAAACTCAGCGGTTTCCTTGGGGCGGTTGACCCCGGCTAAGTGACAGACAAAATCCGCCTGGCGGCAATACTCCTCCAGCAAGGCCGGGTCGGTGTCCAGGTCAAAGGGGTAGAGGACAAGGTCCTGGGTTAAGCCATGCTGCTTGTCCTTGCCATCCCGGATGGCTTCCAGGGTGGCGATCAGGTTCTTGCCCATGAAGCCCTGGGCACCGGTGATGAGGATTTTCATAATCTACTTCCTCCAATTGGCGAGCTCATCCTGAACATAGGGCAAGGAAAGCAGGATTGACTTCACTTGGTCTACTGTCAATTGCCTGGTGTTTTTTGAGTTGAACTCCGTAAGGGTGTTTCTTTCGGCATCGCCGTCAACAACGAACTTGTTATAGTTTAGGTCGCGGTTGTCACTGGGCACACGGTAGAAGTTGCCCATGTCTATCGACTTATCGCTTTCTTCGTTTGTCAGCAAGGTTTCATGCATTCTTTCCCCATGCCGGATGCCTATAACCCTGGGTGGTTTTTTCGATTCAAAAATCTCGCTGACAGCCTGAGCAAGGACTCCGATAGTGCATGCAGGCGCTTTCTGTACGAGGATATCACCGCTATGACCGTTTTCAAAGGCAAACAAGACCAAGTCCACCGCCTCGTCCAGGGTCATAATGAACCTGGTCATATCAAGAGATGTAATTGTAAGGGGATTGCCTGCTTTAATCTGATTAATCCACAAAGGTACAACTGAACCACGGCTGCACAATACATTGCCATAGCGTGTACAGCAAATCCTGGTGTGGTCAGGTGAAATGGTACGGCTTTTGGCCACAATCACCTTTTCCATCATGGCTTTACTTATCCCCATGGCATTGATGGGATAGGCAGCCTTATCAGTCGAAAGACAAACGACAGATTTAACCTTGGTGGCTATCGCAGCAGAGAGCACATTCTCCGTCCCAAGCACGTTGGTTTTGACTGCTTCCATCGGGAAAAACTCACACGAAGGGACTTGCTTGAGCGCTGCTGCATGAAAGATATAATCAACCCCAAACAACGCGCCTTTTACAGATGATTTGTCACGCACATCCCCGATGATGAAACGAAGCTTGGATGATTCCTTGGGGTAACGCGCCTGGTAAAGATGTCGCATCTCATCCTGCTTTTTCTCATCGCGGGAAAAGATGCGGATTTCCCCGATATCTGTTGTCAAGATTCGGTCGAGAACCGCTGAGCCGAAGGAACCGGTGCCGCCGGTGATGAGTAAGGTTTTTTCTTTCATAAAATTTAGATCCTTTCAAATTAATCTTAAAGCTCTGAATTAATATCACTAAAAACTTATCTAGGGCCTGCTGAAAAAAGTGATTCGCGCTATGGTCGTTCCTTCAAACAGCTGC
>CAYOOZ010000059.1:0-11618 GCA_964405705.1 uncultured Christensenella sp.
GCAAGCTGAACAGGCACTTGATTGAATGAGTATTCTCTATCGCTTAGGCTGCTGCTGATTTACCCGGGTCCAGTCCTTGACCGGGAGGTTCTTGAGGAGCTCGGGCAGCACGCCTTCCTTCCTTAAGACAAAGCCCAGGTCAGCGTTTAAGTTGCGGCCGCCTGAAGGCACGATGATGTCGTCCGCGCGCGCGCTTACTTCCTCCGTGGGGGAGAGAACGCTTGCCACCAGCAGGAAGTCTGTCTGGCGTTTGGTGGGCTTGATTTCCGCGGGCATGTCCACAATCAGGGTATAGCTGCCCGGGAAGAGGTTTTCAAAGAGATAGCGGCCGTAGGGGTCAGTGACGGCCTGCGCGGTTAAATGGCCATACTGGTAGAGTTTGATACTCAGCCCGGGGATGCCGGGCTCGTCCTTGTCCTGCATGCCATCAGCGTCCAAATCCAACCAGGCAAAATCACCCAGCTTGCCCATGGAGCCCATGCCGATGTCCTGGGCAGTTTTCTTTTCGCCCATCAATAGCGGGATCAGCTCACTCTGACCTGTGGCCGTTTCCAGCCCCACCAGGTCGGACAAAATCACGCTGGGTCTCACCTGGGTGTCAAGTTCCCTGGCGAAGCGGTAGCCCTCCTTTAAGGTGACAGAAAGGCGATAATTTTTGGGGTAGAGGCGCAGGAAGGCAAACTTGCCGTCAGTGCCGGTCTGGGCGGTTGCGAGCACGCTGCCGTCCTCCTTTAGCAGGCTGACCTCAAGCCCGCCAATGTCCTTTTGGCTGCCGTCCATGTTCCACACAGCGCCTTCAAAGCGGCCAAACTGCACCACGGCCAGCTCCAGGCTGGGGTTGTCCTGGGTCAGGTTCACCTGGGCCTGGAAGAGGCCTTCCTGGCTTCCTGTGGCCTCTGGGGCGGTGAGGACATGGTCCCCCGGCAGGGTGAGGCTGACCTGGTAGGCGCCGGGGAAGGCGGGGGCCGATTCAAAATTGCCGTTCCCGTCTGTTTCCAAGGAAAAGGTGGACTGCGTCCTTAAGTGCATCAGGTTGATCTTGGTCTGATAGGGCGTGTCCACTTCGCCTCTGGTCAGGCTTAAGTCATTGTCATAAAAAGCGCTGCCCTTGATTGTAAGGGGGATGAGGGCTGGGATGAGGGTATCCTCCACCTTCTGGCCCATTTGCAGGGTCAGGGGCGCAGTTGATTCCCCTTCAATGGACGCGGGCACCAGGCTCTTGGCATTGGCGTCAATGGCATAATGATCCGGCAAGGTTACAAGGACGCTGTAGCTGCCCGGACGGATGCCAGTTAAGTGGTAGGCTCCGGTTTCATCGCTCTTGACTGTGTAGACCTCATCCGTCCTCTGGTTGATGATATCCATGCTGACAAGGGGGAGGGGGCTGTCCAGACTGTCAAAAGCGCCGTCAAAATTATTGTCCACAAAGGCCTGGCCTTTGATGCTGGCTGTTAAAACGGCGTACAGGGGGGCTTGTGTCAATTCATCGCTGGCTTTTACGCTGATCAATTCCGAAACAAAGGTGGTTTCCTCCATCAGCGGCTGGCTGAACTTGGCACCCTCTGGCAGGGCATAGGCCAGGTAGTAATTGCCAGGCAGCGCGCCTTTTAGGGAGAAGCGGCCCATGGCATCCGTGGTGGCCACCGTATGTTCGCTCACCGGTTGTTTGTTTTCATCCAAGAGCACCACGGACACGCCTGTGAGGCCCTGAGCCTGCTCAGAAAAGCCGATTTCCTCATCGCCAAGGAGGACTGCGCCCATGATCACCGCGGAGCGGAAAGCGCCCGCGTCCATGCTCTCCACAAGGGCGCCGGGTCCAGCAGTGACAGTTTGTGTCTCACCGTACTCCACCGTCTGAGTGGACACCTTGTTGACCTGACCGGTGGTGGCCTGGGAGGGGTCTGAGAAGACAAAGGGGGTGATAAGGGCAAAGCGCACCTTATAATTTGCGGGCACAAGGCCGTTTAGGGCATAGCGGCCCTCCGCGTCTGTCACCGCCTGGGCGGCGATATTGCCCTGCGCATCCACAGCGGACACAGAAAAGCCGGACAGGCCCATTTCCCCATTGTCCCTGATGCTGTTTAGGTTGCTGTCCTCAAACAGGGTGCCTGTAATGGTGGCTGGCAGGGTGGCGCCGGCGTAGACGCTCAAGGTCTGCCCCCGCTGTAGCAGGCGCTTGACCGTCAAACTGGACTGGGCCGTCAAGTCGGAGAAGGCATTGCCCTCCTCCCCGCCTGAAATGGTGAAGATCTGGCTGTCGGGCAGGCTGACACGGATATCAACCTCGCCGTCCCGCACGCGGGGGAAATAGGCCTGGCCCTGGGCGTCGGTGTTGGCGCTGGCCATGACCTGGCCTGCTACCAGGATCTCCACCTGGGCGTTCATGAAGGGGGGCTCGCTCTCATCCAGAAGACCATTGACATTGCTGTCCAAAAAGGCAAAAAGTCGGATAGCGGAGGCGGGCATGATGCCAAGGGGTGCCAGGGTGGCCGGCTTATCTTCTGTTACATTGATGTTGACGGACTGGGATTGGGCAAAGCCGTCATGGAACACTGAGGAGCTGCCTGGCAGCGCAAACATCACGCCGTCTGGCAATTCAGCGGTGAAGGTGTATTCACCGGCCTGGAGGTAGTCAAAGCGGAACTCGGAATTTTCGGTGGTTGTAATGGTTTTTTCAATGCCCATGCCCTGGTGGGAAAGGGTTAAGTCAAGGCCGGGATAGCCGCCTTCGCCAGCGTCCTCAAGGCCGTTCATGTTGCTGTCCATAAACACACGGCCAGTTAAGGAGGTGGCCATCACGCCGCCAATGCCCATGCCCAGGCTGCGGTCCAAAAAGAAGGGAGCGGAGGTGCCGGTGTTGGCCTCCTGGGGGTTGACGACATTATAAAAGGGGTTAATCTTGCTGCCGATGGGCCCTACGATGTAGGGCTGGGGCATCCTCACGCGGATTTTATAGGTGGCGGAGGTCAACTCCCGGATTTGAAGGTTGCCCTCCTTGTCCGTTTTGCCGCTTGTGATCACATAGTCCAGGCCGTTATGGGTGTAGAGCAAGTCCACCTCCACATCCCGGATGAAGGGCTCAGAGCTCATGCGGCCGCCGTTCATGTTCTGGTCAAAAAAGGCGATGAGGTTGATGTAGCTGCTTTTCTTGGTGGCGGTGGCAGTCAGGCTCAGGTTTTGCCCCTCGCTTAAGGACAAGACGCCGCTCCTTGAATGCCTGCCCTTGGCCGGGAAGATGGGGGAGGAATCGGAGAAGGCGTGATAAAAGCCATCCGGAAGGGAGACCTGGACATAGTAGTCCCCAGCCTCCAAATTTGAAAACTGCCATTGCCCATCAGCGTTGCTCTTGGCCTGGGCCGCAATGCTCTCTGACGCGCCAGCAACCTTAATCAAGGTGATTTCCGCGTTTTCAAGGGCGTTGCTGCTGTCTGTCTGCACCTGTCCTGAAAGAGATGCGCTGCCAGCCTGCGCCAGCAAGCCGGGCAAGAGGGCCAGGGCCAATACCAGGGAGAGGAGCAGGGCCAACCTTTTTTGATTCAAGCGTGACATTTGACCTCCAAAACTATCAGTTCTTCTTTTTGGCCTGTCTGCCAAAAGGGGATTGTGCTAAAATAACCTCAGGGGGGATATGCAATGAACGACCGGGACTATATGAACCTTGCCATCAACGAGGCAAAATTGGCCGTAGGTGAGGTGCCCGTGGGCTGCGTCATCATCAAGGATGACAAGGTGATTGCCAGCGCCCACAATGAACAGGTGAAAAGGGGCGACCCCCTGGCCCACGCGGAGATGCTGGCCCTGGGACAAGCCCGGGAAGCCTTGAACGCCTCCAGATTAACCGGCGCCACCCTGTTTGTCACCCTGGAGCCCTGCCCCATGTGCGCGGGCGCCTTGATCATGTCCGGGGTTGAGCGCTGCGTTTTTGCCGCCTTTGACACCCAGTATGGCTGTTGCGGCAGCGTCTATGCCCTGCCCATGGATCCGGTCTTTCATCACCGGGTGGCCTGTGAGGGCGGGCTTTTGCAGGAGGAAGCCCAGGCGCTGCTGGACGGCTTCTTCCTGGGCTTGCGCGCTAAAAAAGCTTGATTGTCAAGGGCGCGCGGCCTTTGTCAGTATACCACTCCCTCACTGGCACTGGCAAATATTGACAGGTTGATTTTATCAGGCTAAAATGACCTTGATTTGAAGGAGAGGTGAACAACATGAAAATCAAGACTTTGGACACCAGGGACCTGAAAAAGAGCGTGGAATTGGGCGGCTGCGGCGAATGCCAGACCTCCTGCTAGTCCGCGTGCAAAACTTCCTGCCGCGTGGCCAACCAGCCGTGCGAACAGGAAAAATAATCCATTTGATTCGGGTATGTTGAAAAGCCGCCTCAATCGGGCGGCTTTTTTGGGAGGCTTATGATACACAGTTTTACCGTAAATGGTTATTCCATCGCGCTTGATGTATTCTCAGGCGCTGTCCACGTGGTGGACAAGGTGGCCAAGGAAGCCATCACCTTATATGAAACAAAGAGCAGGGAGGACACCATCCAGGCGCTCCTCTCCACCTTCCCTTTTGAGCCGGACTTGAACGAGAAAAGCGCTGGTGAGCTTTTGGATCTTCTGGATGATTTAAAAGCCCAGGGCAGGCTCTACTCCTCAGACGATTATATGTCAGCCCTGAACAACAAGCCCAAAGATAAAAACCTGGTCAAGGCGCTGTGCCTGCATGTGGCCCACGCCTGCAACCTGACCTGCTCCTATTGCTTTGCGGGCCAGGGCAAGTACAAGGGGCAGACCGAGCTGATGAGCCTTGAAACTGGCAAAGCGGCCCTGGACTTCTTAATTAAGCGCTCCGGCAAGCGCCGCCACCTGGAGGTGGACTTCTTTGGTGGGGAGCCTTTGTTGAACTGGGACATGGTGAAGGCCACCGTCAATTATGGGCGTGAACTGGAGAAAAAGCATAACAAGGTCTTCCGCTTTACCTTGACCACCAATGGCGTAGCGCTCAATGATGAAGTCATGGAGTTTTGCAACCGGGAGATGCAAAACGTGGTCCTAAGCCTGGACGGGCGCCAGGAGGTGCATGATTTTTACCGGGTGGACCATAAGGGCCAGGGCAGCTATGACAAGATTGTCCCCCTCTTTCAAGAGTTTGTGAAGAAGCGGGGGGACAGCGGCTATTATATCCGCGGCACCTTTACTAAAAGAAACCTGGATTTTTTGACGGACATCCTGCACATGGCGGATTTGGGCTTTACCCAGTTGTCCATGGAGCCGGTGGTGACAGACCCTGGTGATCAGGAGGCCTTGAGCGAGGAAGATTTAGCCCAGATATTTGAGCAGTATGAGCAATTGGCGAGCGAGATGCTACAGCGCAAGCGCCAGGGCAAGGGCTTTGATTTTTATCACTACAACCTGGATCTAAAAAACGGCCCCTGCGTTTCAAAACGTTTGAGCGGCTGTGGCTCTGGCACGGAGTACCTGGCTGTGACCCCTGCCGGGGATCTCTACCCCTGCCATCAATTTGTGGGGGATGAAGCGTATAAAATGGGCAACCTTAAAGAGGGCGTTGTCAATCTGGAATTGCAGGCGGATTTTGCGGCGAACACCCTTCATGCCCACAAAGAATGCAAGGATTGCTGGGCGCAGCTTTATTGCGCCGGCGGCTGCGCGGCCAATGCCTGCCACGCGACTGGAAGCATCAATGGCGTGTACAGCCTGGGCTGTGAGCTATTTAAAAAGCGCATGGAATGCGCTTTGATGTTGCAGGCCGCTTTACAGGATTAAGGCTGTGAGCCCTGCGTCGCCCTTGCTTTTTTAAGGTAGACCAAGAGCACGGCCACATCTGCGGGCGTCACCCCGGGGATTCGCCCCGCCTGGCCCAAGGACACCGGGCGTTGGCGGGACAATTTCTGGCGAGCTTCAATCCTCAAGGAAGAAATCGCTGTGTAATCAATGGTATCTGGTATTAAATGGCCTTCCATGGCCGTGGCCGCCTTAATCTGGGCGGCCTCTCTTTGTAAATAGCCTTCGTATTTGATAGCGATTTCGGCTTGCTGGCGGGCCTCCGGACTGATGCCATCTAGAACGCTCAAAAGAGTGGTCTCCCCGCGCTTTACGGCATCCATCTGCCCGGACTCCACCAAAAACCGCTGATACTCTGCCGCCTCGCGGCGCTTTTGTTCCATTATGGCAAGGCGCTCTTTGCTGACCAGGCCCAGGTTGTGGCCCAATTCTGTCAAGCGTAAATCGGCATTGTCCTGCCGGAGGGAGAGCCGGTATTCCGCCCGCCCTGTCATCATGCGGTAGGGCTCATCCACGCCCTTGCTGGACAGGTCATCTGTCATAACGCCGATATAGGCCAGATCCCGGGTGAGGATGAAGGCTTCCTTTTCCTTTAAGTACATGGCGGCGTTGATGCCGGCAATCAGCCCCTGGGCCGCGGCCTCCTCATAACCGGAGGTGCCGTTGATCTGCCCGGCGAAATACAAGCCGGGGATGCGCCTGGCGGAAAGGGCGGGGGAAAGCTCCGTGGGGTCAATGCAGTCATACTCAATGGCATAGGCCAAACGGGTTAAGACAGCCTTTTCCAGACCCTTGACCGTTTGGTACAGCTTTCGCTGCACATCCTCCGGCAGGCTGGAGGACAGGCCCTGGGCATACCATTCATGGCCCTTTAAGGTTTCCGGCTCCAGAAAAACCTGGTGGCGGTTCTTGTCACCAAAGCGGTGCACCTTGTCCTCTATGGAGGGGCAATAGCGGGCCCCTGTGCCCTTGATGCTGCCTGAAAACATAGGGGAGCGGTGCAGGTTCTCCCTGATGATGTCATGGGTTTCCTCATTGGTCCAGGTCAGATAGCAGGAGAGCAGGTTTTGGGGCTGTGTTTTTTTAAGAAAGGAAAAAGCCTCCACCGGCTCATCCCCTGCCTGCCTGTCCATGGCTGAAAAATCAATGCTGCGGCTGTCAATCCGGGCGGGTGTGCCGGTCTTAAACCGCCTCAAGTCAAAGCCCAAATCCATCAGGGAGGTGGATAGATGATTGGCAGGCTGGAGGCCCTGGGGGCCGCTCTTCCAGTCCGTTTCGCCAATAATGACCCGGCTGTTGAGGTAAACGCCGCTGGCCACCACCACCGCGCGGCAGGCGATGGCTTCCCCGGTGGTGGTTTTGATGCCGCTCACCTTCCCGTTTTGGGTCAGGATGTCCTTGACCTCGCCCTGGCGGACCTGCAAATTGTCCGTTGAAAAAAGCACAGACTTCATCACCTGCTGGTAGACCTGCTTGTCTGCCTGCGCCCGCAGGGAATGCACAGCCGGGCCTTTGGCGGTGTTTAAGGTGCGGGATTGGAGGGTGGCCTGGTCTATCACAAGGGCCATCTGTCCACCCAGGGCGTCCACCTCGCGCACCAATTGGCTCTTGCCCGTGCCGCCAATGGAGGGGTTGCAGGGCAAAAGGGCAATGGCGTCCAGGTTCAAGGTTAACAGGAGGGTTTTGTGCTGTAAACGCGCGCAGGCCAGGGCCGCCTCAATGCCCGCGTGGCCCGCGCCGATGATGATCACGTCAAATTGGTCAAATTGGTGTTCACTTGTCATGTGTTTTGGCTTTCATCCTTTGATAGCGGTGGTGGCTGGCGCCTGGTTTGCAGATGTGCTGGTCTATGATGGTTTCATAGCGCTTCACCACGTCCACAAGCACGGTTTCCCAGGGGATGGGGATGGTTGCGTGCGCCTTTTTCCCCAGGGCCCGGGTTTTATCAAGGTCGCACAGGGCTTCATACAGGACAGCTTCCAGGCTCTGTGTGGTGTCCTCGCACAAAAAGCCGTTCTCCTGATGCAGGATGGCTTCGGCTGCGGAGCTGCCCGACACAGCAACAGAAGGCGTGTCCATGGCCGCGGCCTCCCTGATCACCAGGGAAAAGGTATCATACAGGGAGGGGAAGACAAAGAGGTTGGCCCTGGCATACAAGGCGTCCAGGGTAGCGGTGTCCTGAATCATGCCAGTTAAAATCAGGTGGTTTTGAAGGTCCAGCTCCTGGGCCTTTTCCAGAATGGCCTTGTCATCCGGCCCCTGACCGGCCAGGATCAGTTTGAACCTGGGCAGGCGGTTTTTTAGCAGGGCTGAGGATTCCAAAATCCTCAAGATGTTCTTTTTCCAGTTGATTTGGCCAACAAACAGCAGCACAGGGTCATCAGACAGGCCAAAGCGCGCTGTAATCTCCTGGATAGCGGCTTCGCTCTTGATACGCTGCTCTGTGCCATTGCCCATGACCTCTATGTGGCCCTGAAAGCCATATTCGCGCAGCACCTCGGCGCTGGAGGCGGAGACAGCCCAGACATCATCGCATTTTTTATAGTAGTTGACGATGCTGTTGACAAAGGCCCGGGCGATGGTCTCGCTCTTGGTGGCCTTGAGAAAATCGTCATAATACTTGGAGTGGAAGGTGGAGATGAGGGGGATACAGCGCTGTTTTTTAAGCCGCAAGGCCTCCTTGCCCGCGCCAAAGGGGCTGTGGGAGTGGACGATGTCCAGGTCAATCATGTCCATGCGCTTGATGTAATGGGCATCCATGGCCGCGCTGCCGGTTTTGTACTGGGGTGTGGTTGGGACAGAAAAGCCGGTGTAATCCACCAGTTCAAAGGGGTAGTTGGCCCTGTGCCCTGTATCGTACAAGGGGGCGGAGACCGTCACTTCATGGCCTAAGGTTGGCAGGATGTTGGCATAAGCCACCACCACCCGGCCAACGCCATCCACCACCGGTAAAAAAGTATCCGTCATCAGTCCGATTTTAATCGTTCACACCTCCTTTTGAGTTCTGTCAGTCCATTTACATTATAGGTTCAAAAGCCTAAAACTACAACTTTCACGATTGACAAGCCCTGTGTGAAAAGCTATTCTGATAAAGGTAAACAGACGGAGGCATAGCATGCGCAATAGAATTGTTTTGGGCGTGATTGGTGCAGATGTGCACGCGGTTGGCAATCAAATTTTGAATTTCGCGTTTACAGATGCCGGATTCCACGTGGTGAACCTGGGGGTCATGGTGTCCCAGGAGGAGTTTATTGAGGCGGCGATTGAGTCTGCGGCAGACGCGATTGTCGTTTCTTCTTTATATGGCCATGGGGAATTGGACTGCCAGGGCCTGAGGGAGAAATGCGACGAAGCCGGCTTAAAAGGCATTTTGCTGTATGTGGGTGGCAACATCGTGGTGGGCAAGCAGCCATTTGAAGAGGTGGAGCAGCGCTTTTTGGCCATGGGCTTTGACCGGGTCTTTGGCCCGGGCACACCGCCGGAAGAAGGCATTGCGGCCCTTCAAAAAGACTTGAACTGGCCAGCAAAATGAAAGCCGTCCTGCTGATTGACTTTGGCTCCACCTACACCAAATTAACGGCGGTTGACCTGGACAACTTACGCCTTTTGGGCCGCGCCCAGGCCTTTACCACTGCCAGCACGGATATTTCCCAGGGCTTGGAGATTGCCCTGGCATTGCTTGAAAAGCAGACCGGCCCTGTTTCCTATACTGCCCGCTTGGCCTGCTCCAGCGCCGCTGGGGGGCTCAACATGGTGGCCAGCGGCCTGGTGCCCGGCCTCACCAGCAAGGCGGCCAAGATGGCGGCCTTTGGCGCTGGGGCCAAGGTGATGAAAACCTACGCCTACCAATTAACCAAGGAGGACATCAGGGAGATTGAGCAGAGCGCGCCTGATATCCTGCTCCTTTGCGGGGGGATAGACGGGGGCAACAGCGAGGTCATCCTGCACAATGCCGGGATGCTGGCAAAGGCCGATGACACCTTTCCCATTGTCATTGCAGGCAACAGGAACGCCGCTTATGAATGCGAAGCGCTGCTAAACAATGGCACGCATCCTGTGTATTCAGCGCCCAATGTGATGCCGGAGATGAACGTGCTCAACATCGAGCCGGTGGCCCAGGTCATCCGGGAGATTTTTTTAAAGCGCATCATCCTGGCCAAGGGCTTAAACAAGGCCAAGGCCCTTTTAGACAACATCCTGATGCCCACGCCCTCAGCCGTCCTCAATGCCCTGACCCTTTTGTCCAGGGGCACCAAAAAGACGCCGGGCATCGGGGATTTGCTGGCCGTGGACCTGGGCGGTGCCACCACGGATATCTACTCCATCGCCAAGGGGGATCCGCAAAACCCCAGCACCGTGCTGCGCGGCTTGCCCGAACCCCGGGTGAAGCGCACGGTGGAAGGCGATTTGGGCATGCGCTATAACGCGCCTGGCATTGTGGAGGCCATCGGGATGGACAGCCTTGTTGAGTTAAGCGGGCTGCCGGAAGAAACGCTGCAAAGCGTCTTGGCCTCCTACCGGGAGAACCCTTCCGCCCTGCCGCAAACAAAGGATGAGCAACAAGCTGATTTTGCCCTGGCCGCCGCGGCCCTCTCAGTCGCCCTTTCGCGCCACGCCGGGCTATTGGAGCGGGTGTTCACGCCGGTTGGTCCCATTTATCAGCAGACCGGCAAGGATTTAACACAGACACCAAGGATGTTGATCACCGGCGGGGCCTTGATTTTTGCTAAGGATGTTGAAGGTATTGTAAAAAAGGCTTTGACGCTTCCAGACCCCATGAGCTTGATCCCCAGGAGCACAATGGTAGCCAAGGACAGGGATTACCTGCTTTCCGCCATGGGGCTTTTGTGCGGGGTGGATGAGGAAGCAGCCCTGGCGCTCTTAAAGGCATATTTCGGAAAGGATGAGCAATATGAACCTGTCTAACAAGAAATGGGATTTGGACTTTTTCTTGGCACAGCGCCAGGAGGTGCTGAAGGCCTGGCCCACGGGCAACGAGGTGGACTGGGAGGAGGCCCTGGCCTACCAGGCGGCCATCCCCCAGGAAAAGCGCTTTGTAACCAAGCTGCGCGAGGCCATCAGGGACAAGAAAACCTTGATTCAGCCCCGGGCTGGCGTGCCGCTCATCAACGAGCACATTGTGCTCTTAAGCCATTTGGAGCAGGAGGGTGAGGCCGATCTCTTGCCCACCACCATTGACTCCTACACCCGCTTAAACCGCTATGAGGATGCCCAAAGGGGCATAGAGGAATCCAAGATCTCCGGCAAGGCCATGCTCAATGGCTTTCCGGCAGTCAACCACGGGGTCAAGGGCTGCCGCCTGGTGACCTCGGCGTTGAATAAGCCCGTTCAGGTGCGCCACGGCACGCCGGATGCCAGGCTGCTGGCCGAAATTACGCTGGCCGGCGGCTTCACCAGCTATGAGGGTGGCGGCATCTCCTACAACATTCCTTATGCCAAAAACGCCTCTTTGGCGGACACGCTGTTTTTCTGGCAGTACTGCGACCGTCTCATAGGCCTGTATGAGGAAAACGGCATTAGCATCAACCGAGAGCCCTTTGGCCCCTTGACCGGCACCTTGGTGCCGCCCTGCATTTCAAACGCCGTGGCCATCATCGAGGCCCTTTTGGCGGCTGAGCAGGGGGTTAAGAACATCACCGTGGGCTATGGCCAGTGCGGCAACTTGATTCAGGACGTGGCGGCCATCCGGGCGCTTAAGGAGCAGACGGAAGAATACTTAAAGCGCTTTGGCTATGAGGGGATGGAGGTATCCACGGTGTTGCACCAGTGGATGGGCGGCTTCCCGGCGGATGAGGCCAAGGCCTT
>CAYOOZ010000060.1:0-11250 GCA_964405705.1 uncultured Christensenella sp.
CAGAACATATAAGCCGTGTCAATCGGGTCCTTAACCGCTGTCCTGAAGCGGACGATGGACAGGGCGCCGACCATGCCCATGGACAGGGCGACGTTTGAGCCAATGGCCATGACCACAGGGGAGGTGACCAGGGTCAATAAAATCAGCGTGGTGGAAAAGGTGGGGTTGTACAAGACGCCCCGGTAGGTCTTTCGATAGACCAGGGAAATGACCACGCTTGAAATCAAGGCGAACAGCAAGACCTGCAGCACGTCAAACGTCCTGATGCGGGAAAACTGGTCGGCCCACCAGCCGCTCATCGCGATATCGGTTTTGCTGACCTCGCCAGTAATCTGCGCTAAGATGCCCATTCAAAGTTCCTCCGTTGTTCCAAACATTAAACCTGACCCATTATACATTAAAGTCAAGGTTTAGCAAACAAACTGTAATAATTTAACGAATTATTGCCTCACTGGGCCGGTGGATGCCCGGGACACAAAGCTGCAAGGCAGCACCAGGCTTTCAGGCTTGAGTCCGGGGTGTTTAAGCCGGTTCATCAGCATGAAAGCGGCCTGCCGGCCGATTTCACGCACCGGCAGATCAAAGGTGGTCAATTTGGGCCGGAGATAGTCACAAATTTCTCGGTTGTCAAAGCCGATGATGGAGACATCAAAGGGGACGGATAAACCGCTGTCCAAAACAGCATGCAAGGCGCCGATGGCCATAAAATCATTCATGGCAAAGACCGCCGTGGGACGCTCTTTTAAACTTAACAACTCCTTCATTTTTTCATAGCCGGAATCATATTCCCAATTGCCATAGGCCAAGTATTTATCTGGGATAGACAGCCCCGCTTCCTGCAGGGCGATCATAAAACCGCTCAAACGTTTCATGGCCGGGAAGGAGTGTGGATGTCCGGCGATGACAGCGATCTTTCGGTGACCGTTTGAAATAAAATGACGGGCCGCGTCCGCGGCGCTTTCTTTGTTGGCATAGGTTACAAAGGAGTCTTGGCTGGATCCAAGGCAATAGGCATAGACCAGGGGACTTTTAATGGTATCTATCAAGCCGTCCAGGTGCCTGTCGTGCATGGCCACATAGATGACGCCGGCTGCATGGTCATCCATCAACAAGGAGACACCCTTGTTGACCTGTTCACGATAGGCGCCGATGAGTTCATACTGATTGTACAGCTTCTCATACAGGTGGAGGTCATGCACCAGCAAACGCCTTTGGTGTTGCTCCAGCGCTTCTGCAATGCCACAGAGGATGTCAGGGCTGGGGAAGCAGCGGATGTCCTCCACCAAGACGCCGATGGGTGCCAAGGCCCAGTCCGCCTGCTTTCTTAAACTGGCGGGGGACTGGTACTGGAGGGCTTTGACCGCTTCCTGCACCCTTCTGGTCGTTTCAACTGACAAGCGCTTGGTGCCATTGACCACATGGGACACCGTGGCTGTGGATACACCGGCCAGGTTCGCGATCTGCTTCATGGTTGCCATTTGTCACGCACCTCCAAAACTAATACTCACAATAGAGCAATCCTGCTCAGGGGTCAAGGCATTCGGGCAGATTTGTTAACATATGTTAACCTGAATTAACCTTATAAACCAGATAAAACGGCCTTGACCGTTCCGAAAGATACAGGTAGAATGTGGGCAGAGGTTAAACAATAACCATATTACGAGGTAAATGAATGCTAAACTTTGTACCCTTCACTAAGGCCCGGATTACAGACGCGTTTTGGCTAAAGAAGATTGAGTTGGTCAGGACGGTTGTGTTGCCTTATCAGTGGGAGATTTTAAACGACCGGGTTCCAGGCGCTGAAAAGAGCTATTGCATCCGCAATTTCAGGGCTGCCGCCGGGGAAATCAAGGAGATACACGGCGGCATGGTGTTCCAGGACACCGACTTGTACAAATGGCTGGAAGCGGTCGCGTATGCGTTAAATGTCAAAAAAGACGCGCGGCTGATGAGTCTGGCGGACGAGGCTGTGGACCTGATTGGCCGTGCCCAGTGCGAGGATGGCTACCTCAACACCTATTACACCCTTCAAAAGCCTGATAAACGCTATACCAACCTAATGGAGGGGCATGAACTCTACAACGCTGGTCACTTTATTGAGGGGGCGGTGGCCTACGTACAATCCACCGGAAAGACTTCGGCGCTTGACATCGCTTTAAAGTTAGCTCGCCACCTGCACGCGCATTTCATGGATAAGCAAGGCTTCCCAGGTCACCCAGAGATTGAGCTGGCGCTGATTAAGCTGTATGAACATACTGGTGAGCGCTTTTGTTTTGACCTGGCGCAACATTTCATCAATGTGCGAGGCAATCAGAACAGATTTTTGGATTCGGAGAGGAATGACCCAGAGCACGAATGGATTTGGGAGGACATGAAGCGCTTTGATGACAGTTATTTTCAAGCTCACCTGCCTGTGAGGGAACAGGAAACTGCCGAAGGTCACGCTGTCCGCGCGATGTACCTGTTTTCCGCCATGGCGGACGCCAGCCGCATCACGGGTGAAAAATCGCTGCACGAAGCTTGCGAAACATTGATGCGCAATGTGCGCGACAAAAGGATGTATGTGACCGGTGGCATTGGCTCTTCCAGCTTTGGGGAGCGCTTCACCACAGATTATGATTTGCCCAATGACACCATGTATTGCGAAACCTGTGCTTCGATTGGACTGATGATGTTTGCTAACCGGATGACCTGCTTGACGGGGGACTTGTCCCATTATGATGTATGGGAGCGCGCGCTGAACAACACGGTGCTTTCCGGCATGGCGGAGGATGGCAAGCACTTTTTCTATGTCAATCCCCTCTTGGTGGTGCCGGAGAACACCAGGATAAACATGACCTATGCCCATGTCAAGGCGCAAAGGCAAAGCTGGTTTGGCGTTGCATGCTGCCCGCCCAATGTGGCGCGCACCCTGCCCTCCTTGTCCGGCTTAATCTATGCCTTTGATGAGGACAAAGCGCTTCATGTTCTCACGCACATTGAAAGCGAATTTGAAGATGGGGAAACCAAGGTCAGCCTCAGCAAACAGGGCAATCAACACCAGCTGAGCGTCCAATTAACATCAGGAAGCATTGTGCTGCGCGTTCCCGCGGGTTTTGTCCTTCACTACCAGGGTAAGGAGCTTCACAAGGGCGCCATCAGCCTCTCTCATCAGGGCGGGAGCGCTGTCTATACGTACCAACTCATCCCGCAAATCCGCTGGGCCTACACACACCCGGCTGTAGCCCAAAACGGGGGAAAGGCTTGCCTGATACGGGGGAGCGAGGTCTACTGCCTTGAAGAGAAGGACAACGGTCGACACCTGGCTGGCCTGACTGTCACAGACAAGGCTGTACAGATAGAGGAAAGCTCGCAATTTGACGGCTTGCCTGTCCTAGTTGCTTCAGGGCAAAGGATCAAGGAAGGATCATTCAAGGGCGCCTTGTACAAGGAGGAAGCCCCGGACAGCCAGGCGATGAAACTGCGCTTTATTCCCTACCGCTGCTGGGGTAACCGGGGCGAGGGGGAAATGAGCGTCTTTGTAAATATAAAGTGAGGCACTGGGTGCTTTACAATAAAGGAGGAGCATTATGAAAGGTAATCGGAAAACCCTGGCCCTGGTACTTGTTTTGACCCTCTTGCTGTCAAGTTTTGGGCTCATCGCAAGCGCCCAGGAACGCATCACCATCACCTACTCCATGTGGGGTGACAATGAAGAAGTCCGCGTCCTGCAGGAAACGATTGACAAGTTTGAGCAGGAGCAGGACAGAATCCACGTGGAAATCGTGCAGATTGACCGCGCGGACTATGTTGGCACCTTAAACACCCGCGCTGTGGGCAACAACCTGCCCGATACCGGCATCATGGCTGAGGACGCGGTGCTCATGTGGGCGGAGCAGGGCATGCTGGCGGATGTGAGCAACATGTATGGCGAAAGCGAAGCAAAGCCTTTAGATAGCCTGGCTTTCACCTTTGATGGCAAGCCGGTTGGCTATTCAGTGGCCAATGAAGTTCTCCTATTGTATTACGACCGCCAAGCCTTTGTGGAGGCCGGCGTCACCCCGCCGCCAGCAAAAGCGGAGGAGGCCTGGGACTGGGACACCTTTGTGGACATCGCCAAGCAGATGACCCTGGATGTCAATGGAAACAACGCCAAATCACCTGATTTTGACAAGGACAACATCGCGCGCTATGGCGTCATGCTTTGCCCGGATTTCTGGCAGCTGGAAGTTTGGTCCGTTAGCAATGGCGGCGCTTGGTACAACGAAAAGGGCGAGGTCACCATTGGCGAGCCCGCGGCCATGGAAGCCCTCCAGCGCATCGCGGATCTCTATTTGGTGCACCATGTTGCGCCTCAGTATGGTACCAACACCTCCACCAACATCGACGTGGACCTGGTCAACAAGTCCACCGCCATGTATATCAACGGCCAGTGGTCTGTTGGCGTCTGGCTTGGGCCGGCCAAGCAGAGCGATGGCTTGGACTATGGCGTGGGTGTCCTGCCCTACATGAAGGACAAGGTCACCTTGAACACCGGCGGCGTGAACGTGGCCTTTGCCACATCCAAGCACCCGGCGGAAGCCATGGAATGGCTCAAATGGTACGCCAGGGAAGAAAACGCCTGGGGCTTGATTGAAGGCGGCATTTGGATGCCGGTTTTGTCCAGCTATTACACAGATGAGGCGCTCACCCGCAAGTGGGTGGAGAACCCCAATTTCCCGCCCTATGAGGAGTACAAGACGGCTGTTGTGGATTACGCGCTCAACAACGCCCGCCCCACCTCCTGGTACTGGGTGAACAACACCAATCTGTTCAACGACGCGCTCTCCAGCATCTTAGCGCCAGCCTGGAGCGGCAACACCACCGTGGCGGAAGCGATTACTGCACATTTGGATCAGCTTAAAGCCGCCAATCAAGGCAATTAGTCTTAAAAGGCAGCCCGCCCGCAAATTGGCGGGCTTGCCCGACTTTTGGAGGAATAAGGCATGGCTTTCAACCGCGTAAAGCCTTCGGCCATGGCGCGCCGGGAGGCCAGACTGGCCAAAATCTACCTGATACCGGCCTTCCTGGGGTTGACCTTTTTAACCTACCTGCCGCTGCTGAGCGTATTTGTCCTCTCCCTGTTTAAATGGACGGCCATCATGCCAAAGCCTATCTATATCGGCTTTGATAACTATGTCCGCTTGTTCACCAAAGACATGTTCTTCTGGACCAGCGTGAGGGTCACCATCCAGTACGCCCTGTTGACTGTTTTGGGCAGCGTTTTGTATTCCCTTGGCGTGGCTATGCTCTTAAACCGCAAAATTAAGGGGCGCAGCTTTTTCCGCGCTGTGTTCTATGTGCCCTACATCATCCCGGCGATGGCTATTTACATGATCTGGGGGCTTTTGTACAACAAAGATTTTGGTGTGTTCAATGCGCTATTGGTGCAGCTTGGGCAGGCGCGCGCTGGATTTTTAATCGATTCTAAGTTCATTGTTCCCTCCCTGGCGGTTATCGCCATATGGACCTCTGGCAACTTGATTGTCATTTTCCTGGCAGGTTTGGGCAGCGTACCCCGGGTCTACCATGAGGCGGCAGAGATCGACGGTGCCACTTATTGGAAGCGCTTTATCCACATTACCCTGCCTTTCATGTCACCCATCATTTTCTACAATGTCCTTTTAAGCCTGATTGCCAACATGCAGGTGGTGGTGCCTTCTCTCATCTACGCGGGCAGTAACCGCACTACCTACCCGGAATATACCTTCATGTCTTTTTTGATGTACCGCACGGGCTTTATCAACAATGAACTGAGCTATGCTAGCGCCATCTCCTTTGTCTTTTTTGTGCTCATCGGGCTGTTTACCCTGGTGCTGTTCAAGGGCTCAAAAAACATGCTCTTTTATGAAAGCGGGGATAGCTGATGGGCATTAGAAACAGAAGAAGAATGGAACGTCTGGGCAATCTCATCTCCTTTGGAGCAGTGACGATTTTGGCGTTGCTGGCCATCTTCCCGCTGTGGTGGATGCTGCGCTCCTCCCTGATGACCAACCCGGAAATCGGCTCATTGAACTTTCTGCCCAGCCGCTGGATTGTTCAGAATTACCCGGATGCCTTGAAAATCTTCGATTACTTCAAATACCTGGGCAACACCCTGACCATCCTCATACCCTGTGTGGTCTTTGGCACCTCAACCGCCATCCTTTGCGGTTATTCCTTTGCGCGATTGTACTTCAGGGGCCGTTCCTTTGTGTTTGGACTGTGTATCGCCTCCCTGCTTTTACCTTCCATTGTCACCTTGATCCCCTTGTATGTGGGCTGGGTGCGCTTCCTGGGCCTGGGCGGCACCTATTGGCCGCTGATCTTGCCGTATTTGACGGGAGGCGGCGCGTTTAATATCTTCTTGATTCGCCAATTCATCATGACCATCCCAAAAGAGCTGGATGAGGCGGCCAAGATTGACGGCGCTGGTAGTCTTCGGATTCTGGTGCAGATTCTCCTGCCTTCCATCATGCCGGCAGTGATTGTGGTAGCGCTGTTTATCTTTATAACCATCTGGAATGATGTGCTGTTGCAGACCGTCTATATCTCAAACGCCGAGCAGTACACCATCGCTCTGGGCTTAAGGCGGTTCAACGGCTCCTATGGAACGGACTGGAAACTGGCAATGGCCTCCACCGTGTTGTCCATTCTGCCAGGTATTCTGGTTTATTTGGTTGGTCAGAAATACTTTGTGGAAGGCATCGTCTTGACAGGCCTGAAAAGCTGAGGTAAAAACGGTTATTTTCTCCTGATTTTTTCTAAAAAACCCAATTTCTCGGCTTGACAGGCACAAACCCATGTGCTAATCTTATTTTCGCGTCGAAACAACCTGGTCGCATGGCTCAGTTGGTAGAGCACATCGTTCACATCGATGGGGTCACAGGTTCGAGTCCTGTTGCGACCACCAAGCCTCCCTTTAGGGGGGCTTTTGATTTGTAATCGGTTTAGGCCCATGACAACAGCGATTGAACTCAAATCGATGGGGGAGAGAGCCTGCCGCCAGTGGCGGAAAAAGGCAGGCGGACGAGTCAAGCGAAACGAGCGGGTCAAGTAAGCCCCTTCGAACGACGACCCGCGACTTTGAGCTTGCGGACACAGGTTCGCTATGAAACCTGCGGTCATAGGCTTTCAAAACACAACCCATTCTTGACACTTCAGTTATAATGAATCCTATTTGATTGATGGAGGAATTGATTTAAGTGAACCAATATAAGCTCATCGCTTGTGACCTGGACGGGACGCTGCTTTTAAATGGCGCGCAGAGTTTAAGCCCTAAAACCCTGGGCTTGATTGAGCGTCTGCTGGACCGGGGCTATCTTTTTATCGCCGCCAGCGGTCGGCAGTACACCAACCTGCGCCGCTTGTTCGCGCCGCTTCAAGACAGAATCGGCTACCTATGTGAGAATGGCTGCCTGGGCTATTACCAGGGGGAGCGCTTATTTAAGGAACACCTGGATTATGACCTGGGGCAGACCTTGATCAAGGCCATTATGGACACCAAGGACGCTGAAGTGCTGCTTACAGGAGAACGGGTCAGCTACCTGCAACCCAAAACAGAAAGCTATTTCTTGCACATGCGGGATGTGGTGAAAAACGATGTTATTCGGGTTGTGGACATCCTGAACACCCCGGAAGACTATATGAAAATCTCCCTTTATCAAGAGGGGGGATTAAAGGACATTGAAAGCTGGCAGCGCCGATTTGGCCATGTATCCACAGTGGTCACCGGGGGACACGCGTGGCTTGACATGATGCCCCTTCATGTGAACAAAGCGACCGGTCTGTCCAAAATCCTAAGCCACCTGAACATTGATAAAAAAGAGGTCATTGCCATTGGGGACAATGACAACGACCTGGAGATGCTGCAGCTGGCGGGCTACCCGGTGGCCATGAACCTGGGCAAGCCTGGGGTCAAAGCGGCCGCGCGGCTTATTATTAAGAACTGCGAGCCGTTTTTTGAAGACCTCCTTAACGGGGTTGAGCTGGTTTAGAAACCGAGGAGCAAGCATTGGCGCTTGGGCAGCCATGGCAGCCGCTGGCGCAACCCGCGCCAGCTTTTCTGGCCCGGACCTGGCCGCGGATCAAAACAATTACGAGGACAGACAAGAGGGCGAGGACGATGAGGCTGGACAGATTATCTATAATTAACTGAAACATATTTTCTCCTTTATACCTGTTTCATCTTCAGATGATTGACATTTTCACGGCTGGGTCTAAAAAAAAGGTAGAGCATTGCTAAGAGGATAATAAGAGCCGTGGCAAGGCCAAGGGGCTGGGTCTGCCCGCCAAACAGCAAACCTATTTGATAAACCAAAAGCGAAATCACATAGGCAAAGCCGGTCTGGTAGAGCACAGCAAACCAGGTCCACCGGGCGTCGTTCATCTCCCGCCTGATGGCGCCGATGGTGGCAAAGCAGGGGGCGCACAGGAGGTTGAAAACCAGGAAGGAGTAACCGGCCAGCCTGGTCATGCCCTGGAAATCCAGCACGCCAAAGACGGCGACAACCTCTTCCTTGGCAATGAGGCCCATCAGGGTGGCGATGGTCGCGTTGATGCTGGCAAAGCCAAGTGGCGCAAAGACCCAACTGATGGCTTGACCGATGATGCCAAGCACGCTGTTATTAAGCTCCATGTCCAAATCAAAGAGGAAAGCGCCATTGACCACGCCAAAGCGCGCCCCGGCCCACAAAACGATGGAGGAGAGCAAGATCACTGTGCCAGCCCTTTTGATGAAGGAGAAGGCCCGCTCCCAGGTGGAGGCCACCATGCCCTTGATGGAAGGCCAGTGATAGGCCGGCAGTTCCATCACAAAGGGGGCGGGGTCACCCACAAATAGCCGTGTTTTCTTAAGCAGGATGCCGGAGAGGACGATGGCGGCGATGCCCAGAAAGTAGGCGCTGGGGGCAATCCACCAGGCCCCGCCAAAGAGGGTGGCGGATAAAAGGGCGATGATGGGCATTTTAGCGCTGCAGGGCATGAAGGAGGTGACAATGATGGTCATCCGCCTGTCCCTTAAGTTTTCAATGGTTCGGGTCGCCATCACACCTGGCACGCTGCACCCGGTGCCTATGAGCATGGGGATAAAGGATTTGCCAGAAAGGCCAAAGCGCCTGAACACGCGGTCTAAGATAAAGGCGATGCGCGCCATGTAGCCGCAAGCCTCCAAAAAGGAGAGGAGGAGGAAGAGGACAATCATCTGCGGCACAAAGCCCAAGACCGCGCCGACGCCCGCGATGATGCCGTCCACAATCAGGCTTTGCAAAAAGGGCGCAACCTTGAGGCTGGTGAGGGCGTTTTCGGCCAGAACAGGGAGGCCGGGCACCCAGATGCCAAAGTCTTCTGGCGCTGGTTTGCCCTGCGCGTCATCCTCCAAAGCCGCGGTCATTTCTGGCTGGAGATAGCCCTCTGCTATTAAAACTTCATGGTAGGTGTCATAGGATTCCAAAAAGCTGGCAGTGTCCTCCTGCTGAATGGCAGTTAGCAGCGTTTCCGCGCCGGTGATGCCGTTTGCTTTGGCGCTTTGCAATTGAGCAGATAATTCTGGTGTAAAAACCTTGTCCTTGACATAGCCGTCCATGGCTTCCTCATATTGCGCGCTGCCGCGTGAAAACAGGTGCCATCCATCACCAAACAGGCCGTCATTGGTCCAGTCTGTGGCCCAGGCGCCGATGGTGGTGACTGAGATAAAGTAGACTAAGAACATTACCAGCGCAAAGATGGGCAGGGCAGCCCAGCGGTTGGTGACCACGCGGTCGATCTTGTCCGAGGTGGTTAATTTGCCTGTGTGCTTTTTATGGTAGGAATCCTTGATGATGCTTGAAATCAGATTATAGCGCTGGGCGGTGATTAGGCTTTCCGCGTCATCATCCAGGGCTTCTTCCGCGCTTAAAATGAGGTCTTCAATTGCAGCCTTCTTTTCCTTTGAGAGTGTGAGGTGGCTTGATACCTGGCTGTCACGCTCAAACAGCTTGATGGCATACCAGCGCTTGATCTGCGGGCTGAGCCACTCATCCAGCAGGTTCATGATGGAGACAATGCTATCTTCCACCGGCTTTTCATAAGGATGGATGAGGGTGGGGGACTGCTCTGCCGCGGCCATGATGGCCGTGTTAACAGCCTCCTCAAGGCCAGTTTCTTTCAGCGCTGAGATTTCAACCACCCTGGTGCCCAAATCGGCGGACAGCCTGTCCAGATGAATGGTATCGCCGTTTTTCTGTACCAGATCCATCAAGTTGATGGCCACCACCACCGGGATGCCAAGCTCAGTCAATTGGGTGGTCAAATAGAGGTTGCGCTCCAGGTTGGTGCCATCCACGATGTTGATAATGACATCCGGCCGCTCTTTAAGCAAATAGTCCCTGGTGACAATTTCCTCCGTGGTATAGGGTGAGAGGGAATAGACGCCCGGCAGGTCGGTGAGCATGACGTCCTTGTGCTTCTTAAGCCGGCCTTCCTTTTTCTCAACGGTGACACCAGGCCAGTTGCCTACATACTGGGTGGAACCGGTGAGGGCGTTAAACAAGGTGGTCTTACCGCTGTTGGGGTTACCGGCCAGGGCCAGGCGAAGGGTCTTCATTTTGTTTCTCCTTTAATTAGCAGAGGCTAACTCGTGTGCAAAAAAATAATTGATTTGGCAGTTTACTCAACCTCAATGCGCTCAATGTCCATTTTACGCAAGGACAGCTCATACCCGCGCACAGTCAATTCCACCGGGTCGCCCAGGGGAGCGATTTTGCGCACCAATACCTCAGCCCCTTTGGTGAGGCCCATGTCCATCATCCGGCGCTTTACCGCGCCTTCGCCGTGCAGGCGAATCACCCGGGCGGAGCTACCAACCGGGACATCCAGCAGCGTTTTCATTTTATTCTCCATCAGACATGGATCCTTTGCGCGATTTCACGGCTCACAGCGATGCGGGATTCCTTTACATTGACAATGATGTTCCCGGCAATTTCACTGATGATGCTGATTTCACCGCCAACCACAAAGCCCAGGTTTTCCAGGTGCTTTTTCATCTGGGTGTTCCCTGCAATTCGTTTGATAACCATTTTTTCCCCAAACATTCCCAAGGTCAAAGGCATAAGCAAACCCTCCACCAATCATAGAATCATTTAAATTAGCATCTGCTAACAATTTGATGTTAGCTTAGACTAACTGCCTTTGTCAAGGGGTATAATAGCCTGATTCAGTGAACTTATGTAACAAAATGTGCTATACTGATAAAAAACGATGGGGAGGGATGGGGGA
>CAYOOZ010000061.1:0-11142 GCA_964405705.1 uncultured Christensenella sp.
AGCCATCAAACACCGACAGCTCGGTCACCTTGAAGGTGTCGCGCACCTCGGGCTTCAAATGGTTCACGCGCACCAGGGGCTCCTGCACGCGCAGGCTGCCGCGCTGGATGCGGCCCACGCCGATGCGGCCCACATACTCGTTGTAGTCCACCGTTGAAATCAGCGTTTGGAAGGGGCCGTCCGGGTCGCACTCGGGGCCGGGGATGTGGTGCAAAATGGCCTCAAACAGCGGCTTCAAATCGGTGCCCTTCACATCCAAATCGGTCGTCGCCGTGCCCTGGCGGGCGGACACGAACAGCACCGGGCGCTCCAGCGCCTCCACATCAGCCTCCAGGTCAATCAGCAAGTCCAGCAGTTCATCCACCACTTCCGCAGACCTTGCATCCGCGCGGTCCACCTTGTTGATCACCATCAGCACCGGCAAATTCAAGTCCAGCGCCTTCTTCAGCACAAACCGGGTCTGCGGCATCGGGCCTTCAAAGCTGTCCGTCAGCAGCAGCACGCCATCCACCATCTTCAGCACCCGTTCCACCTCGCCCGAGAAATCGGCGTGGCCCGGTGTATCGACAATGTTAATCTTGGCGTCGCCCCAGTGCACCGCGGTGTTCTTGGCGAGGATTGTAATCCCGCGCTCACGTTCAATATCACCGGAGTCCATCACGCGCTCGCGCACCTGCTGGTTCTGGCGGAAAACACCAGCCTGCCTGAGCATCTGGTCCACCAGGGTGGTCTTGCCGTGGTCAACGTGGGCAATGATAGCAATGTTACGGATATCTTGACGAATCATGGGTACCTCTTTCGTTTGTTGGGGTAGGTTTTGGACAGAGTACGCTGAGGGGTTTCACCCCTTTGACTCTCTGAAAAGGGATTTCATCCCTTGACCCGGAATCTTGATGGAAGACTGAGAAGGTCAAGCTGGTCTCTAAGTAAAGGTCTATCGAAGTTCTTTGAAGGTTTCCAAGGGACTTTCATAACATACCCAAAGGGCATAAAAAAGCCCCGGGCAGGCGGCGCCGGGGCAGTTGGCTCGGACAGGCAAAGAAAACTACCTGAAAACGACACGCAAAAACCAGCCGGCTGTTGTTCGGCTGTCAGGGGGCTCACCGCGGCGGTGCCGGCGGAAGATGCCAAGGCTGGATTTCAGGCTCAAGTTCATACTCCGGGTTCATTGATTGTGCAAAAGGGCACGGATGGCATTATAGACCTGAAGGCAAAGGGTGTCAAGAAAAGGCAATGTAAAGGGAGATTGGCCCTTTGACAAAAAGAGACCTGCCAGGAAGGCAGGCCCCTTGGGTTATGGGTTTATTACTGGAGAGCGGCCTTGGGGATGAAGCCCCGGGCCGGCTTGCCGCCAGCGAAGTTTGAGACTTCAACATAGGCATTAGAGCCGGAGAAGGCCAGGACAGTGACAGAGGAGCCGGAGGAGAGGCTGCCCAGGCTGCCGCCGTTTTGCAACGCGTCCTTTAAGGTGGCGTTTGCGATGGTGGTGGCGCTTTGTGAGCCAAAGGAGAGAGCTGGCGCGTTCTCGCCTTCTGGCAGCGCGGCACTGGTGATGTAGGTGGTGTGGGTCTGGCCGTCTGAAGACTGGTAGGCGATAAGGAGGAAGCCGTTTTGCGCGCCGTAGAGCTGGCCTTCACCGCCCTGGAATGGCTGGGAGCCGGTCAACAGGTAGCTTTCACCGGGGCCGGAATAGACCGGGTAAGCGCCTTCATTAAAGGTGATGGCCTTGGCGGTGGGGAAGTCCGGCGCGCTGATGGGCGCGGGGGTCTCCGTGGGGGTTTCCGTTGGCGTATCGGTCGGCGTATCTGTCGGGGTGTCCGTCGGCGTATCGGTCGGCGTATCCGTCGGTGTATCGGTCGGCGTGTCCGTCGGGGTGTCCGTCGGGGTGTCGGTCGGGGTATCCGTCGGCGTGTCCGTTGGCGTGTCGGTCGGCGTATCGGTCGGCGTATCGGTCGGGGTGTCCGTCGGTGTATCCGTCGGTGTATCCGTCGGTGTATCCGTCGGCGTATCGGTCGGCGTGTCCAAAGGCGCCTTGAAGACAAAGGTCAGGATGGCGGGGGTGGCATAGCCGTTCTGGTCCACGTTGACAGACTGGCTCTCCTCCCCAAGCAGGGTGTAGCCTTCCGGCACATAGCCCAGATGGGCCTTGATGGTGTAGGTGCCAGAGGAGAGGGTGATCCTGTCCTGATAGAGGATAGCGCCGTCCTCATCCACATAGTTGATGGGCACCATGACGGTGACGGCGGCCTTGGTATACACGAAGCTGAAGGCAGCCGGGGTGGCGACGCCACTTGCGTTGACTGTCACATTGACGCTGCGCACACCGGTTAGGATATAGCCGGTGGGTACCAATTTGTCATTGGCATAGACGGCAGTCACGCCCTCTGGCAGGGTGTAGGTGACGGTGTGCAGCTGCACATTCTTGTCATCCACATAGCGCACGGTGACCTTCGCGGTGACGGTCGGCTGCTCCACCACCTGTTTTTGGTAGGTGAAGGTGACAAAACTGGGGGAGGCATTGCCCTTGGCATCCACGCTCACCGTGACCGCGGAGGGGCTGATGAGCAGGTAGCCCTTGGGCACATTGCCAGAATTGGCGCGAAGGGTGGTGCGACCCGATTGGAGGGTGACCACCTCGGTGTACAGCCGCTCCCCGGTGTCAGACAGGTAGTAAACCGGGAAGGTGGTGTTGACTATGGGCCGCTGGGTGGGCGGCGGGGTGACATCCACAGGGGCAAAGACCACGTTGGGGTCGGTATACAATTTGGTCAGGGTGTTGCGGCCGGCGACGCCGTCCACAGCCAGGTTGTTATAGGTCTGAAAGCGCTCCACAGCGCGCCTGGTGTCCTTGCCAAAAACGCCGTCCACAGCGCCGGTTAAATAGCCCAATTCCTTGAGCCTGGTCTGCATGGTGCGCACGTTTTGCCCGCGGTCCCCCTGATACAGGGTGGTATAGGCAGGCCGTGGTGTCGCCGTGGCGCTGGGGGCCAGGGTCACCGTTGGCGCCAGGGGCGCCTGGGTTGTCACGGCCTGGGTCACAATCGGGCTGGGGGCAGGCAGGCTTTGGGGCATGGGCGTTAAGGCCGGGCTCATCATGGTGGAACTTGTCAGCAAAACTGACATATACACCAGCAAGGTTTTTACTAAATCCATTGTGTACTCTCCTTTGGCGTCGTATTATTCCAACCATCAAACGCGCAAGGGGCTGCCTTTCATGCATGAGGTCAGAGAGAAAGAAAGCGCTCAAACTCCGGCAGGATGCCAATGCCATCGGGATAATGGGCTGCAAACTGCGGCACGGCATGGCTGGGGAAGGAATTGCCCTCAATCATCTGGGGGCCAGCGGGGGTTAACGCCACGTCCCAGGCCACAAAGCGCACCTGGGGGATGACGCGCATGGCCAAAAGGCACATAGCCTTGGCCTCCTCAAAATAGGGCAGTTGAAAGCCGGTGATCGGCGCGTCCGTCAGGGGATGGCGGGCATACTCATGCCCCTTCTTGTCAGCGGCCACTGTGTCAATGACCCCGGTATTCAGGTTGACCCGGGCCGCCATGCCGCCCGCGTCCACATTGTCCATCACCCGGCCATTGCCGATGCGGACAAAGGCATAGACCAGACCCTCATCCTTGTCCCCCAGGAGGGTGGCAAAGCGCACAGTGTTGACGCTGCCTGGATACAGGCGAGCCATGTCAGGATGCTGAACAATGGTTTCCTCAAGGATGCAATCGCCCTTTTCCCGCAGGCGCTTAAAAAACGCGGGTACATCAGCAAAATCCGTGGGTTCCGCCCGCTCAATCCCCACGCCGGAGGAGCCCTCCAGGGGCTTGATGAAAAGCGGCCCCTTGCCCTGACAAAAGGCGGAAAGGGATTCCAGGGTCATCGTGCTGTCCGCGCGGAGCCAGGCCCTGTTCACCCAGGTGGCAAAGGTAGCGTTGAACACGCATTTATCGTCAAAATAGCGCCAATATTCCTTATCGTTCATACGCCTGACGATCTCATTGCTGATGCCCCTGGTGATGACGGTCTTGCGCTGGGCGTGGTTGAGCCTGTCCATGCGCGCAATCATATAGTCCATGTAGCCAGCGTTGTAGATGAGGCCACAGACCAGCAAATCAAGGGCCAGGGCGGCGCTGCCCTTCCCCGTGACGCGCTTTATATCCAAAAAGGTGGCCTTAAACCGCTGCGTATCTATGCGGGCCAAACGCTTGAGGAAAAAGCTGATTTTGCTCATATCACACGTTAAAGCGGAACAGCGTCACATCGCCGTCCTGCATCACATAGTCCTTGCCCTCGCTACGCACCAGGCCTTTTTCGCGGCAGTGGGCCATGCTGCCCTGCGCCTTTAAGGTATCAAAGGGGACGATTTCAGCCCGGATAAAGCCGCGCTCAAAATCAGTATGGATTTTGCCGGCAGCCTGAGGCGCCTTAAAGCCCTTTTGAATGGTCCAGGCGCGGCATTCATCCTCACCCGAGGTGAGGAAGGAAATCAAGCCCAGGATGCGATAGCTGGCATGGATGAGGCTATCCAAGCCGCTGTGCTTGATGCCCAGTTCATCCAGGAACAGCTGCTTTTCCTCCTCCGGGAGGGCGGCGATCTCCTGCTCAATCTGGGCGGAGATGACCACGGTCTCCGCCTGCTCCGCCTTGGCCAGGCGGATGACCTCCTGCACCAAGGGGAGGTCCTTAGGGTCTGTCATGACCTGGTCCTCAGCAATATTGGCGGCGTAAATGACCGGCTTGTCGGTTAAGAGGAACCAGGAGGAGGTGATTTCTTTTTCCTCCGGGCTTAAGTCACACAGCCTCGCCGGCTTTTCGCTCTCCAGGGTTTTGAGCAGTTTGTCCGCCAATTCGGCTTCCAACTCAAACTTTTTATCCCCGGTTTTGAACATCTTGCGCGATTTTTCACCGCGCTTCTGCACGGTTTCCATGTCCGCCAAGATCAGCTCCAGGGAGATGGTCTCGATATCCCTTTTAGGGTCCACCCCGCCGTCCACGTGCACCACGTTGCCATCTTCAAAGCAGCGCACCACATGCACCAGGGCGTCCACCTCGCGGATGTGGGATAAGAAGCGGTTGCCCAACCCCTCCCCCTTGCTGGCGCCGCGCACAAGGCCGGCGATGTCCACAAATTCCACCGTGGCATAGGTGGTCTTTTTGGGGTGGTAGAGTTCCCTCAGCCAATCCACCCGCGCGTCCGGCACCGGGACAATGCCGGTGTTGGGCTCGATGGTGCAAAAAGGGTAGTTGGCCGCCTGAGCACCGGCGTTGGTGATGGCGTTAAAGAGGGTGCTTTTGCCCACATTGGGCAGTCCGACAATGCCAAGTTTCATTCAATAGCTCCTTTAGCTGATGGTGATATTATACCTTGAAGGCCGCATGATTACAATGAAAAAGCCGTCCCATCAGACTGGGCGGCTTTTGCTTTTGCCGGGCTTACGCTCAGGCTTCGGCTTCCCGGGGCAGGCTGGGCAGCGCGCGCAGCACATGGCCGCTGCGCAGGCAGCGGGTGCACACGTTCAGCCGGCGGGCGGCGCCGTTTTGCATCACGCGGACTCTCTGGACATTGGGCGCCCAGACGCGGTTGCTTTTGCGGTTGGAATGGCTGACCTTATGGCCGCTCATCGTGCCTTTTTCACACACTTGACATAGTTTGCCCATTTGTTTTCCCTCCGTTTGGGTCCTTCGCGCCTGGCCTGCAGCCAGACTTGCGATGACAGCCCAAGTAACATATCACAAAAAAGTAAAAGGTGCAAGCTTTTTGTTGGAAGCTGATGTTTTGGTGAGTTGTAGAATGAAGTGAAACAGAAAAGCTCATGGAAATCCTGTATGATGGAATCACGACAAACACATCAGGAGGATAACCATGAGCCAAGTCCATCATACCAAAAGACGGAAGAAAGGTGAACACCTTCGATTTGAGGACAGACAACGATTGGAGATGTACCTCAGGGAGAATGAGCATCTTTCCAAAAGCAAGCGCAGAAGCAAACGAGCTATAGCCCGATTACTCGGGATGAGTGAGGCCACCATATGCCGAGAATTAAAGCGCGGAGAAGTCGAGCAGCTAAGTAGCGACTTGGTGCCTTATATCAGCTATTCGTCAGAGGTTGCACAGGCTGACTATCAAGCCAGGGGTACAGCAAAGGGGAAGCCGCTGAAGATAGGCCACGTCTATGCGTTTGCCCAGCATGTGGAGATGAAGATTCTCAAGGAGAAGTATTCCCCGGATGCAATCATCATGGAACTACGGAGAGACGGGAATCCATTTGCCACAGATATCTGCACACGCACATTGTACTCCTACATCAAGCAAGGCGTGTTTCTGAATGTGGAGCAAAGCAGTTTACGCAGGGGAGGACGGAAGGAAACACGCGCATATGAGCCAGTCCGACGCGCACATCGCGGGGATGGGAAGAGCATTATAGAACGCCCGGAGGAGGTAGAAACTCGAGAGAAGGTTGGGCACTGGGAAATGGACTGTATTGAGCCAGGGAAGGAAAAAGGGGTGGCATGTCTGCTTACCATGGTTGAGCGAAGGAGCCGAGAATTGATTCTTATAAAGCTGCCATCTCAAACGCAGGAATCGGTAATCAAAGCAATCGACCGGTTGGAGACAAAAATGGGATCTGCAGCTTTCAGATCAAAATTTCAAAGCATCACCACCGACAACGGAAGTGAGTTTATGGATTGGCGTTCAATAGAGCGCTCCTGTCTGGAGGAAGGAAGGAGGACAAGCCAGTACTTCGCCCATCCAAACAGCTCCTGGGAGCGAGGCAGCAATGAAAACATCAATGGAATTATCCGCTGGTTCATTCCCAAGGGCAGTGATATTTATCGGATCAAGCGATGTCGCATCAATGAAATTGAAGCATGGATCAACAATTTACCAAGAAGGGTTTTGGGAGGTCTTAACGCAAAAATGGCCTCGGCGCGCGCCGAGGCTGCCTGAGCGGGCGCAGCCCGCTCCATCTGCAGGTTGAGTGTTTCACTTTGAGTTGCTATTCACGGAAGCTGATGTTTTGGGTGAGTTGTTTGAAGCCGGGAAGCAATGAGAGCAATGATTATCGATTAATGACAACCCTTCTGTTAAATCAGTTGGGGGTTCAGTCCCCCATTTTCGCTTATTTCCTGCCGGGCTTTTTATTCAATGTCCTTTTTAAGAAGCTTTGCAAGCCCTTCAGCTGAGCTTTTAAGTCATTCACAACACGGCAAAGCAGAAGGCCGGGCTTGTGAATCCACTTTAAGGATTTGAAGGCGGAAAGATACAGGTCGCGCAGGAGGTTGACCTCTGTCCTGTCCGGCTCCTTCTGGCCATAGATGAGGGCGCTGATGAGGCCCGCGGCCTCTACCTGCCCCTGGCCCTGATTGACACGCTGGGCGTAGGACAGGGGCGTTTCATGGGGCAGGATGCCCTGGTGGTTGGCCTGGTTGATCAACAGCAATTCCTGCCAGTACATCAGGAGGGCCGCGCCCTTGGTCTTGAGCCGTTTTTCGCGCCGCAGGGGGTTCCCAGCCCGCACGCGCCACGCAAACAGGCCGATAAATGCCAGAATCAGCAAAATCCACCAGGGAAAGGGCGGTCGCTCCTCTGGCGGCGTCGCGCCGTCATTTTGCGGCATTTCAGAGGGAGCGGGTGAGGGATCATCCTGGGGAGGTGGCGGCGTGGGTGTGGGGGCCTGCACTGGCTCCTCCTCCGGCTCCGGGCTGGGCGAGGGGCTGGGGCTGGGAGAGGGATCGCTTTGCGGGGACTGGTTGCCCTGATTGTCGTTGTTATCATTCTGGTTGTTGTTTTGCCCAGGTTGCGCGGTGGCGTCAAAGACCACCCAGCCGATATGGGGGAAGAAAATCTCCGTCCAGGCGTGGGCGTTGGTGCCGTTTAAGGTGACGCTGCCCTGGCCCTGGGGGTCGGCCAAAAAGCCTTCCACATAGCGGGCGGGCAGACCCAAAGAGCGGGCCAGCACCGTCATGGCCGTGGCAAAATAGGTGCAGTAGCCCTCTTTTAACTCAAAGAGGAAATGGGCGGCAAAGTCCTGGTTGACCGGGGCGTTTGGCACCTCGATGGTGTAGGCGTAATTTTGCTGTAAATAGCGCATGACGCGCATTGCCTGGGCGTATCTGTCTGTTTCATTGCCCACTATCTGAAGGGCCAATTCCGCGATCAGCCCGTCTGGTGGCAGGTGCTCTGGCAGGGCGGTATAGCTTTTAATCACCTCATCAGGGCTTGGGGAAAGGCCAGCGTTAAGGCGGGCGGCGAGGGCATCTGTCCGCCTCTCCCCCGCGATATAGGGCTCATAGCGGACAGAATAGCTGTCCCCATTGCGCAGGTCATGGGTGATGAACAGCTCTGAGGAGGCATTGTAATAGGGTACCATGTCCGCCCCCGTGGTGAGGGCGCGCAGTCGCTGGGGCACAAAGAGGGTGGAGGGCATATCAGACAGCAGGGTGATGTCCGCTGATAAAACCTCAAACCGTTCATTCTGCGGCAGGTCGATATCAAAGAGCTGTTTTTTCAAACTGTCATAGCGCGCGGACTGCCATCCATAGCGCTGCTGGCTTAAGGAGTCATACCAGTTGCGCCCGGTATAGGTGTCAAGCGCCGTTGCGCGCAGGTAGACACGGTTGTCCGCTTTGACAGTCATCACAGGTTTTAAGGAAATGTCCGGCCGCCCGCCAAGGCCGCGCTCCCCCATGGGCTGATAGCCCTGGGAATCCAGGGTGAACATGTTGCGCGTGGCGGTGAAGAAGAACAAATCTTCCAGGCGGGTTTTGATGTCCTGAGCCAATTGCTCAAACTGCGGCTGGGTCTGGCGCTCCTTGGGCGTGAAGGAAAAGGCCAACAGTGACAGCGCCAATACCAGTACCAAGGCGCGGGCCACCAGGGCCCTGGGCTTTTTGGACAGCAAGCCTTCCTGGCTGTGGTGGGCGGTATAGACATACAAAAGCGGCAGGCTCATCACCGCCGGGAAAAACACCAAGACCTTGTCCCTGCCACCCAAGAACCAGAGCATGAAGACCGGCACCGTCAACAAGGGCAGGGCAAAGCCCGGCTCGCCCTCCATGATCAGCCGCGCAAAGAGGGCAAACACCAAAACCAGGGCGGGCAGGAGGGCATCGTTGTATAGGTTCATGGCCTGATAAAAGCCCACCCCGCTGCCAAGGCTGCGGCCCAGGGAGAGCACCCTGGCGGCAAAGGAGCCTTTGAACAAGATGGCGCTGAGAATCAAGTACGTAAGGGTCAATAGGGGCACCAGGAAGCGCACCTTCAGGGGCAGGAGAGAATAAGCGCTGATGAGGGCAGCAAACAGCAGGGCATACAGGGCCAGGACCACGGCCTCGCCCGCCAGGTTGACCGCGTGCAGCAGCGGCAGGGCCAGGGAGAAGGTGATAAAGGCAGTCAGCGCAAAGCCAAACAGCCGGTTTTTGAGCAGCTTAAGCAGGGGTGACATAGTTGACCTCCACCATCTGCTGCTGCATCCTGGCGATATAGGGGGCATATTTTTCATGCCCGGCATCAAAGGTGATCAAGTAAAAGCGCACGTGCGGGCCGCTTCTTTTGATTTGGTTGACACCCTCCACAATCAGGGCGTCCAGCCGCGTGGTGATGATGACGCAGGCCCCGGTGCGGCGCATGCGGCGCAATTCCAGGTTTAATACGCGCTCAAAAGCCTCCCCGCCCCGAAAGAGCTGGTAGGCCAGCTCCTCTTTGAGCAGATGCAGGGATAAGGAGCGGTCCGCGTGAAACTCTGATGTGACCGCCCCATAAAGCGGCAGGCGCACAGCATGCTCCTGCGCCATTTGCATGGCAGAGACCGCCAGCGCGGTCTCACAAAGGGTGTCCCTGAGGCGCAATGCCCCGTCCTCCTGCCCCTCCCCGCCCACGGGCTCCGTGCAGTCCATCAAAATCAGGGTATCTGGCGGGGCCGGGATTTCAAAGCGGCGCACCACCAGGGATTGGTTGCGGCTGGATAATTTCCAATGGATGCGCTTGAAAGGGTCCCCAATGCGGTAGGAGCGGGTGTCCTCCGGGCTGGTCACATCCTCCCCGGAGCGGTTGGGCAGGGCGCGCCCGTCATCCATCTGCGCAAAAGGCAGAGCGGACACCGAAAACCCGCGCGGGAGCACCGCCATTTGCGGCAGGGGGCTGGATATTTTCTTCGTTTTCTTGAAAATGCCAAAGACATCCGTGACAAGGAAGCTTTGGGCCCCGCAGCAAAAGACGCCGATATGGTTGAACTGTAATGAAAAGGAGGCTTTTTTCTCTGATAAAAAACCGGGGTAGAGGGATACCTCACTCCCCCCGTCGGGCAAAACCAGCTTCAAGGTGACAGGGCCCAAGGGCAAGATGTTTTTGGAGGACAGGGCGATGAACAAGTCCGCCTTGCTCCCCCTTTCTGTCTGTTGGCTGCTCAGGCGCTGGCCGACCTTGATAAACTGCCCGGATAACAGGACAGACAGCAGCGCGTAAACCAGCATCAAGGAAATGGCGTAGCTTACAAAATAAAACACCTGCCCGCCCAGGGAAAGGGCCGACAAGGCGCTAAACAACAGCACCCCCAGGGCTGCAAAGAGGCGGCCTGTCATCTCTTGGCGCCAGGGACAGGCAGGGTATCAATCAGCTGGCTTAAGATGCCCTCAGCGGACACGCCCTTCATGCGGGCTTCCGGGCTTAAAATCAATCGGTGGGAGAGGACGCTTTTGGCCATGCGCCTGACATCATCCGGCAGGATATAATTGCGCCCGGCCAGGATGGCGCAGGCCTGGGCCGCGCGCACCAGGGCAATGGCGCCCCTTGGGGATGCCCCCAGCTGCAGGGAGGGGTGCTGCCTTGTGGCGGCGGCGATGGTGGCCACATAGCTTCTGACCTCCCGGCTGCAATACACCGTGCCCACCATTTCCTGCATGGCGATGATCTCCCGCTCCCCGCAGACCGGGCTAAGGGATTTTAGCGGGGATTCTGCGCCTGAGTAGCGGTCCAGAACATCCATTTCCTCCTCTATGGAGGGGTAGCCGATCATCACGCGCAGGAAAAAGCGGTCCATCTGTGCCTCTGGCAGGGGGTAGGTGCCGACAAAATCAATCGGATTCTGCGTGGCCAAGACCATAAAGGGCCGGGGCAGGGTACGGGTAACGCCGTCCACAGT
>CAYOOZ010000062.1:0-11083 GCA_964405705.1 uncultured Christensenella sp.
GACGGCGGACTCCATGGAAAAGCAGCTGCTAACCAGCGATGGCTACCAGGCGCATACCCTGGCCCCGCGCTCCTATGTGTATGTGATGCTGTCCAGCCAGACGGAGGACGGGATGCCGGTAGAGGTCTTCCAGCCCTTTGGCAGCCTTGGCACCTTTGAGGACAATTTCACCGACCCGGCCAAGCTGTATGGCGGGATTGACGAGCTGTATAACCACCTGATGAAAAAGCGCGAGGGCGTGTTCGCCCAAGCAGGGCTGAAGACCGTGATTTTATCCGGGGTTTTGTCCGGTATTCTGGCGCATGAGGCCGTGGGCCACACGGTGGAGGCGGACCTGGTGCTGGGCGGCTCTGTGGCGGGCCCGATGCTTAACCAGATGGTGGCCAGCCCCCTGGTCTCCATGACCGATTTCGCGCACACCGCCTGGGGTGAGAAGGCCCCCCTGCCCGTGTATGTGGATGACGAGGGCGTGCTGGCGGAGGACGCGGAACTAATCCGCAACGGCAAATTGGTGGGCTACATGGTCAACCGCGAATTGGGCCGGCATTACAACATGCAGCCCCGCGGCAACGCCAGGGCCTATGCTTTCAATGATGAGCCTTTAATCCGCATGCGCAACACCGCGGTGCATCCTGGCCCCAACAAGTTGGCCGACATGATTGCCAATACTGAGGACGGCTATTACCTTGTGAACACCAACAATGGCCAGGCGGACACGACGGGCGAGTTTATGTTTGGTGTGGTGACCGGCTATGAGATCAAGAACGGCCAGTTGGGCCGCGCGCTGTTTGACACCACCATCTCCGGCGTGGCCTTTGACATGCTCAAGTCCGTGGACATGGTGAGCGACGCCATGACCTGGGCCTCCTCCGGCTTTTGCGGGAAAAAGCAGCCAATGCCTGTGGGCATGGGCGGGCCGGAGCTGCGGTGCAAAGTGATGGTAGGAGGGAAATAAGATGAGTAGAGAATTGCAGGCCGCCACCCAGGCCATCAAGCAGATGACCAGCCTTGGCGCGCAGGAATCCAGCGCCCAGGCCATCACCAGCAAAAAGAGCGAGTTTAACGCCGAGGGGGGGCAGTTTACCCTGCTCCGCACCACCCTGGACCACAGCTTAAGCCTTCAGGCGCTTTCTGACCAGCGCCGGGGCACGGTGAACAGCAACAGCTTTGATGAGGAGGCCATCAACAGCGCGGCCCGTGACTGCGTGACCTCCGCCCAGGCTGGCCAGGCTGACCCCGCGTGGGAGTTTGCCTGGGAAGGTCAAAAGGAAGTAAACGCCGGGGACATTGAGCCCGACCTTGAAAAACTGTTCATGCGCACCAAGGAATTGATCGACGCTGTGCACCAGGAATACCCCAAGGTGATTTTGGAGCAGGTCATCACCGACCACACCATGAAAACCGGGGTGTACCTAAACAGCCATGGCGTAAAATACACTACCACAATGGGCTACTATGGTGTGTCCTTGATGTTCTCCGGGCATGAGGGGGACAAGTCCTCCTCCTTTAACGGCGGCGGGTTTTATACCCGGGATTTGGACACGCCCTTTTTGGACCAAGCCAGCGTGCGCCAGAGCCTCAAGGACGCGGAAAACCAGATTCACACCATGCCCGCCAAGGGCAAGTTTGAGGGCACTGTCATCTTCACCCCGGACTGCTTAGGCGGCATGCTGGGCGAGCTTCTGGGCAATTATGCCTCTGACGGCACGCTTTTGGACGGCACCAGCCAATGGAAGGACGCCATCAACACGAAGGTCGCGGATGAGCGGATCACCCTCACCATGGCGCCCAATGACCCGCGCGTGGTCCTGGGCCAGACCTACACCGGGGAGGGCTTTTTGGCGGAGGATTACGCGGTGATTGAGGGGGGCGTGCTCAAGCAGTTCATGCTCTCCGCCTACGCCGCCAACAAGACCGGTAACAAGCGCGCGCCCAACGCCAGCTTCGCCCTGGTGATGACACCAGGGGAGATGAGCTTAAAAGACATGATCAAAAACACCAAAAAGGGCCTCCTGGTGTCCCGCTATTCTGGCGGCGCTGCTGGCCCCAGCGGTGAATTTTCCGGCGTGGCCAAGAACTCCTTCCTCATTGAGGATGGCCAGATTGGCAGCGCGGTGAGCGAAACCATGATTGCCGGGAACCTGGCCCATATGCTAAAAAAGGTGGAGGGCATTTCAAAGGAAACCGTGGAGGATGGCACCGGCTCCCTGCCCTGGCTGGCCGTGGGCGGCATCACCATTTCTGGTCAATAGATGAAAAAACTCTGGCAGACAATTTCCCCCAGGCGGTGGCTGGAGTTTTCCTCGCCTTTCACCCTGGGCTTCCTGGGCCTCTCCTTCTTGGCCCTGGTATTGGCCGCCCTCACCGGGGGCAGGAGCAACCGCCTCTTGTTCTCCGTTTACCGGGCGCCTCTTTCTGACATTCTGTTTTATCCACGCCTGTTCCTGCACGTGCTGGGGCACGCGGATTTCGCGCACTTTGCCGCCAACATGGCCATGATTCTGCTGCTCTCCCCCCTGGTGGAGGCCAAATACGGCAGCGGGAGGACAGCGATGATGTTCCTTGTAACTGCCCTGGTAACCGGCGGGCTGCACATTCTTTTTTCGCCCCATACCGCCTCCCTGGGCGCCTCAGGCGTGGTCTTCATGCTGATTCTGCTATCCGCCGCTTCCACCAGGAAGACCAGCAAAATCCCGCTGACCCTGCTCTTGGTCGCGCTGATTTACTTAGGGCAGGAGGTCGCGGGCATGTTTGCCCGGGATAACATCTCCCAATTGGCGCACATTTTGGGCGGGTTGTGCGGGCTGGCCTTTGGCCTGGCCTTCCCCAGGAAAACGGTGTAACACCAAATTTATGGAAAGTGGGTTTCTATGAGCTACGCGGATACCGTGTTCATTTCCAATTGCAAAGAAATCTTACAGGATGGCGTCTGGGACAAGGGCCAGTTTGTCCGCCCAAAGTGGCAGGACGGCAGCCCCGCCTACACCATCAAGAAATTTGGCATTATCAACCGCTATAACCTCAAAGAAGAGTTTCCCATCCTCACCCTCAGGCAGACCAGGCTTAAAAGCTGTGTGGATGAGCTGCTCTGGATCTGGCAGAAGAAATCTAGCAACGTGCGTGACCTGGGCAGCCGCATCTGGGACCAGTGGGCGGATGAAAACGGCAGCATCGGCAAGGCCTATGGCTACCAATTGGGCGTGAAGCACCAGTACAAGGAAGGCCAGTTTGACCAGGTGGAGCGCGTGCTCTATGACCTGAAAAACAATCCTGGCTCCCGCCGCATCATGACCAACCTCTATGTCCACCAGGACCTAAGCGAGATGGCGCTGTACCCCTGCGCCTATTCCATGACCTTCAATGTCTCGGGCAAGACCTTAAACGCCATTTTAAACCAGCGCAGCCAGGACATGCTCACCGCCAACAATTGGAATGTGGCCCAGTACGCCGTTCTGACCCACCTGATGGCCTCGGTGTCCGGCCTCATCCCTGGGGAATTGGTGCATGTCATCGCGGACGCGCACATTTATGACCGGCACGTGCCCCTGGTGGAGGAATTGATTCAAAACACCCCCCTGCCGGCCCCCCGCCTTGTCATTAACAAAAAGGATGATTTTATGGACTATAAAGTGGAGGACATTGCCCTTGAAAACTATGTATTCCACCCCTTCCCCCATAAAATCCCGGTTGCGGAGTAAGCGATGATTGCTATTGCGGCGGTTGATCAAAACTATGCCATTGGCCTGGGCAAGGCCATGCTTTACCACCTGCCCGCTGACTTGAAGCATTTTGCCAAGGCCACTGCAGGCAAGGTCCTGGTCATGGGCCGGGCCACCCTGGATTCCTTCCCTGGCGGCAAGCCCCTTCCCCGTCGTGTGAACATCGTCCTCACCCGCAACCCGGACTACAAGAGGGATGATGTCCTCATTGCAAGGGATTTCGCTGAGTTGGCCCGCCTCCTTGCCCCCTACCCGCCTGATACGGTCATGCTCCTGGGTGGGGACAGCGTCTACCACGCGCTCATTGATTCCTGCTCCCGCGCCATTTTGACCAAGGTGGACGCTGCCGCTCCCGCTGACAAGTACTTCCCCAACCTGGATCAAAGGGCCAACTGGCGGCTCATCTCCTGTGATCAGCCCATGATCGACAATGGCTACACCATAAAGATCTGTGAGTATGAAAACCTTTCCATTCTTCCCCTTCCCGAAAATTAATTATTTTGGAGGTTTCCCATGAAAATCGGTTTAAGCTCTTACTCCATCAACGGCCTCATTCAAAAGGGCGAGTTCACCCTGGAAACTGCCATTGACTGGGCCGCCCGCAACCAGGCCGAGGTCTTTGAATTGGTGCCCTTTGCCTTCCGCTTTGATGACGAAACCACGCAAAAAATCAATTATGACAAAATCAACAGCGCGAAAAAGGCTGCCCGGGACGCCGGCATCCGCCTTTGCAATTACTCCGTCTCCGGCGACCTGCTAAAGGAAGGTGAGGCCCAGGAAAAGGAGATCGCGCGCCTTTGCCATGAGGCGGACATCGCCGCTGAATTGGGCCTGTCCATCATGCGTCATGATATTGGCGGCTGGGGGCGCCCGCTTGAAAATAACACAGCCATGGACTTTAACGCCCTGCTCCCTCGCATGGTGGAGGCCACCATCCGCGTTTCCGAGCACGCCAAGACCCGCGGCGTCATGACCCTCCTTGAAAACCATGGCCCCTTTGTCAATGGCACCGACCGCGTGCAGACCGTCATCAACGCTGTCAACCAGGTCACCGGCAATTATGGCCTCCTCTTAGACACCGGCAACATCATCTGCGTGGATGAGGACCCCATTGCCTTTGTCCGCATCCTGGCCAAAACCGCGCGCATGGTCCACCTGAAAGACTTCTATGTCCGCAAAACCCACCCCGGCGATACCGCGCCCAATTACCAAAACGGCGCCTGGTTCAAAAGCAAGGGCGGCACCTCCTTGCGCGGCGCGATCTTGGGCCAGGGTGACCTGGACGTCGCGGGCACCATTGCCGCGCTCAAGGAAGTCGGCTATACCGGCGATATTGCCATTGAGTTTGAGGGCATGGAAGAAGCCGCCTACGCCAGCGCCGTCAGCATTCAAAACGCGAGAAGGCTGGCCGGGACGCTATAAGACGGGGGAGGACGAGGGGACGAAGGAAACGACCACTTTTTTGAAAAAAGTGGTGCGGAAAACTTTGATAGAAATTTGTTGGTAAAAACAAACGCCTCTGAGGAAACATGGAGGCGTTTGCTTTGTTAAGCGCTTGGGCTAAAGGTTTGTTATGGATTAGCCCAAGGGTTGGGGTTGTTGATGGACTGCTTGGGTAATTCCGGAGGGTCATTTGGATAGGCGTCTGGTTTTTCTTCTGGCTTGGTTAAGGCTTGGTTAATTTTTGTGGTTTGCTCTATCAATTCACCAAAACCATATAAAACCAGGGAACTCACCCAAGCCCCCAGGGAGCCCGCCACCATCGTCAATATCCCTGCCGGCACACTTGGCCTATGGCCATAAGGGGTAGAAATGCTAATCATGCCAATTCCCACGATGACACTGGCCAAAATACCAACCCAGGTAACGAATTTAGCCAAACCCTTGATTTTTCCACCGATGTTGTCAAACATTACTATTTCCTCCATCCATGTCGTTGATTAGACACAGTTTAGCACAGGGAATTGCCTTGCTCAAATTGAATCTTGGACATTTTTGGTATGAAGCGTATAGAGACCGCTCACCTTGTCCTGCTCCTCATAATCACACCACACCAATTGCTCCACCCCTTGGTACAACAAGGCACAAACACGCAGGCCACCGGGGATTACAGGGTGCAATTTGTTCAATTTCTGCTTCAAGGGGTTCATTCTTTTGTCCGGGCGTTTGAGCGACTGGGGCAGGACAGCCGTTTTGGTGGAGGACAGGCGGTCCATCACCATCAGGTCGCGGATGCGTTCTTTCTGTGCTGGCAGCAGTCCACACAATGCCTCAAACAGACAGTCGTTCAGGCTGTCCAGCGACAGGCTGCCCTTTATTTCTTCTTCCAGGGCCAAAATGCGTTGTCCCAGCATCAAGAACAGGGCATAGGGCTCCATCGCTATCTCCCCGGTCAAAAAATGCATAATGCGCGGGAAGCGGCCGGCATTGTGCGCCTTGTCCAGCGCGCGCTCCACCGTCTGCAGCTCAGTAAAATCCTGGGCGCTCATGAAAGGTGTGGAAATCACCTGATAGGGTGGTTCTTGGTCATATTCACAGGGGTAGTTTTCCGGCTCCTCCCGCATGGCGCTGCCGTGGATCAGCTTTAAGAAGCCCAGCTGCAAGGCCTGGGGGCGCAGCAGGTAGGCCGCGTTGAAGCCTTTTCGAAACTCGGCCAGCCCCTCTCCCGGCAAGCCGGCAATCAAGTCCAGGTGCACGTGCGCTGTGCCCATTTGAATCAGGCGGTTGACTTGCTTTTGCAGATAGACCATGTCCGTCTGCCGGCGCACCGTTTTCAAGGTGGTCTCATCCATGGACTGCAATCCGATTTCAAACTGGAACAGCCCCACTGGCGCCGTTTTCATGAAGTTCAGCGTGCCCTCATCCAATAGGTCACCGGCGATTTCAAAATGAAAGGTGACCCCATCCGGGATGCCCTTTCCATATTCCAAGGCGATGAAGCGCATGATTTCAAGGGCCCGCCGCCTGTCCGCGTTGAAGGTGCGGTCCACCAGCTTGATGGTGCGGCTGCCCGACTTGGCCAAGCTTAAAATATCCGCAAATGCTTGTTTCATCGGGGCGCAGCGCAGCCCCTCCCGCCGGCCAGACAGGCAAAACGCGCAGGAAAAGGGGCAGCCTCGGCTGGTCTCCAGGTAGGCGATGCGGCCATTGAGCGCCTTAAAATATTCCTCGGAATAGGGGCTGCCCTGGGTGTCCTCATGCAAATAGGGCTCGCTTATATGTACGCCGTTCTCCGCGCGGTAGGACAATCCGGGCACCAAATCAAGCGCTCCTATACCAGAAAGCGCGTCCACCAGCTTTGCAAAGGGCAGTTCCCCTTCCCCGGAGAGGATATAGTCTGCCTCTTTGAAGGACCTCAGCGCGTCAAGCGCCCGAAAGCCCACCTCCGGCCCGCCCAACACAATCACGCAATTAGGCAGCGCTTCCCTCACCATGGGCAGCAGGGCGGCCACGGTTTTGATGTTCCAGATATAGCAGGAAATGCCCAGCACATCCGGCGCTTGCGCCACAACGCGGGCTAAAATATCCAATACCGGCTCATTGACCGTGCCCTCGGTCACCACGGCCTCATAGTCTGACTTTGCGTACTGCTTTAGCCCATTGACCAGGCACCAGGGGGCGAGGGCGGAATGTACATACTGGGAGGACAGCGAAAGGAGCACCAGTTTCTTGGCCTTGCCTGTCATTCGTTTCTCACCGCCCTTCTTTTATCAGCCCCACCATGCTACCACGATTGCGCGGACTGTCAAAGCTTGATTTGCCCGCACCCCGTAAAACGGCTATAATATAGGGACTGCCAAAGGCAGCACTACCCATAAAGGAAGTTTCATGCTGGTCTATTTCTGCCAAAAATGTGTCCGACAGAACGCGCAGCCTCACTGCGATTCCTGCGGAAAGACGCTGGGTAACCCCTCTGTTCGCTATGTCTGGGAGGACAGCCGCCCCGCCCTTGCTGACCCCGCCCGATTGGGCCTCATCACCCGTGTGGCCGCCTTTGCTGTGGTCATTACGGTTCTTGTCATGCTCATCATTGAGTACATCCTAAGCGGCGCTGCCGCCTTCACCAGCTTTTTTAAATCCACCGGCATCGCCCAGACCGCTGTCGCCCTGGGCCTGTCCTTTGTCGCCCTGGGCGTTTTGGCCCTCTTCCTGCAAGGGCGGGAGTCCGTGCAGTACATGCTTGACCCCAAGGGCGTGTTAAAGCGCACCTGGATCGAGCCCACCCGCCTGAAGTGCTGGAGCCGTTTGATCCGCTATGACAAGGCTGCCTTCCTGCCCAACAGCCAGGGCAAGCCCTTCCTCTTGGCGCACGAGGAATATCTGCTCTGGCAGGACGCCCAGCGCTATAAGCTCTCCCCCCGCGCTGGGCGCATCAGCCTCTACCGCCCCTATGCCTTCCTGTTCATGGTGCTCTATTTGCCAAGGCAGGAGTTTGACGGCGCGGCGGAGATGGTTTCCGCAAAGATGAAGGGCAAGGGATAAGGACGGGGGATACAGGGATACGGAATACGGGGATATGGGGGCCGCTTTTTGAAAAAAGCGGCGCAAAAACTTTAATTTTGAGATCAACTTCATATTCGCTTTGCCTTGATTTGGCCGGTCACAAAGGGTAAACTGATGGCAGCAATACATAAGGAGGTTTCCTTCATGGTCAATATTCTGATGCTATCCAAGTGGCATGTGCATGCCAAGGACTATGCCCGCATGATTTCAGAGGCGCCGGACGCCAGGATCACCTGCGTGTGGGATGATGACAAAAAACGCGGCGAGGAATGGGCACGGGAGCTGGGCGTTGATTTTGAGCCGGACCTGGACAAAGCCCTGGCCCGCGCGGACGTGGATGCCGTGGTGGTGGACACAGAAACCACTGCCCATCCCCGGGTGATGGTCAAGGCTGCCAGGGCCAAGAAGCACATCTTCACCGAAAAAGCCCTGGCCACCACACTTTTGGAATGCCAGGAAATCAAAAAGGCGATTGAGGAAAACGGCGTCAAATTCTGCATCTCCTACCCGCAATTGACCACCCCCCTCATCCAATTGTGCAAACAGGAAATCGACAAGGGCAGCCTGGGCGACATCCACTACCTGCGCTTCCGCATGGCCCATAACGGCGCCCTGGCCCAGTGGCTGCCGGAATACTGGTATGAGCCCACGGACGCTGGCGGCGGCGCGATGATGGATCTGGGCTGCCACCCTTTGTATATTTCCAGCTACCTCTTGGGCAAGCCCACCCGCATTACCAGCATGTTCAACAATTCTGTTGCTCCCCAGGGTGTGGATGACAACGCGGTGTCCGTGGTGGAGTTTGAAAACAAGGCCATCGCCGTGCTGGAAACCTCCTTCATCTCCCCCTATAACGGTGACTTCTTTGAGCTTTTGGGCACTAAGGGCGCCATTGTCCGCTCCGAGGGCAAGATCAAAATGCGCCTGACGGACTTTGGCAATGAGTGGTTTGAGCCTGAGTTGCCCCCCGCCTTGCCCATGGCCCTGCGCCAATTCCTGGATGGCATCAAAAAGGGCACGCCCATTCTCTTTGACATGGAGCGCGCTATCGCCTTAACGGAGCTCTTGGAGAACGCCTACAAGTCCGACAAGGAACAGCGTATCGTTCAAATTTAAGTCCATTACAAAAAGCCCAGGGCAGTTTGCCCCGGGCTTTTTGCTTGCTGTGAAGCTTACGCTTCGTAAGTGGTGAGATCTTCCTTGGTGGTGTGCATCCGCTTCCAGATATAGATGCCATACAGGATGGTGACCACGCCAGCCGCGATGTAGGAGGCGGTGTAGACATTGGCGTTGTCCTTGGTCAGCCCCAGGAGGCTGTCCAGGTTCAGCCCGATGTCCGCGTGGAAGATGAAGGCGAACACCACAAAGGTGTAGAACAGCGAGGGGATAAAGGCGATCCAGAAGTTCTTCTTATGGACAGCCAGGTAGACAGAGGCCATGCCCAGGGCAAAGACAGCCAGGCCCTGGTTGGCAAAGCCAAAGTACCGCCAGAGGATGTTAAAGCCATTGGCGTCCAATTTGGCATAGACCAAAATGGCGATCGCGGGCACAAACAGCGCCGCGGCCAGGCCAATGCGCTTGCTATAGGGCTTCTGGTCGATATTGAAGCGCTCCGCAATCTGCAGGCGCAGCGCGCGGAAGGCGGTGTCGCCAGACGTGATGGGCAGGACGATGACGCCGATGATGGCCAGGAGGCCGCCGATGTTGCCCATGAACTGACGGGAGATGACGCCGACCATGCGGGTGGTGTTGTGGTTCAAGGCTGCGCCGGCAACCAGGGCATCGCCGGCCTCATTGGGCACGGCCATGTTAAACAGAACCATCGCGCCAGCGGCCCAGGCCATGGCGATCGCGCCTTCCATGATCATGGAGGTGTAGAAGATGTGGCGGCCCTGTTTTTCATGCTCAATGGTACGGCCAATCAGCGCGGTCTGGGAGCCATGGAAGCCCGAGAGCACGCCGCAAGCCACGGTGATAAAGAAAACCGGGATGAAGGGGAAGCCGCTCATATGGCCCACAAAGCCGCCGGCAAAGGGCGCTAAGACACTGGCGCCTTCCGCGTTTTTGGTGAACAGCAAGCCCTGAAGGTTGCCCAGGTGGGCGCCGCCATCGGCAAACACGCCAACCAAAATGCCTATAGCGGAGACAATCAGGAAAGCGCCAAAGACCGGGTAGATGCGGCCGATGATTTTGTCAATCGGGAAGACGGTGGCCGCGATGTAATACAGGAAAATCACCGCGTACACAATCCACAACACGGGGTTGGAGGCGACGGCCGCCTGGCCCATGATGTCGCCCACAATCAGGTCGCCCGGGGTGTAGACGAACACAACGCCCACCAGGAGCAGCAGGATGCTGGAAAACACCAGATAAAGCCCCTTGCTGCCGCGGCCCAAATACTTGGTGACAATCCTGGGCATCTGCGCGCCGCCGTTGCGGGTGGCGATCATGCCGTTGAAATAGTCGTGCATGGCGCCGGCCAAGACGCAGCCAATCGGGATGGTGATGAGCGCGATCGGCCCAAAGAGGATGCCCTGGATGGGGCCTAAGACCGGGCCAGTGCCCGCGATGTTCAACAGGTTAATCAGCGTGTTCTTCCAGCCCTTAATTGGCACATAGTCTACGTCGTCGCGCTTGGCGAACGCCGGAGTCTGCCTGTCATCCGGACCGAACTGCTTTTCGCAGTATTTGCCATACAGCCACCCACCAACCACCAGGATGGCCAGGCCAACCAACAGATAGGTCATACGAACAAACCTCCTATGATGTGAAATTGAGATCCCTGTTGAACCGCTCCTCCCTTCACGCTAGATAGCGTGGACACGAGTTTATGCAAGCACATTTGCCCACAGAGATATGCA
>CAYOOZ010000063.1:0-10983 GCA_964405705.1 uncultured Christensenella sp.
GCTGTTTGAAGGAACGACCATAGCGCGAATCACTTTTTTCAGCAGGCCCTATTTAACCAGAGAACGAGAGATCGCTAAAAGCTGGATTAAGCAAATGGCCAAAGGCACAGAACGGTACGGACTTACCGCAAGTTCAGGTGCGCGACGACTACGTTCTGAGGGGATTTGGGTTGAAAGCAAGGTTTCAGCAAAGGATTGGTTTCTAAACGATGACCGAGATGTACGTTCCTCCTATTATTTAGAAGAAACAGCCACCGAATTTGATATCCAAGGTTTAGAGTTGGACTGGACTATCGTCTGTTGGGATGCAAACCTTCGATTAAAAGAGAAGAAGTTTGAGTATTTCCAATTCTTAGGGAATAGGTGGACCAACATCAAAAAACCCGAGAACATTCAATATCTAAAGAATGCTTATCGGGTGTTGTTGACCAGGGCACGCCAAGGTATGATCATCTATTTACCAAAGGGCGATGATAATGACCATACCAGGAAACCGGAATACTATGATGGCATCTATCAATACTTAAAACAAATCGGCATACAAGAGAAATAATCCTTAGACAAACTCCTCCATCGGCTCAATTTCATCCAGGACCAGGCCAGGGTTTTTTTCCATGGCCAGGCGGATGGACCACTCGTTTTCAAAGAAGAGGACGGGGTTGTTTTGCGCGTCAAAACCCCTTGTGGTGGTGGAAGTCAGCGACAGCTCTGCCACAGGGCGGGGCGTTTCTGTAACCCAGCGAACATAGCGCCAGGGCAAATTGTCCATGGCCAGCTCCGCGCCGTATTCGTTTTTGAGTCTGTGGGCCAGGACATCAAACTGAAGCACGCCCACCACGCCCACGATGCTTTGCTCCAGGCCGATTTCCTCCCGGGTGAAGGTTTGGATGGCGCCCTCGTTGCTCAACTGGGTGATGCCTTTTAGAAACTGCTTGCGCTTCATGCTGTCAAAGGGGCGCACACGGGCAAAATGCTCCGGCGCGAACACGGGGATGCGCGCAAAGCGCAGCCCGGACTTCTGGGAGAGGGTGTCGCCCAGTTTATAGATGCCTGGGTCAAACAGCCCGATGATGTCGCCGGGATAGGCGATTTCAACCATGGCCCGCTCATCCGCCATGAACTGCTGGGGCGCCTTGAGCTGGATCATTTTATTCTGGGAGGAATGCCAGGCGTTCATGTCGCGCTTGAACACCCCGGACACCACGCGCACAAAGGCCAGACGATCCCGATGGGCCGGGTTCATGTTGGCCTGGATTTTAAAGATGAAACCGGAAAACTCCGGGTTGTCGGGCAGGATGAGGCCCTGGTCGCTTTCCCTGGGCGTGGGCGGCAGGGTATAGCGCAAAAAGCGGTTTAAAAAGGGCTCCACACCAAAGTTGGTGATGGCCGAGCCAAAGAACATGGGCGTCAATTCGCCCTTCCTGATTGCGTCCAGGTCAAAAGGGTCACCAGCCTCGTCCAGCAGCTCCACCTCTTCCTTTAAGCGCTTGATGTAGTGGCCTTCCAGCATACCCTCAAGGGCCGGGTCATCTAGGCTGATTTCGGTCTTGGCAGCCTTGGTTTTGCCGTGGTCGCCTGAAAAATACAGCTCCACCGTGCGGGTATCCCGGTGGTAGACGCCCTGAAAATCGCCGTCCGTGCCGATGGGCCAGTTGACCGGGCAGGAACGGATGCCCAGAACCTGCTCTAACTCTTCCATGAGGGCAAAGGGGTCCTTGGCCGCGCGGTCCATCTTGTTGACAAAGGTGAAGATGGGGATGCCCCGCATCCGGCAGACCTTGAACAGCTTGCGGGTCTGCTCCTCAACACCCCTTGAGGCGTCCAGCAGCATGACAGCGCTGTCCGCGGCGATCAGGACGCGATAAGTGTCCTCTGAGAAGTCCTGGTGGCCGGGCGTATCCAGAATATTGATGTGAAAGCCATCAAAGGAGAACTGCATGGCAGAGGAGGTCACAGAAATGCCGCGCTGCTTTTCAATCTCCATCCAGTCAGAGGTGGCATGGGCTGCCGCCTTGCGCGCCTTGACCGAGCCGGCCTGGCGGATGGCTCCGCCGTAGAGCAGCAGCTTTTCCGTCAAAGTGGTTTTGCCCGCGTCCGGATGGCTGATGATGGCAAAGGTCCGCCGCCTTGCTATTTCCTTGAGCCTTTCGTCCATGTGTCCCCCTTCAAAATCGTTTTTCCGCGAAAAATGATTATAAAACCAGGGCTGGCTCTTGTCAAACCAGACACGAAGAAACCCCCGGTCTTTGCCGGAGGTTTTCTGATTAATCTTGTCTTAGTAGATGGCCGCGACCACAACCCCGCCCATGTTGTCCGAAGAGGCCTCATAGGCCGTGGCGGACTGGGGCAATTGGACGCTTGTTTCCGTGGTGCCGCCTGGGACGCGGTAGATTTCGTACTTGAGGATGCCGTCCTGATAGACCGCCAGGTGGGGATGGGCAATCAGGTACTCGATGTATTCCTCCAGGCTGAAGTCCATCAGGTGCATGACAGCGGCGTGCGGCTTGCCCACATAGCGGTAGGCGTCAATCTTTAAGTCAATGCCCGTCTTATAAGCCTTGTCAACCGTGGCGCTATCCGGGTAGCCCTGCACTGGGAAGCGGAACACAAAGCCATACTCCCAGGCGTGCTCATTGAGCCATTTGGCCTGATCAGATTCCTGAAAGGCCATTTTATTGAGGACGGAGTCATTGCGGTTATAGACGTCGATACTGACCGAAAGGCCGGTGTGGTAATCGCTGGTGCCCGGATAGGCCACGCGTTCGCGCGCTTTTTCCGTCAGGGCATCGCCTGAGTAGCGCTCGGTGTGCCTGGCCACTTCCTTTTCCCAAAAGCCCATCTGGGTGGCGGCGTTGCGGTAGCCTTCCCGCACGATGTAGTACTCAAGCCCCGCTGCCTTGGCGGCCGCAATCATGGCGTCCAGGGCCGGGATGGCGGTGTCCATCAGGAGGACATTGGCATCCGCCACCGGGACACGGTAGGACGTTGAGGTGCCGATGGACTTGATGTCCGCCTCCACCAGGGTGAAATCCCCCGGCATGGCGTGCCAACGGTTGACCAGGAGCAGGCCCCCCTTTAAGAGCTCCGCGCGGGTGACCATTTGCTCGCGGGCACCTTCCACAGGGAACTCGCTGACATCCAGCACATCCCAGCCCTCTGCCTTGGCTTCCGGCCAGGTCTTGACCTCGCCGGACTGGGCCTGGGCCTGCTGCTGGGCACGCTTCTTTGTGTATTCCTCAATGATGGTCTGATTTTCTTCGTTGACACGCTGCTGGGCGCGGGCGTGTTCTCCCTGCTGGTACTTGTCCATCAACACAAAACCGGTCGCAAACAGGGCAGCCAGCACCAAGAGGGCGGCTGTCCATTTCAGCAGTCTGCGAAACGGGTCGTGTTTCACTGTGTTTGACATGATGACCATCCTTTCGCGCATAGCGCAGGTGGACTCCCCCGGAATCTCCTCTATTTATAACAGAAGTGTTAAGTGAAGTCAACCAAAGACAAGGTTATCCTTGGTTTTTGACGGGTTTAAGGGGAAATGGGCTCGTTCTCCTCCTCCAGCAGGGCGGCCAGGGCCAGAATGGCGCGTTCCTCATCCCGCCCTTCGGCCAGCAAAAGCATCTCCCGCCCGGTCAATTTGCCCAGGGAGAGGATGCCAAGGAGGGATTTGCCGTTAAAGGTGCCCCGATTGTCCTGCAGGATGATGCTGGAGGCAAAGGTATTGGCCAGGCTCACCAGCTTATGGGCGCGCGCCGCGGTAAACGGCAGGCTGCCCCCCAGGACAATTTTACGGGTAATCATGTGATTTCCTTTCCAGGCTCTGCTTCAAGCCAAGGTTTGCGCATTAAACGATCAAAAGGACCGCTTTCTTGCAGGGGAAAACCTGCAATTCAAAGATAAATAGTTCAGCCCCCGCTGTTTAATTCTTCTGCCAGGGCCAGCAGCTGCCGCATCTGGTGGGCGACGCCGGACTTGGACAGCGGCGGGCTCATCTGCTCGCCCAGCTCGGACAGCTTGGCGTCCGGCTGGCTTAGTCGCAGCCTGGCCAAGCGCTCCAGCCGCTCAGGCAGGGAGGAAAGCCCGCGGGAGAAGGACAGGTTTTCAATGGCCTCAATCTGGCGGGAGGAGGCTGTGAGCTGCCGCTTCAAATTGGCCTGGTCGCAGTTGACCGCGCGGTTGGCCCGCTCACGGAGGCTTTTTTCCGCGCGCAGGTTCTCAAGCTCAAATACCAAAATGGAGGCGCCCATGAGCTTGAGCAGCTCCGCCACCTGCTCCCCGCCGGTTAAGGTCAACAGCGCGCAGCCCCGGCGCTCAGACAGGGTGGCGGACAGGCCGGTTTGGGAGAGCACGCGCTTGAGCCTCAAGGCGCGGGCGGCATCCTGGTAGACCCATTCCACCTGGTAGCGCCGCCTGGGGTCCGCGATGTAGCCGCAAGCCAAGAAGGCACCCCTTAGGTAGGAGCGGCGGCAGCAGTTGCGGCGCATCACGCGCTGGGGCGCCGCAAAGCGCTCCGCCCCGGTTTCGTCCCGGCGCAGCATCCCCTGCTCCCGAAGCAGGCGGTGGGAATCCGCGTCCTGAAGGGATAGGAGGTATTCCCGCCTGCCGGCCAGGCGATCCCGCAGCAGGAGCCGAGGCCGGGCCACGGCGGTGCCTGTCGCGTTAAACAGCTTTAAGGCGCGCTTTAGGACAGCGGCGCTGCCCGTGCGGAAGGAAAGGCTGATTTGCCCATTGCCCTTTAAGGTCATCACCGAGGCACCCAGGATAAAGGCGCTCAATTCCGCCGTGACACAGCATCTTGCGTCCAGTGGAAGGCCGGTTAATTCCGCCTTGACCTGTGAGGTAAAGCTCATTGGCTCTTGTCCCCAATGATGCGCACCTCGGGCTCCAGATGAACGCCGTGCTGCTCAAAAACCCGGCGCTGGACCTCCTGCTTTAAGCGTAAAAAATCCTCCGTGGTGGCCCCGCCGATGTTGATGAGGAAGCCAGCGTGCTTTTCACTGACCTGGGCCCCGCCAATGGTGAAGCCCTTTAAGCCCGCCTGCTCAATGAGAGCGCCCGCGAAATGCCCCGGCGGGCGCTTAAAGAAGGAGCCAACGGAAGGGAAGGTCAGGGGCTGCTTATCCCGCCTCAAGGTTTGGTAGGCGGCCATTTCTTCCAGGATCTGCGCCTTGTCCCCCGGGGTCAGGCGCAGGCTGGCCCCCAAAATCAGCAGGCCTTCCTCCATCATGCGGCTGTGACGGTAGGATAATCGCGCCTCCTTGACATCAAGGGTCACTTTCTCCCCTGCCATGTTGACACAGTAAACACTCTCAATCACCTGGGACATCTCCCCGCCATAGGCGCCCGCGTTCATCAGCACGGCGCCGCCCAGGGAGCCGGGGATGCCGGCTGCAAAAGCCAAGCCCTTGAGCCCGTTTTCAGCAGCAAAGGTGGACAGGGATTTCATGGAGATGCCGCAGTCAGCCACAAGACGCTCCCCAGTTAAGGTCACCTTGGCATAGGAAGCGCCAAAGTGGATGACAAGGCCGGGAAAGCCCGCGTCATGCAGGAGAATGTTGCTGCCCCGGCCCAGGAACAGGACCGGGACCCCCTCCTCCTTTGCCAAGCGCCAGGCTGCAATGGCAGTGCCCTCGTCCTGCACCTCCAGAAAATACCGGGCAGGCCCGCCTGTCCTGATGGACAGCAGGGGGGATAAAGGCTCGTTTTCAACAAAGTAACGCTCACACAGCGTTTGCCAGGTGAGCTCATTGGCAATGAACATGGTTCCTCCGAATTTTTAACATTGTATCATGTGTTTTTTGTCCGCGCAAGCGCCATTGGGAACAGCCCAGGATGCCCTCACAGGAAGAGCCGGCGGCGGATTTCTTCTTTCAGGGTCTTGTTGTTCTCCACATACAGCGCCATGAGGGCAATGACCACAAAGGGGATGGCAGCGTACACCGACCAGCCCAGAACAATCTTCTTCCAGATGGCCATGTCCAAAATAACCTCCAGCAGGATTAAAAAGCCGGAGAAGATGGTAAACAGCAGCACCCCTTTGATGATTTTGCGCATTTTCAACCGCCTGAGCACCATCAACACCAGGAGGATGGTTGCCCCCAGGAGCACCAAAAGGGGCAGGACAATGCTCAAATACCAGGAGAAGCCGTCCGACATCACCGCAATGAGGGCCAGGTAACCGCACAGCGCCAGGACATCCAGCGCGATGACAGCATAGGGGCGTTTGAAGCGGTAGACCAGGGGCATGACAAAAAAGAACCAGCACAACACCATGGCCCCAATCGCGTAGGGCGACCAGGCGCCCCCGCCATCCACAATGTCAATGAGCAGGACAATCAAAACAGGGATCATCGTGATGACCACCGTCAGCTGGCGCAAATAGCCCCTGTCCATCCGGTCGATGATTTCCTCCACCTTCTGGGGCTGCTCGCTCTCTTTTTCACCCGTCTTGAGGTTGGGGTTCATAATTTGCGTTTTACACAGAGGGCACTTGGTCAAATCCTCCGCCAGCTGCACACCGCATTGCACACAATAGGACATCTTGCCTCCTCTCCTCAGTCGCTTAAAAGGTCGTTGCTTTCAATCAGTACCGGGACACCCAGCTGAATCAATGTGGTGAAAAACACACGCTCCACCTCGGACTCCCTGATGGTTCTTGTAAAGTTAATGCCTGTTTTGCCACAGGCGCTGATGACAGCAACGCCCAGGGGTGTTTTTTGCGCCGGGCCCAAAAGCAGGTTCATCCGCTCCACCTTGCTTTCCATTTCCGGCGGCAAATCCACCCGGCCCAAGTTGGTCATGGTGCTGGTGACATAGCGCTCCCCCGTCGTGCGGTACATGAAGCGCAATACCAGGGTCTTTAGGAAAAGGGGGGCCAAGCGCAGGAAGACATTCTGCTCCGCCTTGACATTGGCGGAAAAGCGCGCGTTTAATTGCCCTTCCATGGTCTCAAGCCCCATGTAGTGGGAGATGTAGGGGATCAAGCTGTCCACGCTATCCAAATGCATGCCCGGATAAACCGGTACATTCACATAGAAGGAGAAATTGCGCAAGGTCTTTGAATCATAGTACTTCCTGAGGTTGACGGGGAGGGAGAGCTTGACCGGCTTGTTGCTGCGCTGGTCCTTTGCCCTCTCCTTCATGAAGGCATACATCAAGACCGCGGCCAACAGCGTGTTGACGGTGGTCTTCTTTTCCCGGGCCAACAAGAGGAGCTGGTCTGTGGGGATGACCCCGGTGATGACACGCAAAAAGCCATGCTCCGCCCGGGTGCCAGGCAACTGCCAGGCGCTGTCCTCCTTGCGCGCACGGGTTTTTCCCCGCGCGGCTTTGGGGAAGCTGTCCTCCCAATCGGCCTTTTCCGGCTTGTCCTTTGTGGACTTGATGAGCTCCGTGGGCTTGATGACAAGCCCATCCCGCAAATAGAGGTATTCACTGGCCAGAGTCAAGAGAAAGGAGGTTGCCCCATAGCCATCTGTCAGCGCGTGAAAAACTTCCAACGCCGCCCGCTTTTTGTGCACGCGAAGGCGGAACATGAAGCGGTTTTGACCGGTGAGGTTAAAGGGGAGCATGGGGTTGCGCGCATCCTCCTCCACCTTTGGGCAGTCCTCCTGCCGCTCCAGATAAAACCAAAAGAGGCCGCGCTTGAGCCGGTAACCATACAGCGGCAAGCGGGTCAAGGTCTTATCAAGGGCCTTTTGCATCAGCGCCTTGTCAATCTCCGATTTGAAGGTGAGGGAGACGCGGAACATGGCCATCCAGCCCTTGGTGCGCGCGGCCGGATAGATTTTGGCAGCATTGTCCAACATCACAAAGGACGGCGTTAGGCCCTGTTTTTGCTTTTTCAAAAGCCGCTCCCCCTTTCAAATGGATATAAAGGATTGTACCACAAGGACAAAACAAGCGAATCTCGTGTTTGTGAATAAAGAAAAAAGAACCTGGGTTGGTTCTTTAACTCATGTCTGGCAGTTAGTTCTTGACCAAGTCCTGGACGATGGCTTGCTTTAACTCCTCTGTGGATTCGCCCGCCCTTACCCGGCGCAGGGCCACCACCAGGCGCTCATCCTCATCCAGGCCGTGGCAGGTGACCAGGGTTAATAAATTGTCGTTTGCGCTTACAGGCACAGGGAAGGACATGACAGAGCGCGCGCGAAGCCAGTTGACATATTCCCCCATCGCTTCATCCGTTTCAAAGTTGGGCGCGATGATGTCGTAGTAGTTGGGGCTTTGCGGGTCAACGGAAAACAAGGTGACTGCGTAGGGCACATAGACCGCGTCCTGATAGAGGGTGTCAAAGGAAATAAAGGGGCAGCCTTGATGACGGCCGGCTCCATCATGCGGGCCAGCCGGCCAAACATGGTGCCGTTTTTCATGTTGTGGCCATGCAAAATGAGGTTTTTATCCCGGGGGCGGATGGAGTTGGTCTCATCCAGAAAAACGGTTCCGGCCAGGTTGCGCTCGCCAGAGAAGGCGCGGTCGATATAATACTCATTGTCCCTTTGGACAACAGCAAAATCCATCTCAGAAAACATGCTGTAGGTCAGCCAACCCACCACATCCTGGTTGCGGCGCATCAGGGGGAGAAAGCGGTCCGCCATGGAGGAGCGCTCCTGGGCGGCAGGCTCACTCAAGGGCGTGGGCTCCTCCGCTTTTTCTTGCGTTGTTTCCTCGTTTTCTTCCAAACCCGCAGTGATTTCAGGCGTGGCAAGCGGCTCCTCCGCCTGGGCATTGGCGTCAATCTCCTTTGTGTACAAGGCGCGGTTGGCCGCCTGCTCCTGGTTGGTCCTGTTCCAGTTGAGCAGGTAATTGCCCAAAAGAACAAGGGCTGTTATCGCCAAAACGCCGCTTACAACGGCCAGCAAGCGCGCCAGGGGCGTCATCCTGCCGCGGCCGCGGCGGGCCTTGCGCATTTTCATGCGCCTTGTCTTGTCATGGTGATCATCAAATCTGCTCACTCGCGTTCTTCCTTATGTGTCATGATCCTGGGCTGCGCCGCTGAGAAAATCCCGCATCATGGCCTGGGCATCCCTGGCCTCGGGAACCGGGTAGAGGGGGTAGACATGCCACATGCCCTCCTGGACGTGCAGCGTGCTGTCCACCTGCGATAAAAGCAATTTCTGGTGCAGGGCCTCAGACTCCGCAAGGAGGATTTCATCCCCGCCGGTGATGGTCAGGCAGGGCGGGAGGCCGGTTAAATCCCCATATAGGGGGGAGACCAAAGGGTCCTTGGCGTCGTGTCCATTGGTGTAGTACATGGCGGCCTTCTCCAGGCCGTCACAGCTTAAAATCGGGTCCTTTTTCATCAGGCGGCAGGCCTCCAGGGACTGGAGCAAATCCACCCAGGGTGAGAGGGTGACCATCTTCTCCGGTTGGGGCAAATTCAGCTGCTTTAAACGCAGCGCCAAGGCGAAGCATAATCCGCCGCCCGCTGACTCCCCAACCAAGGCAATGTCCCTGGGGTTGTAGCGCAGGAGCATCTCCCGATAAGCCTCCACCGCGTCCTCAAGCGCCGCGGGGAATGGGTCCTCCGGCGCCAAGCGATAGCCCAGGCAAAGGACGCTCCTGTTGGATTCCAGGGCCAGCATGCTGCCAAAGCCGCGGGCATACTCCAGGCTGCCCGCTGTATAAGCGCCGCCATGCAGGTACAAAACAGCCTTGTTGAGCGCGCCAGATAAGGGAAAGACCCAGGCCGCCTGGCAAGCGGACAAATCCACAAAGTGCGTTTCCGTCTTGTTGGCAGCCACCCGGGAGCCCATGGCCCCCAGCGCGTTTTGCAAAGCGCGCTGTGCCTTTAAATCCAGCGAATTGATGATGGGGTTTAACAGGCTGATCTGCGCTTTGATGAGGTGGCTGATGACGCTGGGCAACATGGACCTCCTGACAATTATTCCAGGGCAATTTTATCACAAAAAGGACAAGGGGTACAAGTTGGGCAAAAGAAGTCCGCCAAACGCATGATGTGCCTTTGTCTTTCATATACTTTCTCAAAGCAAATCTTGAACCTGCGCGAAAATTGGACTATACTATCTTGGGCGAGGTTGGCGATAGGTCATGTCCGCCCATGAAGGAGAGGAATATGCGAAAAACAAAAATCATCTGCACGCTGGGGCCTGCTTCCAACAAGCGGGAGACCATCATGGCCATGGTGGAAGCCGGCATGAACGTAGCCCGCTTCAACTTTTCCCACGGCACGCATGAGTCCCACCTGAACACCTTTCATGAGTTAAGCTGGGTGCGCAACGAGCTGGGCGTGGCGGTCGCGGCGCTTTTGGACACCAAGGGCCCTGAAATCCGCACCGGCGTATTAAAGGCGGGCAAGGTGACCTTAAAGGAAGGCCAGGAATTCCGCCTGGTGACCAAGGACCTGCAGGGCGATGAGAACCAGGTATCCATCACCTACAAGGAACTGCCCCAGGACCTGGGCGACAACAAAAAAATCTTAATTGACGATGGCCTCATTGAGCTGGAAGTGCTTTCCGTCACCGATGACACCATCACCACCCGCGTGGTGGCCGGCGGCGAACTGGCCAACCGCAAGGGCATCAACATCCCAGGCACAAGGCTGTCCATGCCCTATTTAAGCGATGTGGACCGGGAGGATCTGCTCTTTGGCATCCGCACCGGCTTTGACATCGTGGCCGCTTCCTTTGTCAGGAAGCGCGATGACGTGCAGCAGATGCGCGACTTTTTGGATCACAACGGCGGCGCGCATGTGCGTATCATGGCCAAGATTGAAAACGCAGAGGGCGTGGCCAACATCCAGGACATCATCAAGGTTTGCGACTCTGTCATGATAGCCAGGGGCGACATGGGCGTGGAGATCCCCTTTGAGGAGATCCCGATCATCCAAAAGCGCATCATTAAAATCGCCTCCATGGCCGGCAAGCAGGTGGTCACCGCCACCCAGATGCTGGAAAGCATGGTCAGCCACCCCCGGCCCACCCGCGCTGAAATCACCGACGTAGCCAACGCCATTTATGACGGCAC
>CAYOOZ010000064.1:0-10970 GCA_964405705.1 uncultured Christensenella sp.
TGAAGGCGCCAATGGCATAGCCGCCTTCGTAGGCTTTTTTAAACATTTCCCTGGAGTTGACTAAAGGCATACTTCCTCCTTGCTGTCGGCGGTCCTTTTGCCGGCAGGGCTTTTTAATTAGTATACAACCCAATATCCCAACTGTCAAACCGATAAATTGACACAAACCTTGAATCCGTCTATACTTTGACCATCCTTTGGGGATTGATTTGAAAGGGATTGAAAACGAATGTTTGGAAAGCGCGCGGACGGCTTTTTAGTTAAAAAAATGGACCCTGTGGTGGCCCTGACACCTTACCTAATGCCCATGCGCTGTGACGCGCAGGTGATGATGACCTACCGGATTGAGTATGAAAAGCTGGCTCGCTTCATGGCGGAAAAGGGCCGGGACGGCTACCGGATCACCTTTATGGAGCTATTTGTATCAGCTTATGTGCGTGCCGTCTCCCAGATGCCGGAGGTCAACCGCTTCATCGTCAACAAGCGCTTTTACGCGAGGAAAGACATCATGTGCTCCTTTGCTGTCCTGCAAAACACCGGGGATGGCTCTGTAAAGGAAAACGTGGCCAAGTGCCGCTTTGACCCTCATGACACTATTTTTGACGTGGCGGCGCGCATCAAGGCTGCGATTGAGGAATCCCGCAAGGAGGATGCCAGCAACAGCGCCATGAAGGTGGTCAACCTGATTAAAAAGCCAATCATCGCGAACACCATTGTCATGTTGGCCCGCATCATGGACCGCTATGGCATCATGCCCAAAGCCTTGATTGACGCCAGCCCCTTTCATACCGGGTTGTTCTTTGGCAACAACGCCTCCATCGGCCTGCCACCTGTCTACCACCACATCTATAATTTTGGCACCACTTCCCTCTTTGTGGTCATTGGTAACATTGAGCGCAAGGTAGAATTGGATTCTACGGGCGCTGCTGTGCGCAAGCGCATCCTGCCTGTTGGCGTGACTGCCGATGAGCGTGTCTGCGCGGGCATGATTTACAGCAAGTTTTTAACCCAGTTTGAGCACCTGATCAACAACCCGCATGAACTGGAAAAGCCACCGGAGCGGGTGTATTTTGACGAAGGGCATGTTATCAGCCTGCCCCCGGCCAAGAAAAGCAAATCCCGCTTCCGCAGCCGCCTGGGCCGGGTGATGAGAAAGCGTCCAAAAGCCAGTTAATATCTTATTGAATTATTTAAGGGGCTGTAACAGATGAGGTTACAGCCCCGGTTTTATTGTATAATTTAAAACACACTGCTTGGTGAGGATAGGGTATTCTGGGCTTTGCCCAGATCCATCAAGAAGGGATTACCTCCCGTTGGAAACCTGTAAATTATACATTAATCCTGCGGCAAGCCTTCATTGTCCTCTTCAGCAGCGCCTTCTGAGAGCAGCGGCGGTCTGCTCAGGATTTCCATGAACTGCTCGCCGGTCAAGGTTTCTGTTTCATACAGGAGGCGGGCGATCTCGTGGAGCTTGGAGAGGTTGTCCGTCAGCGCTTTGGTGGCTTTATCGTACTGTTCCTTGACGATTTTCACCGTCAGGTCATCAATCTTGCTTTGGGTGGCGCTGGAGCAGGTGCTGGAATAGCCACCGCCCAGGTATTGGCCCTGCTGCTGGTCAAAGGCGACCATGCCAAACTCCTCCGCCATGCCAAAGCGGGTGACCATGGCGCGGGCTAAGGAAGTGGCTTGCTCAATATCATTGGAAGCGCCGGTGGTGATGGAATTAAACACCACTTCCTCCGCAGCGCGACCACCAGTCAAGGTGGCTATCTTGTTTTCGATGTCCTCCTTGCTCATTAAGAAGCGCTCCTCCTGCTCCACCTGCATGGTAAAGCCCAGGGCGCCTGAAGTGCGCGGGATAATCGTGATTTTGTGGACAGGCGCTGAGCCCATCTGGAGGGCAGCGACCATGGCATGGCCCACCTCGTGGTAGGCGACAATGTTCTTTTCCTTATCGGACATCACCCTGTCCTTTTTCTCATAGCCGGCCACCACCACATCAATGCTCTCCTCCAGGTCATCCTGGGTGACTGTGTTGCGGTTGTTGCGCACAGCGCGCAGCGCGGCCTCGTTGATGAGGTTGGCCAAGTCCGCGCCGGAGGTGCCGGCGGCGGCGCGCGCCACACGAACAAAATCCACATCCGGAGCCAATTTGACCTTTTTACCATGCACCTTTAAAATGGCGACTCGGCCGGGCAGGTCCGGCAGTTCCACAGGGATGCGGCGGTCAAAGCGGCCGGGACGGGTCAAAGCAGGGTCCAAAATCTCCGGGCGGTTGGTGGCGGCCAGAATCATGACGCCCTTGCTGCCGTCAAAGCCGTCCATTTCGCTCAAGAGCTGGTTTAAGGTCTGCTCGCGCTCATCATTGCCACCAAATCCGGCGCCGGATTCACGCTTTTTGCCGATGGTGTCAATCTCATCAATAAAGACAATACAGGGCGCCTTTTCATTGGCCTGCTTAAACAGGTCACGCACCTTGGCAGCGCCCATGCCCACAAACATCTCCACAAACTCGCTGCCGGAAATGGAAAAGAAGGGCACCTTGGCTTCGCCCGCGACAGCCTTCGCAAGCAGGGTTTTACCCGTGCCAGGAGGTCCAACAAGGAGCACACCCTTGGGCATGACAGCGCCCACCTCGGTGTACTTGCCTGGGTTGTGGAGGAAGTCCACCACCTCCCACAAAGCCTCCTTGGCTTCCTCCTGGCCAGCGACGTCCTTGAACGTGACACCGGTTTTGGACTCGATATAAATCTTGGCGTTGCTTTTGCCCAGCTGCATGGTGTTCATCCCACCCATTTTGGTCAGGCGGTTGCCCATCAGGCGGCCAATGAGGATAAAAAAGCCAATGGGCAAAATCCATGAGAGCAGGAAGCTCATCAGGGGGGAGGCTGGCTCCACAATCGGCGAATAGAAGTTCACCCCGGCCTTTTGCATCTTGTCCACCAGGCCCGGGTCCTCCATCAGGCCAGTTTTAAAGATCTTCTTGGGTTCGCTCTTGTCGGTGAAGCTGATTTGCGTGGTATCCCGGCTGACCTCGTTGATTTCACCCTTCTCCAGCATTTCCAAGAAGACATTGTAGGGCACCTCAGTCACCTGAGGGCCAAAGAGCTTGGGCGCTACAAACATGTTAAACAGCATGATGAGCACCATCACCCCGATGTAGTAATAGATAAACGGTTTCTTCTGATTCTTGATTTCCTTCATGCCTTGCTCCTATGAAAAAATAAACGCTTACTGCACCATGGACAAGCGGCGGTTGACAAAGCGCATCAGAATGCTTTGCACCTTGTTGCCCTCAATGCGGTACTGCAGGATGGTGGTGGAGTTGTCCGGGCTGCCGGCATAGATGTACTCCAGGGTGCCGGTAGTTGGGTCATCAGATGCCACGGTGAAGCGGGCAGATCCCTCCACCAGGTCATAATAGATTCCCCTGTCACCCCGCTCATTGGGCACCTGGCCAAAGTCACGGAACTTGGAAGTGACCTCACTCATTTGCTGGCCAGTTCCACTGTTGCGGGGCGCCTTCATCGAAGATAAATTGGTGTCGATATGGTAGATGAGGTTGCCCTCCTCCCCCTGATAAAAGCGGGCTTCCCCCCAGGGGTAGACGGCCTTTGTGATGGTGCCTGTGACGGCATCATCCTCAATCTGCTCCGTGCCTTGCGGCGGGCCAAACTGGGAGACAAACTGCTCCATGGTGGTTTTGTTGAGGGTAAACTGGGAAAACTGGTCGTCCTCCGAACGGAAGAAAGTCTTAAACCGCTGGCTGACCTTGTATTCCACCACCATTTCATTGGATCGCTTTCCATACTTGTTGACCGCGATGGCGCGCAGAAAGGTGCGGCCGCCGGAAATCAGGATGGGCTCACCAGTGTACTTGGGGGAATTGGTGTCCGGCTTGGTGCCATCAATGGTGTAATACAAGGTGACATCCTTGTCCTCCTCATCCACAATGCGCAGGGAGACACGGATGGGTCGTTCATAGGTCTTGGATTCCATGTTGGTCTTGGGCGCCAAGGGCGTAGGCAGGGTGATGGTATAGCGCACAGACATCTCGTCGCTGACCAGGTCATTGGAGATGGCCACAGCCCGGTAGGTAAAGGTGCCCTCATTGACCGTGATGGGTCCCTCATACAAGATGCCGGTTTCAGGCAGCAGGCCATCGCCCGTTGTGTAGCGGATTTCATAGTCCTGGTTGGAATATAATTCAAGGCGCTTGGAGAAAACATGGCGGCCAGCAGCGAGGGATGCCTTGGGCGGCTGGGGCACCAATTGGGAACGCTGATTGAAAAAGCCCTCATCCTTGGTTTCTTCAAAGGCGGTCTGCATCAGGCTGACCGCCTCAAACAAGCGCTCCTGCTCCAACAGGATGTTGATGGCCAGGCGGTAGGCCTCCGGCTTTTTCGGGGATAAATCCTCATAGATACGCTTGTACACGGCTTCAGCCAGGCCAGGCTGGTTGGCGGCCTGGTAGGCTTCTGCCAACAAAAGGAGCTTCTCATCCAAATCGGGCCGCTCAGGCTCCAATTCTTCTGCCTTTAAGTAGGCCTCAATGGAACGGTTGATGTAGCCCTGGTCCAAAAGCTCGGTTCCCAGGGTCCAATAAGCCTGGGCATTGGCGTCCCGGCCCATGCGGGCGGAGATTAACTGCCCTTCCGGCGTCACCTGAAGCCAGATGAGCCCGGCAAACATCAATACAAACACCATGCCCAAAGCGATGACTGCCACCTTGAGCCAGTTGATCATCTTGCCCTGGTAGGTCTTTTCTCGGGTTAAGCGGCTGCGGCGCTTTTGGCGCTTGCGGCGCGGCTTTTTCCCTGATTTTGCGGTGGGGCGGCTGGTTTGGACAAAGCGGCGCTCATCCACCTGGTCAATTAAATCCACTTGCTCATAATTGGGCAGGGTGGTTTCCACCCCCATGTACTGCCCGCAATGCGGGCAGATGCGGGAGGCAGTATTTGACTCTTGCTGGCAGGAGCGGCAGATCATGATCAGCCCATCCCCATCAGAGCATCATATTCCGGGTCGCTTGAAAACTCACGCTCCGGCGCTTCCCCGCCCAGGGCCTCAATGGCTGAGCGAAGCTCAATATAGTCCAGGTATTTGACCTCCTCCTCCATGGCGCGGGCCAAAAGAAGGGGCAGGGCTCTGTCATCCCCCAGGCGGCCCAGGTAGGCAGCCAAGGCGGCCTGGCTTCCCGGCCTTGAATCAAACAGGCGGATTAGGTGCTCATAAACGCCAGGGGTGTTTGGATAACGGGACAGCACGGATAAAAGCGCCTCCCTCCCGGTATCGTTTGCCTCTTCCAAGGCTTCCAGCATCAGGGGAACCGCGGTCTCCCCCATTTCTTCCAGGCTTTCCAGAGAGAAATCCGCCAGCTCATCCTCATCTTCCCGGTTGATCTGCCAATTCACATAGGTATCCATCAGCTTGACGCTGCCAATGTCCATGAGCAGCCGCACGCACAGCATCCGGGCTTCCATGGGTGCTGCGGGATCCAGCAATACCCGGGCCAGATGATCCTCAGCCGCTAAGCCAAAGCGCGCAATCTGCAGCGGCAGCAAATCCGGCAGGGGGATGTCCTGGGTCAGATAGCCTTCCATCATGTCCAAAAGGCGCGGGACATCGCCCGCCTCCTCAAAATACTGCCGGGGTGTGCGGCCAAACAAGTCATCATCAGGCGTATCCGCAAATTTTTCATAAAGCTCTGGCATCAGCCGCTCAATTTGCTCGATGTTGTCAAAATGATCCTGGTTTTCTTCCAGCCAGGCGTGCAGGAAAGAAGTGAACTTGGCGTCAAAATCAATATAGGTCAAGACCGGTACTCCTTTAAAATGTTGGCAATTTCGTTTTCATCATAGCTGCGCTGGGTGCGGCAGAAATGGCAGGTCAGGACAGCGGGCTCACCAGAAGCCAAAATCTCCTCCAGTTCCTTTGCGCCCAGGGAGACCAAGGCGCGCCGCATCTTCTCCCAGCTGCAGTCGCACTTGAGTTCCAGGGCTTCCTCACCCAGGAAATCCGGATCAAAATCCGCAAACCAGCTTTTGGCCAATTCCATAAGGGAACGGTCATAGATTTCGCGGCTGATGTTGGCAAAGAAGGGGATGCGGTTTTCCAGATCCGTGATGACCTGGTCCGTGCAGCCGGGCATGGCCTGAATTAAGATGCCGCCGGAGGAGAGGACGATGCCCTCCTGATTTAGGCAGCCCAGGGCGACCAGGGAGGGTACCTGCTCAGACGCGGTGAAGTACTGGGCAAAATCCTCTCCCAACTCACCGGAAACCAGGTGGCTGATGGACACAAAGGGCTCCCCCTTGTCAAAATCCTTGACCACCACCAACTGCCCCTTGCTGCCAATAAAACTGGCGACATCCAGGCGGTCATCCGGCGTTAAGGGCAGCTCCACCTGAGGGTTTTCCACAGAAATCTTGAGCTTGTTTGCCTGGACACCGCAGGTGATGCGGCCGCCCGCGCCATCCCCCGCGACTGTGACCGTCAGCCGCCCGGCCTCCTCCTTGATGAGGCCGCCCATCATGGCGCAGATGGGCAGGACGCGGCCCAAGGCCGCAATGCAGGTGTCAGAAGCCTGGTGGATGTCGCTGGCCTCCTGGGCTAAGCGGGTGGTCCTGGCCATCAGTACACGGGCCTGGCCATTCTTTAGTGTGAAGCGGAGCAAGCTGTCTTTGTCTTTGTGAATAATGTTGTTTGACATGGTAAATCTTTCTTTTATCAGTTATTTTTGGGCCACCAGATGCATACGCTGGCTGTTGGCCCTGGGTTTTTGGAAGGTGAAATTGCCATAGGCCCTGGGTTTTGTAAATCCAGCTTTCAAAAGCGCTGAAATCAGTTCTTCTTCCATCCAGCCACGCTGAACTTGTTCCTCATCAATGCGCCGGTAGCTGCCCTCCTTTTGCCTTACAAAAAGGGACAGGGAGAGGTGGAGCCTGGATTCCTTCTCCTGCCAGGCGTTTTCCCAGATGTAGCAAATATCGCGCTCTTTATGCACCTGGGGAGCTGAACCCAGAACACGGCGCAGTTTATCCACCGTGGACACATCAAAGGCCAAAACACCGCCAGGCTTTAAGGCTTTGTAAGCGCTGTCAAAGAAGGCAGACAGGGCATCCTTGCTTAGCAGGTAGTTCACCCCATCACAGGCGCAGATGATGGCATCTGCCTTTTTGTGGGCTGAGAGTTTTTGCATATCCTGCTGGAGGAAGGTCAGGTTGAGCCCGGATGATTTGGCCTTGCCAGCCGCAATGGTCAGCATCTCAGGGGATAAGTCGCTGGGGAGCACCTGGTAGCGCCGGGCCAGGCGGAGGGTTAAATTGCCGGTGCCACAGGCCGTTTCCATGACCAAAGCGCCGTCTTTTACACCATAGCGCTCAAGGAGGGCATGATAATGCTCTCCCCAGGCGTCATAATCCACCTCTTTCATCAGTTGGTCATAGACCAGGGCAAAATCGCTGTACATTTAGACTTTATCTTCACCCTCACCGGTGAACTCGTCCTCATCCTCATCATCCGTTTCGGTGGACAAGCCGCGGTTGACCTGAGCGCCTTGGATGCGCACATTGATGTAGCGGTCAAAGACGGCATTGGTGAAGGAGGCGTAGACAAAGCGGGCCAGGGCGTTGCCAATGAAAAGGTAGTAGGCCGCCAGAATCAAAATGGCATACATCATGTAAGGCGTGAAGAAAATGACCAGGCCGGCGATGATGGACATGAACAGCATGGCCAGACGGACGCCAGCGACATGGGGCAAACGCCCGACCGCCAGCATGACGGCATTGCGGATGATGGTCATGAAGGACATCTTGTAGGTGACCATCATGGGATACATGAAGGTGAGCGCCAAAAACCAGACCACGCCCAAGACCAGGGTTAGGACCTGGGGAAGGATAAAGAACATGCCGTTTGTTTGGGCCATGCTGCCATAAAACTGCCAGCACACCAGCATCAAAAGGGGCACCACGGAGGTGATGGCCGAGATCGCCAGGGCTTGCTTCCAGTTGTCCTTAACCGCGTCCTTGAAATCCGACCAAACAAAGGCGTGCTCATCCCGCGCCCAGTTGCGCGTAACATAAGCCAAGCCTGCCTGAACGGGGCCGGTAATCAGAATACAGGGGATAGCCATGAGCAAGCCCGAAAACAGGATGCTGTAAATCTGCTGGGCATTGTTGACAAGCATGGCCTCCGCCTCCTGCGCCATCGCCGGGTCTGACAGGACGTTTGACAGGTTGATGAGGTAGGACACCAAGGCATTGGATGTGACAATCAGGACATACATCAAGGGAACAAAGGCCAAAGCCGTCATCAAATTTAAGCGGAAAAGGCCAGCTAAGCGGATGCGCAACATCTCCCAGAACAGCTGCCAGCGGTTGCGTGGCAAATCGTCCCTCTGGTAATCCCCTTTACCGCTTTTGCCGTAGTAAAAATTGTTCATCAACTTGCCAAACACGCGCAATCCTCCGTCATTTTCAATCAAATAATTATAGCATAAAACGGAAGGCCTGCCATAGACGGCAGGCCTTTTTCTATGAACAAACAGAAAATATTGGGTTAATTGAGGATTAATTGAGGTTTAGCTTCATATCCCCCAGCTTGATCCAGTTGAACTTGCGGAAGAGCTGGCTGATGAGCCAGGTAAGCGCGGCAGGGAGCACAAAATGCATCAGCACAATCAAGACAATGGACTGCCAGGGAGCAAAGGTACCCTTCATGGACGCCCAGGCCGCGAACTGGCTGACCAGACCGCTTGTGCCCATGCCGCCGCCAACGGGGTTATTGGGCATTTTTGCAACGATGGTGGAGAATGGGCCCAGGATGGCAGAGGCGATGGTGGGCGGCAGCCAGATAACCGGTTTGCGCATGATGTTGCCAAATTGGAGCATGGAGGTGCCAATGCCCTGGCTGATGAGACCGCCCAGGCCATTATCCGGCCAGGACTGCACGGCAAAGCCCACCATCTGCGCGCAACAGCCCACGACGGCCGCCCCAGCGGCCAGGCCTTCTAAGCCCAGGGAGATGCTGATGGCAGCGGAGCTGATGGGCGCGGTCAGCGCCAGGCCCATGATGACGGAGACCAGAATGCCCATGGGCAGGGGGTGCAGTTCGGTGGAGCGGTTGATGACCTCCCCCAGACCGTTCATCAGGGAGGAAATGGCGGGGCCAGCCAAGGTGCCGGCCAGGCCGCCAAAGATGATGGTGACAGCGGGCACTAAAACGATGTCCACCGGAGTCTTGCCTGCGATGAGGGAGGCGATTTCAGCGCCGACCACCGCGGCTAAAAAAGCGCCAAGGGGGCCGCCCAGGTTATAGCCAATGGCGCCTGTGATGGCCGATGAAAAGATGACCAGGGGCTTGGTCTTGAGCCCATAGGCGATGGAAACGCCAATGGCCGAGCCCACAATGGGCGAGGAGGCCGACACCACCTGGGTAAAGGGCTTGATAAAAGAAAGGAAGGGGATTTCAGCCAATTGGCTTAGAATCAAGCCAATGATGAGTGAGGAAAACAGACCAAGCGCCATATAGCTCATGGCATCGATAAAGTATCGTTTGAATGCTGATTTAAGCCAGGTCATTGATAAGCCTCCTGATCCCTGCCGCCATCTTTGGCGGAAGATGGCTTATCATATGCCCTTTTTCCCGGGATGACAAGCCTTTCTATGATTGGACTACGAAGGTTAACAGCTCCGAAATAAAGCGGCCAGGGTTTTCCAGGTGGCTGGCATGGGCGCAGTTTTCAAACACTACTTCGGTATACTGGCCGCCATTTTGCCGGTAGAGGTCCAAGACATCCCTGGTTTGCTGAACCATCTTCTGGGGCGGGAAAACTTCAATGCCGGGGTAGCCAGGGATGAAGTTCATCAAACCCAAGGTGGCCAGGTCGGACAGGGATTGGTCTGACACCAAATTGTCCTTGTTTCCACGAATCCAGAGGATGGGCATTTTGGGGCTGATGTCCGCAATATCCGCCACATTGGCATACTGGGGAGCCAGAGCATTTGAGATGCCTTTTGTACCGGGAAGCACATAGGGAAAGGAAGCCTGGGACAGGTAGTCCCCGGGGTAGTAGTCCTCCCCCAGGCGGATTTTGAGCAGTTCCGCCACAAAGAGGTCCTGATATTCCTTCTCAACAGGCCACCCTTGGGCAAACAGGGATTTTTCCAGCACACTGCGGGCGGCCATGGGGTCCTCCCCCCTATCCTTTTCCTGCAACTTTTGGATAAAGGCCGGGTTGGCAAAGCCGCCTGGCGCGCCCCATCCATTTTCATCATACAAGCTGCCGTCTTCCCTGGTGCCCCCAAACCCATAGGGCGACATGGGCGAGAGCAGGATTAAGTGGGTAAGCGTTTGGGGGTAGAGCGTGGCATAGCGCAGGGCCACCCCGCCGCCCAAGGACCAGCCCAAAAGCGCAAAGCGGTCAAAGCTCAGTTCCATAGCCAGGGCATTGATGTCCTCCGCCCAGTCAGACAGTGCGCTTTTGGCATTGACGGGGCTTGCCTGCGTATCCCCAAAGCCGTTTAGATCCGGCGCGGCAATGTCAAAATGCTCAGCCAGCTGCTCTATCACCGGGAAAAAGAAGGAGGAGGAGGAGGCATTGCCATGAATCAGCATCAGCTTAGGCTTGCCAGGGTTGGGGAAACGGTAAAAGGCGGTCTGCCTGGTCTTGGTTTTAAGGATTTCTTTGGTTTTCATGTTGCTCTCCTCTTTATATCGTCTTTGGCACAATAAACAAAATTTGCAGATTGATTGCCTGTGCGTAGATTTTGCATGTACCCCTTGTTTCGCTTTGCTTTTCATATAAACTGCCGCAATTATAATCGGCGCCAAAGCCAGATGTCAAATCTGGAATGTAAAATCTTTTCCAGTAAAGCCTGTCCCTAACCCAACAGCCTGACATGTAGCTGTATAGTTAGGGCCTGCTGAAAAAAGTGATTCGCGCTATGGTCGTTCCTTCAAACAGCTGC
>CAYOOZ010000065.1:0-10883 GCA_964405705.1 uncultured Christensenella sp.
ATGTCGTTTGCACCTGGAACTCCTACATCAACTTGACCCAGGATGAAAGGATGCTGATTCCGGCAGCCGGCATGCGCTTCTTGCAAGCCAATGTGGAAGTGAACCCTAAGGTCAAACTGGTCATGGCCAGCCGGGAAGTGATGGGCAATTTTTCCATGGGCACCGGCTTTGAGATCTTTGGCACCGCCGCCTTTATGGATGAGGGGGAGGAGTTCCAGATGATGCTTCAAAAGTTCCCCTTCATGAAGCGCTTGTTCTCAGTCAAGGTGGATTCCCATAAGCAATTGCTTTAGTTTGTGAAATGAAGTCCCGGGAGCGGCTGCCTGCTGCCCCCGGTTTTTTTATTCTGTTTGCCGAACAGAATCTTTCATTTTTCCGTCTAATGGGTTGAGGAGGTGATGATGTGACTCATCCCGCTGCTGCAGAAGCGGACAAGGACCAGCGTTTTACCCGCTGGGTGATGGAATACGGCGATGCCATCCTGCGCACCTGTTTTGCCTACCTGGGCAATGTAAAGGACGCGGAGGACGCCATGCAGGACACCTTCTTAAAGGCTTGGGCCAACATGGACCAGTTTGAAAAGAGGAACAACGCCAATGAAAAGACCTGGCTGATGCGCATCGCCATCAATGTCTGCCATGACATCCACAGGACAAACTGGTTCAGGCGTGTGGACTTAAGCCGGGCCCTTGAGGACCTGCCGCCCCGCTACCTAAAGGTAGAGGCGCAGGATCTGGCGCTGACCCTGGACGTGATGCGCTTAAAAGAGCCCTTAAAACAGGTCATTCTCCTGTGCTATTTCCAGGAGATGACCATCAGGGAGGCCGCGGAAATCCTGGGCCTTGCGCCGTCCACCGTCCATGAAAGGCTGAAAAAGGCCGAAAAGCAACTCAAAATAATACTGACAGGAGGGGAAGAAATTGAAAGACAACCCAGTTAAAAAAACCATGGACAACACGCTTTCCAGCCTGTATGTGACGCCGCAAACGGCCAGCGGCCTGCTGGCCCAGGCAAAAGGAGAAATCAAAGTGAAAAAGAAAATGAAACTGAGCGTGGTGCTGGCCCTGGCCTTGCTGCTGGTGGTTGTGACCGCTGTGGCTGTGGTCAGCATCAGGGAAACCGGTCGCAGGATGGCCGAGCTGGAGCAAAAAAACGGCAATTTTACCGACTGGCCCCTGGATGATCGGGTGCATGTGGTCATTGACTTGATTGAGGCAGGCTACATAAAAAAGACGCCGGAGCGTCAGCAATTGGCCAAGGGCAGTTTGAGTGAGGAAGAGACCCTGTTAATCGCCCATGAGGCCATGGAGGAATTGACCGGGGAGGAGGCCCGTGACGCCAGTTTCCTAAGCATCATGCAGTCAGCCTGGGGCCCCTTTGAATCCTGGGATTATGAGACCCAGGCCTGGTATTCCTCCGTGTTTAAGGACGCGGGCGCCTACATGGACGGCAAGACCTTCTTCACCGTGCCGCAGGGCGGCATTACGGACAAGCAGGCCATCCAGATTGCCAGAGCCGCTATCGCCAAGGGCTATGGCGTTGAGGAAAGCGCGCTGGACGGCTATCGGGTGATGACCAGCTTCCAGATTCCGGAGTTTGCCGAGAAGGGGGATACCCAATCCTACTGGTATGTGGAGTTTGACTCCTGGAACACTGGGATGGACGAAAGCAAGCTGCCCTTCTTGGCCTTTGGTGTCTTCATCCACCCGGATACAGGCGAATTGCTCACCCCGGTGGAGGAAACCCTGCGCCAGCGCGACGCCTTTATGGCGATCCAAAACCTGCCCGTGCGCAAAGCCATCCAGGCCTTTTATGAGACGCATACTGAACGTGGTCAATTCTATTTTCTGAAGATGGAGAGTAAGGCTGACTGGACCCGGGACATTGTTCCACTCATCAAGGCCTATATCAAAGAAAACCCAGACAGCTATTTAGACGTGTTCAGCCTGCATGAGGTCGCCTCGGTTAACTTCCATTACGGTTTGCCGCAGGAGGATGCCCTGCCTCTTGATAAGGCAATAGAGCTTGCCAGAGCGGCCATTAAAGAGAAATTTGCCTTGAGTGAGGAGGAGATGAATCTATTAGGCCATGAAGGCGCGTCTCCCCACAGCTTGGGCGTGTCCTATGATGTAACAGACCCGCAAAAACCATTGTGGAAATTGACCTTTGGGATGCCCAGCATCTATCATCCTGACGAAGCCCTGGTTGAACAGGTGAAGGCCGTCTACGGCAAGAGCGACTACAACTTCCTCTACCAGGCGCGGCTTGACGCCAAAACGGGCGAGGTGGTGGAGGTTAAAACCTGGCCGCATCATCCCAACACCCTTGAAGATTACATGGATATTTTCTAAACCTCAGGTCTATCCACAAAAATGGGGGCTGCCGATTCCGGCAGCCCCTCCTTTTGATTGGTCAGTTTATTTCTTGTCAGCTTGCGCCGCGTCCTGCAGCGCCTTGATGAATTGGTCCGCGCTTAATTTGCCGCTTAAGTAGTCCCTTTGCTGGTCATAGGTCACAGGGTAGGGGACGGACATGATGGTCAGGCGCGGGGCCACCTTTTCCCTGTAACGTGCAAGTGCTGCTTCCCCCGGGCCATCATCGCCATAGTCGCCCTTTTTAAGCCTGGCTTTTAGTTCCTCAACATGATCCAATTCCTCCTGGCTGATACCGGCGGCGATGAAGCTCTTTTCTTGGTTGAGCAGGATGTTTTGCTCCAAAGCCCGCTTGGCGATTTCCTCCGCCGTTACCTGGGCGTTCAGCTCTGGTAAAAATTGCGCGTACAGGTTGCCGGCCAGCCATTCCATGTATTGGAGCGCGGCGTCTTTGTTGGGCGCATTAACGTTGACCACAGCGATGCCCAGGCGCTGTGTAAAGGCAGGGGTTTCGCCCAGGCGTAGGTTCAATTGGACATTGCCAAAACTGTCCATGAAGGTTTGCCCGCCATCCCAGATCAGCCCGTAAACACTCCCCTTGGCGTCGGTGGCTGCCTGCTTCTGACTCAGGGCCTTGTAGGCGGTCTTGATCTGCAAAAGGCCTTCCCGAAAAGCAGGGGTGTCAATGGCTGTGGGGTCACCCTTTGCCATGGCTTCGGCAAATGCCAGGTTCACCAATTCGCTGAGTAAAATTCGGCGGGAAGCGGCGGCTGTGTCCCCATCGCTCAAAAAGCGGGTGCCCCGGCGGTCGGCGCGCGGGATGTTCATGTATTTCACCGCCAATTCTGTCAACTCCTTGAAGGTCTTGGGCAACTTGTTAAAATCAAGTCCCAAGGTTTCCCACTTGTCCCTGTTCATGGCCACCAAGGGGTTGTTGCCGGGAAAGACGGCATGGGGCAGGGCATAGGTCTTGCCTTCTCTCATCAGGGCCTCCTGCACACGGGGGTAAAGCTGGCTCACCTGGGCCATGATGGTCTCGTTTTGGGACAAGTCCTCAATCATCCCGGCTTTGATCAGGGCGTCCAGATCGCCATCCTGCAGGAAGAAGAAGCCCACATCCCACACGTTTTCAGGGTTTGCGATAAAGTTGTACCACTCGCCGTATTGAAGGCGGATGTCGCTGGCGCTGCGCTCAGGATGAGCGGCCATGTACCGCTCGTGTTGTGCCCAGTGGTTGCCCACCATCAGGATGCTGCCAGGGGCAGCGGGCGGGGTTTCTGTGGGCACGGGCAGGGGCGTCTTTGCGGCGATGTCCGCCTTGGCTGTTTCCGTCAACTGCGGAATGACATTTACATCCCAGCTGTCCTTTTGAATGCTGTCCTTGGGTTCTCCCTGCTCGTCTAATTCGAACCAGCCCAGGTTCATTTTCAGGTGATACTCCGTAGACCGCAAAAAACCAGGCCCCCTCATTTCAAAGGTGAAGCGAATCCGCCCATCCGGGAGGGCGATGTGGTTGTAGCCCACGTCCACATCCATGGCCTGGCCGTTGATCAAAAGCCCTTCGTGGCGCAAACGTACCCGCAGCAATTTGGCCTTGTTCTTTTGTGCCGTTTCCAGGTAGGTCAGCGCTTCTTGGGGCACCTCTTCCTCCTCTTGGCCGTAATGCAGCGCAAAGCCGGTGGGGGAGGCGGGGCTGTATTCCTCCGGAATGAGTACAAGGTTGCTCCCTTCCTTGGCGGCGATGATGCCGGTGCCATATAGCCCGGTCATGTCACCATCCGCCTGGTAAATGACATCCTCCAGCGTCACTTCCAGGTCGCCTGAGGTATGCACCTGGCCCAGGGTCGCAATGTCGCCCTTGAGCAGTAGCTCCTTTTTCTCTTGTCCATATAGAAAGCCAAAAATGTCAGCCGTGGGAGAGAGCATGGCGGCCACCGCGACGGCGGCCAAAATCAGGGTTAAAACAATGGCCAGCACAAGGGCCAGGCTTAGTTTCTTTTTCACTTTGGGGGTCTCCTTTCCTGCTTTCAGGTCATTGAGGTTTCTTTCCACAAAGGCGGTGAAGGCAGGCGGAGTTTCCGGAAACAAGGATTTGAGCCGCTGGCTGTCCAGCGCTTTTTTCGTCTTCATGGTGCCACCTCCCAGTCAACCAGTCTTTTTTTCAATGCCCTGCGGGCCCGGTACAGTCGGTTCTTGACCGCGCTCACCGCAATGCCCAGTGCTTGGGCGGTTTCTTTTTCAGAGTAGTTTTCCATGTAGAACAGCAATAGAGGGGTTCGCAGGGGCTCTGGCAGCTGTGCGATGGCGTAGGCAAGCTCGGAGTCTTCCTCCTCCTTTTGGTAGGTCATGTGTTCTATGGGCAGTTCCGCCACCGGCGTCACCCGCATGCGCTGGCGCTGGATGTTGCGGCATTCATTAATCAGTACGCGCGTAAGGTAGGGTTTGAAGCGCAAAGAATCCACCCGTTCTCTTGCAGCCCAGGTTTTCATCAGCGCCTGCTGCACGGCGTCCCGGCAGTCGGCCTCATGCCGCAGGATGCTCATGGACACCCGATAGAGCATCGGGCTTAGTTCCATGGTCTCCTGTGTGAACATTTCTTCAGAAATCATCAATCGCTCCTGGTCATTTGCTATTGAAAGCGCGGATGCATCACTTGCTTTCATCTATCATACGATTTTGGAGACAGAAAGGTTAGAGGATTTGAAAAGTTTCTCATTTATTCTGCCGCCCTTTTGATCAGCAGCGTTAGCACGCCTTCCTGTGTAAGCACCTCAAGGCTGACCGCATAAGGCAGAAGGTTGGTAAAGGCCAGGTCAGAATAAGTGCCCACCGCCGCGTCAAAATATTGGGGGATGTAGGCAACCCCGCTCTCCCGGTGCACCCGCCACTTGTCAATCCGAAGGGGCAGAGCTAGTGCCGCGTTGTAAAGGGTGGTGGACAATTGGCACACGCCCCCGCCATAGCCCTTGCCCTCCTGGCTGATGTTAGGCGCTATCAGGTAGCCCTTGGATTTTTTATAAGGCCCGCAGGCGGCGTTAAAGGAGAAGGCCTGTTGGCTGCTGATGGTTGTTTCGTGGATTTGTAGAGCGGCCAGTTCAATGTTAAAGGCGCGGCTTTTGGCCATCGTTCCGCCTGTTTCCTCGTTGTAAAAGGTGGTAAAACCAGAAATGATATCCCCGGGCTGGGCCAGGTCCCAGGGCACAAAAGGTGTTATGTCCAGGGCTTCACTGGGGATGAGGGCTGTTTCGCGCATCATGCTGATCTTGGTCTGCAAGCTATCATACGAGAGCACGCTCAACAAGTCACCCGGCTTTATGGTGTTCCCGGTATAGCCTGGCACCATTGCGTGAACAGGAACCTTCACCCGGGCAATTCCCTTTTGCTTGAGGTAGCCGGGCACTGGGGATGAAAAGGGGTCCAGGGACACAAACTTAGAAAGCCAGGCCGTCCTGGCATAGCCGGTTTTGCCATTTGCTTGAATCTGGCTCCACTCGCCGTGCATTGAAAAGACGCTCACCTTTCCCCCTTCCTTCAGGAGCGTCAAACGACGGGCTTCCTCCTTTGGCTTCTCCCGCAATTGAAAATCAACCGTGACCACCGCCTCATATTGGGCTTGTGTCCCCTGGGAAAGTCCAGACAACAGACAGAAAATTGTAATCAGGTATACCAATGTTTTTCGTCGCATTCGTTCATCCTCCTGTGCGTTAGACGAACGGCAAGCCAGAAAAGTTAGCCCGCGCCTATGATTGATTATTTGGTAAAAAACTGGCATACTAGCTCACAAATAGTTGGCTTGATAAACAAAAAGGGGGATCTGCATGACCCGACAGGCAGGAAACCTGGGGCGGCGCTTGCTGTTGCTGCTGCTCATTTCAGCCCTCTTTTTCGCTGTCTTCCTCTTTATCTGGATGTATCGCGAAAGGCCGGCAGAAACAGCAAATGAGCCGGTGACCATCGTCGGCTTCTCCCAATTGGGCTCAGAGTCTGGCTGGCGTGTGGGCAACTCCAGGGATGTCATTGCCGCTGCTGAGCGCGCGGGCGTAGAGCTCATCTACAACAACGCGGAACAAAAACAGGATAACCAGATCAATGCCCTCCGTTCCTTTATCGCCTACCAGGTGGATGTCATTGTCATCGCACCCATTGTGGAGGACGGCTGGGAAAACGTGCTCCTGGAGGCCAAAGAAGCAGGCATCCCGGTGTTGCTGAGTGACCGCTACATCAACATCGCGGATGAAACCCTGTTTGCGGGCTACATCGGCTCAGACTTTTTGGAGGAAGGCCGGGCCTCCGCTCGTTTTCTGCTGGAAAAGGCCAGGGATATGGGCCAGGTGCGGATTGTTGAAATCGCGGGGACGGAAGGCTCCACCCCGGCCAAGCAGCGCGCGGAAGGCTTCCGGGACATCCTCATGGATGACCCCAGGTTCCATATTATTCATAGCGTGTCAGGGGACTTTTTGCGCTCCAAGGGCAAGGAAAGCATGCAAAACATCCTAAAGGACATCCAGGATATTGACGTCCTCTTTTCTCATAACGACGCCATGACCTTGGGCGCGATTGAGGCCATCCAGGAGGCCGGGCTCATCCCTGGGCAAGACATCATCATCATCACCATTGACGGCGAGCAAGGCGCGATTGATCTGCTCAAGCAGGGCAAAATCAACTGCGTGGTGGAATGCACGCCGCTGTTGGGGGATTTGATCATGGGCCTGGCCCAACGCCTGGCCGCGGGGGAAACCATCCCCCGGGTATCCCACCCTGAAGAAGCGGTTTTTTCGGAGTTTGACAGCGATGTTTTGCTTATCCCACCCAGAGGGTATTGAGATGCTGCGCTTGAATTCGCCAGACAGCATCAAAAAACGGATGCGCTATGCCCAGTTGACCCTGGTCATTCTCATGCTGATCCCGGCTGTTTTGGCCATTGGACTGATGTGGCAAAACTCCCAGCGCTACCACAAAGTCATCGCCCATGTGGAGGAAATCTCCCGCTTAAACCCCGTCATAAAGGATGAGCTGCTCTCCTCCATGATGGACGTTGTATCCGGCAGAAAACGGTTTGCGGAGGGCAGCCAGTATCAAATCCTTGAAAAGGCCAGACAGCAATTGGACAAGCTGATAGAAAGCGGGGAGGCCAGCCGGGTGGAATTGGAGGTGTCCAGGCGTCTCTTGCGCACCCTGGAAACCTATGTCAATAAGCTCGGACAAAGCAACACAGTGGATGAGCAGATTGCCGTCAATGAGGAAATCGGCAATGTGGCAAGCCTGTTTTTAGATATGCTGCAAAACGCGGTCAATGTAGAAATCAAAGCCTCCATGGAGGCCAGTCTTAACATGCAGGCAGGGATCAAAACCGCCCTGCTTGTGGAAATCTGCCTGCTTTTGGTGTCCCTGGCCGTCGCCTTTGTCACCCAGACCCGCATGTCCCGCGCCATCCGCGTGCCTTTAAGCCGCCTTGAGAACTTCGCCAACCAAATCGCTGGCGGCCAATTGAGCGTGCGTGCGGAGGAAGCGGAGGTAGAGGAGCTCAAGACGCTGAGCATCCGCTTAAACACGATGGCCGAAAAGCTGGAACAATTGATGGATCAAAACCGCAGGGAGCAGGAGAACTTGAAGAAAAGCGAGCTGCGCACCCTGCAGGCGCAGATTACGCCGCATTTTTTGTACAATACCCTGGACGCCATTGTCTGGCTGGCGGAAGCTGGGCAAACCAGCCAGGTGATTGAGATTACCAACTCGCTTTCTGATTTTTACCGGATTTCGCTCAACAACGGCAAGGATTGGGTGGGCATCCGGGAGGAATGGGAGCATTTGCAGGGTTATTTGCGCATCCAGAAAATCCGCTACCGGGACATCCTGCGCTATGAGCTCTCTATCTCGGAGGACTTGCGGGAGCAGCAGATGCTCAAGCTCTTGATTCAGCCCTTGGTGGAAAACGCCATCTACCATGGCATCAAAAACCGCAGGTCTGGCGGCCTGGTGCGGGTGGAGGCCAGGAAGGTCGGCGCGCGGCTCATGGTTACGGTGTCTGACAGTGGCCTGGGCATGGATGAGCAGCGCTTAAACGAAATCAGACAAGCGCTTTCGCGGGATGATGTCCTGGGCCCGGAGCGCGGCTATGGTTTGTACAATGTCGATAAGCGCATCAAGCTTTATTATGGGCAGGAGGAGGGGCTTGATCTTATCAGCAGCCCGGGCGAGGGGACCAGGGTGAGTTTCAGCGTTCCCTTGAGGGAATCCAAATGACCAACGAACCGCTCATCAAGGTCTTTCTGGTGGATGATGAAATCGTCATCCGTGAGGGCATCCGCAACGGCTTTCCCTGGGAGGAGGCTGGGTTTAACCTGGTGGGGGAAGCGCCGGATGGCGAAATGGCCTTCCCCATGATTCAGGATTTAAAGCCGGACATCCTCATCACGGACATCCGCATGCCCTTCATGGATGGCTTGGCCCTGGCCAAAAAGGTGGCCCAGGCCCTGCCCTTTACCAACATCATTATCTTAAGCGGCCATGATGATTTTCAGTATGCCCAGGAGGCCATCTCCATCGGGGTCAAGCAATACCTCCTAAAACCTGTGACCCCCAAAAAGCTCCAGGAAGCGCTGCAGGGCATGGCGGACAAGATCCGTCAGGACCAGGAAAAACAGGCCGAGGCCATGTTGAAGCTGGACCAATTGGCCATATCAACCAGGATCGCGCAGGAGCAGGTTCTGGCGCAATTGCTGGAAGGGGGCTTCGCCCCAAACCTTGTCAGGGAGGCCCGGTCCTTTGGCATTCCAACGGAGGACAGGGTTTATCTGGTCATGCTGATTGGGGAGGTCGCGCCTGCTAATGAGTCCACCTTCATTAATATCTTGCATCGCTTGATTACAGGGCAGCAGGAGCCGGTGTTTTGCACCACCAGGCTTTTCAATATGGCTTTGCTGCTGGCCGGGAAGGGCACAGGCCTGCGGGATGATGAACAATTGGAGGAAAGGGCCTATGCCTTTGCCCAGGCGCTGGAGCATGAGGCGGGGAAATCCCACCTGAGCCTACCCGCTATTGCCATTGGTTCTCCGGTCTCCCGGTTTAGGGATTTGCCTGCCGCCCTGGCTTCTGCCCAGGCAGTGCTGCAGGCCACAAGGGGGCAAAAGCCGCGCATCGTGGGCTCATTGGACGTTGATTTGACTGCTTCTCCCGGGCTGTTTTCCAGCGAAACCCTGCCCCTTTATGAACGGCTGATGTACGCCTCCTCCGCTGAGGGCCTGAAGATTACTGAACAATACTTCAAAAGCCTGGGCGATCTGGCCAGCCAGTCCATCCTGGTGCTCAACTATTTGCTCATGGATGTTCTTTTGGCTGCCTCCCGCATCATCCGGCAATCCGGTGGCAACCCGGCGGAAGTCCTGCCGCCTTTGTTGATGCAGCAGTCTGAACTGATGAAGCTGTCCCAGCACCCCAGCCGCGCTTTGGACGCCGGGCGGGAGATGATCTCCCTGGCCCTGTCCTTCAGGGATCAGTTCGCGGCCTCCCGCTATGGGGAAACCCTGCGGCGCGCGCAGGCTTATATTGAGGACAATTTTTCCCGGACCGACCTGACCTTGCAGGATGTGGCGAGCCATGTGACCCTGTCCAACAACCATTTCAGCACCGTTTTCTCCCAGGAGATGGGGCTGACCTTTACAGAATATTTAACCCGGGTACGCCTGGACAGGGCCAAGCAGCTGTTAACCAGCACAGCCTGGCGAAGCGCAGAAATCAGCCTGGCTATCGGCTACAATGACCCGCATTACTTCAGCTATCTGTTTAAAAAGCAGGTGGGACAGACCCCGCGTGACTATCGGAAAAGCCAGTCTGGCGAGCCAGGCTTGGGCTGATTTCGTACAAACCGATAATTTTCAACTTTTTTCCAATGACAGCGCATTTACTCCTCTGTTAGACCCGCTATACTGAACAAAATGGCATCCTGAGGATGCACAATAGAACGGAGGAGACTATCCATGAAGAAACTTGTTTCCCTCATCGTGGCGCTCATGATGGTGATGGGCCTGGCCGCAAGCGCCGGCGCTCTGACCATCGGTTTCTCCCAGATTGGCCAGGAATCTGACTGGCGCACCGCCAACACCGACAGCGTGAAGAACGCCATCGCCCAGGAAGGCTGGGATCTGGTGTATGATGACGCCCAGCAAAAGCAGGAGAACCAGGTGAAGGCCCTGCGCAACTTCATCTCCCAGGGCGTTGACTACATCCTCTTCACCGGCGTTGTTTCCACCGGCTGGGATGAGGTCTTAAAGGAAGTCAATGAGGCTGAGATCCCCCTGATTCTCTTGGACCGCATGCCCGAGCAGAGCACCCTGGATCAGATCACCTACGCTGCCGCCTTTGGTGGGGACTTTGTTGAGGAAGGCCGCCGCATGGCGCTGTGGACCGCCAACTATGTTGAGAAGCTGGGCAAATCCGGCGAAGAACTCAATGTGGTCATCCTAGATAGTGTCTACACGAGAATTGTGATATAATGGTGTCATCACTGAAAGG
>CAYOOZ010000066.1:0-861 GCA_964405705.1 uncultured Christensenella sp.
CCCTTTCAGTGATGACACCATTATATCACAATTCTCGTGTAGACACTATCTAGCACAAAGCGGTCGAAACATACAAGTAAAAATCCAGCATGATTTCTATTAATGGAGAATTTCTTTAATAACAAATGTGAGTTGAAGAATTATTCTTGGTGATTGTGAGTGCTATTTATTGCTTTCACAAGTCAATAGATTGCTTTCTTCGTACAATTACGATATTGTTTATCATTGTATAAAAAAATGGAAGTGGGACAGATGCGCCGCCTTTATCAAGTTGATTTGACCATGACCAAAGGTTTCATAGCCTTCAAAAAGAGCCCTGCTCTTGCTTGTATTGCCGCAATTTCAGGATGGCTATTGCCAATTCAACATTGGCTACGGAGCATTGGGTGGATGAGTTTGGCTTTGATATGAAAGGCGAAATTGAAGTGATGGACTTCTCATGGAATCATGAGAAAACAATGAGGCGCTATGAGGTGTATTTCGCCGTATCTGGAGAATTGACCAAAGACGCGCTGCCCCTCCACTCAGATGCCGCGCAGGTCACCTTGTATCAAGCGGATTCACCTGATTTGATGTATGATGTCACCCGGATGCCAAAACCACATTTCTTTATACATCTAAGCGCAGAATTGCCCTGGGTGCTCCCCCAAGCGCCGGAAGATTAGCAGGATGGCATCATTACTCTACAGTGTAAAAGGGAAGTCAGGATCCCCCCCACCCCCAAACGCTTGAACCCAATGTCAAACTGATGTATAATTGTGTAAATCCATATGGAGCACAGCTCCATACAGCAAAGGAGGCCAGCCAATGAAGCTGATTATCGCTATTGTGCAGGATGAGGACGCGGCGCACCTTGTCAGT
>CAYOOZ010000066.1:871-9322 GCA_964405705.1 uncultured Christensenella sp.
GGCTTTGGTGTCACCAAATTGGCGACCACAGGCGGTTTTTTACGGGCGGGCAACACCACCCTTTTAGTTGGCGTTGAGGACGACAGGTATGACACCTGCATGGGCTTGATTGAAAAGGTTTGCAAGAGCCGCAAGCAGATTGCCACCTCCCCCGTCACCATGGGCGGCGCGACCGGAATGTATGCCCCCTACCCCATTGAGGTCACCGTGGGCGGCGCGACAGTATTTGTGCTGACTGTGGACCAGTTCTTAAAAATCTAAGCCCCATAGATGACTTTGCCCGTTACGACCCGGCAACAGCTTGCTTTTTTTGAACAGCTGTCTGATAACATCCCCCGGCTGATTTCTCAATACGCCAGTTTGAAAGCGCCACATGCCCTGATGCTCTCAGGGCCATTTGGCGTTGGAAAGGCTACCCTGGCCCAATTATTGGCCCAGACCCTGCTGTGTGAAAGCCAGGACAAGCCCTGCGGGGTCTGCCCCGGCTGCGTTAAGGTCATCGCCAACAACCATGTCAATATCCTTGAGGTCAAGGCCCAGGACCGCGCCCGTACCGTCAAGGTGGAGCAGGCGCGCGACCTCCTGGACAGCCTGGCCACCTACCCTTTCAGTGCCGGGCCGCGGGTGGTCATCCTCCACCTTGTGGACACCTTCACGCCCCAGGCGCAAAACGCGCTCCTAAAGGCCGTGGAGGAGCCGGACCCCGCCACCTTTTTTATCCTCACCTGCGCCAATGAGGAGGGCGTCCTCCTCACCATCCGCTCCAGGGCGCAGACCTTCCGCCTCCCGCCCTGGGAGGAGGACCAGATTGAAAAAGCCCTCACAACTTCCGGGATGCCGGCGCGGGAGGCCGCCAACCTCGCCCCCCTGGCCTTTGGCAGCCCTGGGCGCGCCCAGCGCATCGCGAAGGACAATTCCTTCTTTACAACCAAGCGTCTGGTGGATGAGACCATCCTCTCCTTCACCCATTTATCCCTCCTTCCCGCCTTTTCCAAGCGCTTTAAGGACACCAGGGACAGGGCCGACCAAATCCTGGACTACACCCTCCTGTCCGCAGGGCGCCTCTTAAAGGACCCCGAAAGCCCCAAAAACACCGCAAAAGCCCACGCGCTCATGGAGGGCGTGTTCAAGGCCAGGCGCATGCAAGCCAGCAACCTGTCCTGGCAGGCCATCATCGACGGCCTTTTAATCGAATCATTGGAGGAAAACTAAGATGCCCACCGTCATTGGCGTTACCTTTACCGACCTTGGAAGGCGCCACTATCTCCTGCCCGGAGAAATTGATCTGCCCCTGGGTGAAAAAGTCCTGGTGCCCACTGCCAGCGGCCTTGAAATGGCCACCGTGGTGCAGACCGCCCAGGAACTCCCCGAGGCCATGCTCAAATCCCCCCTGCAAAGCGTCACCCGCGTCGCCAATGAGCATGACATCAAGACGCATGAGGCCCTGCGCCAGAAAGAGGCCCAAGCCTTTGACATCGTGCGCGAGCGCATTGCCGTGCACAAGCTGGACATGAAATTGGTCAGCGTGCAAATCACCTTTGAGGGCAATAAGTTGATCGCCTCCTTCACCTCCGGCGGGCGCGTGGACTTCCGCGCCCTGGTCAAGGACCTGGCCTCCATCTTCAAAACCCGCATTGAGCTTAAGCAAATCGGCGTGCGCGATGAAGCCAAGATGATCACCGGCATTGGCTCCTGCGGGCGCGGCCTTTGCTGCTCCAACCACTTAAACGAGTTCGCCCCCGTCTCCATCCGCATGGCCAAGGAGCAGTCCCTCTCCCTAAACCCCACCAAGATTTCCGGCGTCTGCGGCCGCCTCATGTGCTGCTTAAAGTACGAGCAGGACCAGTACGAGAAAGCGCGCAAGCGCATGCCCCGCCTGGGCAAGGAGGTCATCACCCCCTTGGGCCGCGGCATCGTCACCCAGTTAAATGCCCTCCTGGAGACCGTCAATGTGCGCATCACCCAGGGTGATACCACCGACATCCACACCTTCCCCGCAGATCAGGTCACCCGCTTAAACCCGCCCCAGCCCCAGAAAGCCGAGGGCAAGCCCGCCCGCGCCGCCGCCATTGTCGCCCTTGATGATTTGGACGAGGAGTTCATGGAGACAAAGAGCGACATCATCATTGATGAGGACACGCCCATTGAGGACATTTAGGGGGAAGATGGAGAACGAAGAGGAACGCTTCTTTTCTTGAAAGAAAAGAAGCAAAAGAACTTTAGAATCTATTTTTTATGAATATAATTTTTACCAGTTAAAGTTTTTTGCGCCGCTTTTTTTCAAAAAAGCGGCCGTTTCCTTTTAATCGTTCTTTAATCCCCCGTCCTACCGATTATTATTCAAGAACTCAAAAATGCTCCTGGCGATGAGCGCGGCCTGGCGGCTGCCCTCGCCGGCGTTGTTGACGACGACGCAAACGGCGTAAGGCAGGGTCATATCGTCAATGAAGCCGATGAACCAGGCATTGGTGCGCTCCTGCCCGTCGATTTGGGAGGAGCCGGTCTTGCCGGCGATGGAGAGACCAGGGACGGCGGCCTGGCGACCGGTACCGGACTTGACCACCTTGAGCATGGAAGACTTGAGGAGATCGGCCTCCTGGGGCGTGAGCGCGGTCTTATAGAGGTTGGTGGCCAGGGCGGCCTTGCCGACGCGGAAATTGTCCACGGCCTGCAGGAGGAGCTTGGGCTCCATCATCTCGCCGGAATTGGCGATGGCGGAGGCCACCATGCACATCTGCAAGGGGGTGACGGCCAGGGCGGACTGCCCAGGCCCAGTCCAGGCAACCTCCCTCGCGGTGCGGTTGCGGGTGGGATAGACGGAGTTTTCAACGACCAGGTCGGAGAAAAGGATATGGTCGGACAGGCCAAAGGCAGCGGCGGTCTCCCTTAACTTCTCATCGCCCAATTCAAGGGCCGCCTGCGCAAAAGCGATGTTGCAGGAGACGGTAAGGGCGCGGTCCAAGGTGATTTCGCCGTGGGCGGCCATGCCGGCATCGGTGATGACAATGTCCCCAACAGGGAAGGAGCCAGAGCAGGTGTAGGTGTGGTTGAGGGCATCGGGGATGTTCTTAATCGCGGCGGCCAGGGTGATGACCTTGAAGGTGGAGCCGGGCGCGCTGCGCCACTGGGTGGCGTTGTTGATGTAGGGCTTTTGGAGGTCTCGGGCGATGCCGGAGGCATTGTGCGGGTCAAAGTGCGGGAAGGAGGTGAGGGCCAGGATCTCGCCGGTGCGATAGTTCATGACGACAACAGCGCCGGTTTTGTCCGCTGGGAAGCGATCCATGATATGGCGGGAGAGGCGGGAGGAGAGGCTCAAGCGCAGGTTGTAGCCCTGGCGCGTTTGCCCGGTGAAGGCGGCGGAGAGGCGGGAGAGGTAGCCCGCGTCATAGGCGTAGAGGAGGTAGGAAAAAAAGGTCTCCGTCCCGTTTTTGACCAGGCCGGACTTGGTGCCCAGGGCGTGCACAAGGGATCTTCGGGTGAGCTCATCCGGGTGGTATAGCCGCTCGCCGGCATCATTGTTAAAGGCGATGGGGACATTGTCCCGGTCATAGACACGGCCGGGGATGACGTCTGACCTGACCTTGCGCAGGGCGGTGTTGACGGAGGAGGAAAACCAGCGGTTGCCGGAGGTGCCAAGGGAGATGGCGCCATAGAGGATGAGGGTGGTCATCAAAAGGGAAACGGCAATGACCATGAGGCGGAGCTTGCGTTTCATGAGCTTCATAGGCGGTCCTCCCCAAGCATGGCAATCATCTGATCCTCCTGTAAGCCGCGCTCATTGGCGTTGGCCACGCCCTGCAATAAGCCCATGATGCACAGGCTGGAGACCAGGGAGGTGCCGCCATAGCTGATAAAGGGCAGGGTGACGCCGGTTAGGGGGATCATGTTGATGTTGCCGCCAATGATGACAAAGGTCTGGATGGTGATGAGGGCGGAGCAGCCCAGGGCCAAGAGCACGTGAAAGCGGGTGCGCGCCTTCTTGGCGATGGAGACACCGCGCAGGAAGATGAGCAGATAGATGAGGATAATGCCAATGCCAAAAAGCAGGCCAAACTCATGAAAGACGGCGGCGAAGATAAAATCGGTCTCCACCTCCGGGATGATCTTCGCGCTGCCCAGGCCCAGGCCAGTCCCCCACGCGCCGCCATTGACCATGGCAACCATGGACTGCACGACCTGATAGCTGACGCCATAAGGGTCCGCCCAGGGGTTTTGCCAGATTTTGACGCGGTTTTGCACATAGGTGTTGAAGACATAGCCCACATAGGCCGCGCTGGCGCCACCCAAGAGGCCCAGGGAGATAAAGGAGAGGCTGCCGGTGGACACATAGACCATCAAAAGGACAGTGGCGTAATACAAAAGGGCGGTGCCCAAGTCCCGCTGCAAAAAGAGCAGGCCCAGGCAGAGGACGGAGAAGGCCAGGGCGGGCAGCACCATGCGCTGGGAGAGCAGGGAGGCCAAGAGCAGGAGGAGGGCGACCTTGATGATCTCGCTGGGCTGAAAGGAGACGCCAAAGAGGCTGACCCAGGCCTTGGCCCCGTTTTTGACCGTGCCAATGAGGAGGGGCAGGGCCATTAGGAGGGCGGACACCAGCATGATGATGGGCACTGTCCACTTAAAGCGGTGCCAGAAGCGCACCAGGAGCAGGCAGAGCACCATGCCAAGGAGGCCAACGGCGTAATTGACCACCTGGTCCATGCCGCGCTGGGGGTTTAAGCGAAAGAGGACGAGGATGCCCAGCCCGCAGAGGAAGTTGACCAGGCACAGGAGGATGCGGTCAGCGGGCAGCACGCGCGGGAGGATGGCGGTTAAAAGATAAAAGCCAATGGGCAGGGCGGCGGCCAGAATGAAGGCCCGGTAATCATAATCCTTTAAGCCCAGGAGCAAAAAGGCTGTGAAGAAGAAGAGCATCCCCGGCAGGGTCAGCCACTTGTTCTGCGCGCCTTGTTTTTCAGTTTTCATAGGGTTCACCGTGATTTGGTTCGTTGTTTGTTGGCGGGGTCAGGTATTCCCCTGGCAGGGTAAAGGGCACCTCCTCAAAGGCATCAGGAGCAGCTCCCTGATCAGGCGGCGTATAGGGCAGGGGCGCTTCCCAGGGGGAGGATGGGCCATCAGTATAAAGGGCCTCCCCCTCCTCCATGAAGGGCTCGCGGTTGGGCAGGTCCAGGCCGGCAAAGAGGCGAAAACGCAGGGAATGCCCATGGATTTCAAGGATGGTGCCATGCAGGGCATAGGAATCGGCCTTGTTGAGGGGCTCACCGTCCAGGATGGACTGGTGCTTGCGGTGGATGGGGATGAGTTTTAAGCCCAGGCCCGGGCGAAAGACAAACTCCATCTCCCGGCGGTGCAGGCGGGGAAAGCGGATATCACAGCCACGACCAGAGCCCAAAAGCCCCTCCCGGGGCAGGGGCTGGCTTTTGCCGGACTGCAAATCCACCACCTCGCCAATGGTACCGGCGTCAGGCAGGCGGCGCAGCGCTTTTTGATAGGCCCTGTTTTCGCTCCACATCAAGTAGACTGCCCGCAACAAGGTGAGCAGAAGCAGCAGGACAAACCAATATCGCAGGCCCAGGGCGAGCAATTCATAGGGCGCGTCTCCCATTCGTTCCCCCAATCTTTTTTCAGGGGTATTGTATCACACCCGGGCAAACCGGGGATAGCAGGGGGGCAAAATGGATTTTCCCCAAAATGGACAAATGCAAAGATGTCATGCGATGTCGGTGAATGTCCGGGGGAAATTTGATAGGCTCAATCCAATGAAGATGGAGGTGGCAAAAGAATGCCCCGGGTGAATTACATTATGGAATGCAGGGATTTTCAGCGCTTTGCGGTCAATAAGCGGCTGACGGCCAACGAGTTCATGCTCTGGCATGGGCTTTTGGAGCTGTTTAATAAGGAGGCCAGGGGCGCCGACTGGCCGGATGAGTACCTGACCCTGGCCAATTCCGTGGTGCTGGCGCAGACCAGCTTTGGGGCCGGGGACTCGGCGGTGGACATCCTCTTTCGGGCCAGGAAGGGGCTGGTGAAGCATGGGCTAATCTGCTACCGCAAGGGAAAGCGCAACGCGCTGATGCCCCAGTACAAGATGAATTATTTTACTTTGAAGCGGGAGATGGAGGAGGCGGGCGATGGCGCGCAAACGGCGCTCACAGCGCTTGTGAACACTGGAAAAACGGAAGGGGACGCGGGCAACATAACGCCCAAGACGGAGGATAGCTTGGCAGATAAGCCCAAAGGCAAACCCCTAAAGAATCCTATAAACCAAGACTTAAACGCAAAACCGCAAACCTTTCACACAGCCCTTGTGGGGAAGGCGCCCAGCCTGATGGAGCTTTTGCGGGATCCGCCTTGTGAGCTCCTGTTTGACCTGGCCTGGCAAAGCAGCAGCAAGGCCCGCGGCGCTGTCGCCCAAAGGCTGTTAAATCAGTATGAGGGTGAGGTGGATGTGCCCGACGCCTGGGACGGGCTTTGCGAAGTGATGGGGCGGGGCGTGCCGCCGGATGCCATCTTGCGCCTGATGCCGGAGCGGCCGATGTTCAGCCGTTTGATGGCGGCGCTGCTGGCCTTGGCCCAGGTGAACAAGCGCGGGAACGGGCAGGTCGCCGCCCTGCTGGAGCCCTATAAAAACAAGAATAGTACAAAACCCAGCCAACGAAAACGCGCGAAAACCGCGAAAACGCTGATTTCTCTTTGAGAACAAGCGCTTTGAAAGCCGGGCAGCGAAATCTTTATGGGAAATTTGTTCGTTTAGAAAATTTGAATGTTTGAATTGGACAAAGGCAGGGGCTACACCCGCTCACCGAAAATCTGCCGGCCCACGCGCACCAGGGTGGCCCCTTCCAGGATGGCCCAGACAAAGCTGTCGCTCATGCCCAGGGAGAGGGTGTCTATCCGGCTGTTTGCCCCGGCCTTCCCCTTGACCTGCTCTTGTAAAGCGAACATCCGGGCGAAATATTGTCGCGTCTCCTTCTCCGGGCCGGGCGGGGGGATGGCCATGAGCCCACGCAGGCGGATATTGGGCAGTTCACTGGCTTTTTCCAGCAGGAAGGGCAGCTCCCCCACCGTCACGCCGGCCTTGCCCGCCTCCTGGCCAATGTTGACCTCAATCAAAACATCCTGGGTGATTTCCTTTTGGGCGGCGGCCTTGTCAATGGCGTTTAACAGGCGAAGCGAGCCCACGGACTGGATGAGGGCGGCCTGGCCCACCACCTGCCTGACCTTGTTGGTCTGCAAGTGGCCAATGAAGTGCATGGGTTTGCTTTGATACGCTTTATCCGCCAAATGAACGGCCATCTCCTGCATGCGGTTTTCGCCAAACAGGTCGATGTCATATTCCGCCGCTTGGCGCACCGTCTCGCTGTTTTGGGCCTTGCAGGCCGCGCACAGCAGGATGTCACGGGGATTGCGGCCGGCCTTCAAAGCGGCCTGCGCCATCTGCTCCCGCGCCTGCGCGATCCTGTCCTTCAGCGTCATGTTCTCCCCTCCTTTCTTATAAAAAAGGGGCTGTAGCCAATGAAGTTACAGCCCAGTTGAACGATGTTGGGTAAAGGACGGCGTTCTCTAGGCTTTGCCCAGACCCACCAACGGGGGGATGATCCCCCTTTGGGAACCCGCATTTTTTAACAACAATGAAAAGGGATTGAAAGAAGCCTTCTATTCCTCATCCTCTTCCTCAGGCAGGTTGGCGTTGTGGAAAACGGCCATCACATCCTCGTTGTCCTCCAGCATTTCCAGCAGCTTTTCCACCTTTTGCAGGACTTCCTCATCCGCGATGTCCACATTGGTCTGGGGCAGCTTTTGCCGCTCGGCGGACACAAAGACATAGCCGGCCTTCTCAAGCTCATCCCGGACGGAGGAAAAATCGCTGGGCGCGGTGTGGATTTCAAAGCCTTCCTCGCTGCCCTGCACATCCTCCGCCCCGGCTTCCAGGGCAGCCATCATGAGCTCATCCTCGTCCATCTTATCGTCCCGCTCAATCAGCAGCACGCCCTTAAAATCAAACATGTAGCCCACAGAGCCGGTGGTGCCCAGGGCCCCGCCGTTTTTGTCAAAGATGTGGCGCACCTCAGAAGCCGCGCGGTTGCGGTTGTCCGTCACGATTTCCACAATCACGGCCACGCCGCCTGGGGCATAGCCCTCATAGGTGATTTCCTCATAGACCACGTTGTCCGTTTCGCCAGCGGCCTTTTTGATGCTGCGCAAAATGTTGTCATTGGGCATGTTGTTGGACTTGGCCTTGGCGACCACGTCACGCAGCTTGCCGTTGGTTTCCGGGTCGCTGCCGCCTTCCTTGACGGCCAGGGCGATTTCACGCCCAATTTTGGTGAATATCTTGCCGCGCTGGGCGTCCGTCTTTTCCTTCTTGTGCTTGATCGTAGACCATTTGTTATGTCCCGACATGGACAATCCCTCCCGATACATGTATAAATACATCATAACACAAAAAACCCT
>CAYOOZ010000066.1:9332-10847 GCA_964405705.1 uncultured Christensenella sp.
CGCCTTGCCCTTTTTGTGCTTGATGTTTGCCCATTTTGAGTGACCGGCCATACAAAACCATCCTTTATTTACGATACAAATATGATACCAAAAGGGCGCTGGGGCGTCAAATCAGCGGGAAGCCTGACTGCACTCAGGCAGATGGCCCTACGGCGCCTCAGATGAGAAGATGCCAGATGTCAGATTTAGCCATAAAGCGGGGCGAACGGCAGTATAGTCGTAGTCGACGCTGCGGCCGCTCCGGAAGACGGAGCCGTCGGTAAGCACGATCGCGGCGATGTCCAGATTGTAGCCGGGCGAACGCAGCCACCACCAGCCGGCCCCATTGTCCTTGTCCGTGTATGCCCCTTGCGCTTTTACATAATCTGTGTTCTTCGCTACACGATCGGCATCGCTGCCAAAGAGCGATTCCGCCTCCGCGATGCTCAGCAAAAACACCTTGTCCTCCGTGGGGTTCCCACCCTTGGTATTATACTGCGGATTGGCCTCATTTTGCAGGTTTGTGGTCAGTATTGCCCCTTGCTCCTCCTCTGAAAAAGCAGTGTTGAGGAAGCGATCATTCAACCAAATACGAAGGCTGCTGGTTTCCCAGGTGACAAACTCATATACTGAATGATATGGTTGACTGTCCAGGTTTTGCTTTGAAATAATCAAAGCTTTGTCCCCATCCCGCTTGAGCACAATCCACTGGATGGCTTCCTTGCCATTGCTGGTATTGTTATCCTGCTCATAATTTCCAAAGGTGACGACATTCCCAACACTCCACACACGCTCAAACTCAGCGGCAGCAGCAGCAGAGGATAATCCAGGATCTGAGGCAATGAGGGAAGCCACATCTTTAAAATCTTTTATGTGAATAAAAAGTCTTGCAACGTCAGCGTATTGACCTTTCGTAAGGAGGGCTTTCCCCTTCTGATAAAAGGACTCTGTCACCATGGCAGCACTGTCAGAATAGTCCCCCAGCGCTGTAAAAGCTTCTACCGCCTGGTCAAACTGCTTTGCAGACAAGAGGTCTATCGCTTTTTGATAGATAGATGCCTGCGCTTTTTCCGCACTGTCAGAATAGTCCCCCAAGGCTGTAAAAGCCTCTGCAGCCTGATCATATTGCTTTGCAGATAAGAGGTCTGTCGCTTTTTGATAGATAGATGCCTGCGCTTTTTCCGCACTGTCAGAATAGTCCCCCAAGGCTGTAAAAGCCTCTGCAGCCTGATCATATTGCTTTGCAGACAAGAGGTCTGTCGCTTTTTGATAGGCTGTTTTGGGCATGATAACCTGGGTGATCAGCAAAATGATGGCTATGACCGCAACTAGGATGGGCGTTCCGATCAGAATCCGGCGCTTTTTCTTTGCCCGACGCTTTTCTTCTGCGATGCGTTCTTGCTCCGCCCGGGCTGCCCGTTCCGCTTCCAGGCGGTTTTGCTCTGCCTGCCGCTCTTCCTCTTGTTTTAGTTTCAAAAGCCGGCGCTGCTCCGCTGTTGCCTGGCTTTCCAGCGCGCGCTCATCGGCGTCCTTGTA
>CAYOOZ010000067.1:0-890 GCA_964405705.1 uncultured Christensenella sp.
CAAGCGCATGGAGATGGCCGGCATCCGCCTTTATAACACGGAAAAGGCCATTGGTGTCTGCGATGACAAGACGCTCACCAGCCTTGTTTTTGAAGAGTTTGCCCTCCCCCAGCCCAGGACCATTCTATCCCCCATGACCTTCCCCAACATTGGCTATACCAACCTGGATTTTCTAAAGGAAGTGATGGCCGCCCTCCCCTTTCCCCTGGTAGTAAAGGAGGGCAAGGGCTCCTTTGGGCAGCAGGTCTATTTGGCGCGGGATGAAGAGGAGCTAAAGGCCATTGTGAGGGGCATTCCTGAAGGCAACATCCTCTTTCAGGAGTTCATCAGGGAGAGCGCGGGGCATGACCTGCGCTTGTTCGTGGTGGGTGATGAGGTCGTGGCCTCCATGCAGCGGGTGAATGAGAGCGGGGATTTCAGGGCCAACATCGAGCGGGGCGGCACCGCGAAAGCCTATGCGCCCACGACTGAAGAAAAAAACCTGGCCCTTCTGGCCGCCCGTGCCTGCGGGGTAGATTTCGCGGGGGTAGATCTTTTGCAGAGCAAGGACGGCCCCCTCATTTGCGAGGTCAATTCCAACGCGCACTTTCTGGGCCTGATGGACTTGACCGGCGTGAACCCGGCGCAGCACATCATCAGCCTGATTAAGGAAGCCCTATGAGCACGCTCTGGCTGGTCTATGAACAAAACCAGGTGGAACGCAACCGCTTTTTTATTGACCAGTGGTTGACGGCGGCCAGGGAGCAAGCCTGTACAGTCCACCTGGTGTTGTATGAGGATTTATTGTTCGGCATGAAGGACGGCGCGGCCTTCATAAGCCACACAGGCGGCCTGCGCCTGCCGGATGCCGCCATTATGCGCTTAAACCAGCCGCTCCTTTCCCATCAGTT
>CAYOOZ010000067.1:900-10837 GCA_964405705.1 uncultured Christensenella sp.
TCCCTGTTTTCAACTCAGCCCAGGTGGCGGAATTGTTCAATGACAAAAGGCGTACCCACCAGGTGATGAGCGGGCTTTTCCCCGTGATGGACACAGTTTTTCTGCGCGGGGATGAGAAAACAGCCCCCTTCCCCTACCCCGTTGTGGTCAAGGCCGTGCGCAGCAACGGCGGGCGCAAGGTCTTTTTGGCCTTAGATGACGCCTCCTTCCAGCAGGCCCTGAAAGGTTGCGCGGGCGATGACGCCCTGGCGCAGCCCCTGTCTGACACGCCGGGGCAGGATGTGCGGGTCTATGTCCTTGGGCGGGAGATTTTTGCCACCATGCGGCGGGTCTCGCACACGGACTTTCGCAGCAACATCGGCCAGGGCGGGGAGGGGCAGCCCTATCCCCTGGGCCCAAAAGAAAAACAATTTGTAAATGATTTGATGTCTGTCTATGATTTTGGCTTGGTCGGCATTGATTTTATCCCCCATCAGGGCCAACTGGTCTTTAACGAAATTGAGGACGCGGTGGGCACCCGAATGCTGTATGCCAATGGTTATTCCCACGTGGTTTCCCGCTACCTGTCTCACATTCTTAACAGATTAGAAAGAAATAAATAAGCGTTTTCAAGCCTTTTGGATGGCCTGCCTTGAAAAGGACCCCGGGTATGGTTTATACTGTTCATGATTTCTCTGTGGGAGGTTTGTATGGAACTGGACCTGCATGGAAAGAACCTCTTTCAGGCCAGGATGGCTGTCGCTTCCGCCCTAAGAAGCGCAAGCGCCGCGGAATACCGCCTCAAGATCATTCATGGCTACCGCCAGGGCAGCGCCATACGCGAGATGCTCCTTGAGGAATTTGCCAGGCACCCGCGCGTGCTCCGCCTGGAAACCAGCCACAACCCCGGACAAACCATCTTTGTACTTCGGGAATACTAAAACCAGGAAGGAACCTCCATGTCCAATTTGAACAACCGCCAGCCCAAGAGGCGCGCCCGGCGAGGGGAAACCCGCCTGGGTCTTTTGGCTGTCTGTTTGGGCGTCATCGCCCTGTTTTTGATCATTTCCCCGCTGGAGATCACCCAAAAGGCGCTCAATATCGCTTCCTCCGGCGCGGATAACCAGGAGGCTGTGGGCCTGCGCATCACGGAAATCATGGCGGACAATGCCTCCGCCTTCCCGGATGAGAACGGGAACTTCCCCGACTGGGTGGAAATTGCCAATGTATCCAATGAGCCCATCTCCTTAGACGGCCTCACCCTGTCTGACCGTCCTGACCGCGCGCGCTTCATCTTCCCAGACATGATCTTGCAGCCGGATGAGCGCATCATCGTCTTTTGCGATGGCACCAACCAGAACACCGCCTTATTGCCCCTGCACGCCAAATTCAAGATTTCCAGCATCACGGCCTCCGTCTACCTTTTTGACCGCAATGGCTATGTCCTGGACAAGGTGGAGAACACCCCCACCTTAAACGCCAATGAGGTCTATGCCCTGCAAGCAGACGGCACCTTTATCAAAAGCGATCTTTACTCCCCTGGCCACACCAACACCAGGGAAGGGCATGAGGCCTATTTGGGCACCAACGTGGTGGCGACAGGCAAGCTCATCATCAATGAGATCTGCCCCGCGCCCAGGAGCGGCCTGCGGGATGAGGACGGCGAATTATCCGACTGGATTGAGATTAAAAACACCTCCAATGAGCAAATCAGCCTAAACGGCTTTGCGCTGTCTGACAACGCGCAGCGGCCCACCAAGTGGTTCTTCCCGGAGAACGCGGCCATCGCGCCCAATGGCTATTACCTGGTCTTTGCCTCCGGCAAGAACCGTGACAACACCGCCACCTACCCGCACACCAATTTCTCCCTCTCCGGCGAGGGCGAGACCGTTACCCTGTCCACCCGGCAGGGCCAGATGTTAGACCGCATCACCTACCCCAACATGCCCGTTGACCACAGCTTTGGCCGCAACCCTACAACCGGGGACTGGCAGGTCTTTTCCCAGCCCACCCCCGGGGTGAGCAACGACAAGACCGGCTTTTTGATGGCCGATGACTACCTGCGCGCGGTCAACCCCTACAAGGTCTACATCACCGAGGCCATGAGCAGCAACGACACCATCAAGCCCTCCGCCTCCGGCCCCATCAGCGACTGGGTGGAGATTTACAACGGAAGCGACCAGGTGGTCAACCTGTCCGGCTTTGGGCTGTCTGACAACATCACCTGGCCGCGCAAGTGGCAGTTTCCCAATGGCACCAGCATCTGGCCGGGGGAATATAAAGTCATCCACTTAGACAAAAGCAAATCCCCGGGGACGGATGCCTCAGCCCTTCGGGGGAGCTTTGCCTTGGCCCGCGCGGGCGGTGAAATCGCCACCCTTTCAGACCCGGAGGGCCGGGTCATTGACCGCATGGTGCTGCCGGAAATCAAGACCGACATCTCCTATGGCCGGGCAACCGACAAGAGCGGTTTTTTTTATTTTGAGACACCCACGCCCGGGAGCGCCAATGGCCCTGGCTTTGTGGGCTTTGCCTCCTCCCCCGCTTTCTCACAGCCCGGCGGGCTTTATAAGCAAAACCTCACCATTGAGTTAACAGCGCAGGAGGGCGGCGAAATCCGCTACACCCTGGATGGCTCCATCCCGACCATACAAAACAGCCAGGTCTACACCAGGCCCCTTGAGATCAAGGACACCCTGGTGGTGCGCGCACGCAATTTTGTCGCTGGCTTACAGCCCTCTGATGTCATCACGGCCACCTATGTAATGAAAACCTATTTCTCCGTGCCTGTGGTGGCCTTAACCACCGACCCCTTTGAGCTGTGGGATCCTGCCACCGGCATGCTGGCCTTTGGCGAGGGCGTGGACATCAACAGCTATACCAAAATCCCCTTTAAAAACCCCTACCCCACCTATGCCACCCATGGCAAGGCGCACCGGCCTGGCTACGCGGAGATGTTTGATTCCGCGACTGATGAGGTGCTCTTTAGCCAGGGCGTCACCTTTGGCCTGATTGGCCAGTACTCCCTGGACATGCCACAAAAATCCTTCAAGGTGCAGGCCAGGGCCAAGTTTGGGCAGAAGTACTTTAACGCCGCCCTGTTTGATGACCGGCCCTTTGACCAGTACAAATCCTTTGTTCTTCGCGTGAGCGGCAATGACGCTGTTTGGACGCGCATGGCGGATGGCGTGCAATCCCGCCTGGTGGACCTGATTGATACCACCGTCATTCACCAAGCCTGGAACCCGGTCATTGTCTACCTAAACGGGCAGTACTGGGGGCATTACAACATGCGCGAGCGCGTGAGCCGCTATTTTGTGGCCCAGCACGAGGGCCTCCCCCTGGAGCAGGCCGATGACATGACCATCCTGGAGGCCAACGGCAAGGCTTACTGGGGCAACAACACCGAGTACCAGGAATTGGTCAAGACGGCCAAGACCCTCTCCCCTGGGAAAAACCCCGCTGACCTTCAATACTTAACCGACCGGATTGACGTTGACAACTATTTTGACTACATGATCTTTGAGGCCTTCTTCGCCAACAGCGACACCGGTAACATTCGCTATTACAAAGTGCCCGGCGGCAAATGGCGCTGGATCCTCTTTGACTTGGACTACGGCCTCTTTGACTCCAACTTCAACGGCATCAAGATTATCTTAGACCCCAGGGGCACGGGCGTGAACCGCGCTATTGACAACACCTTAATCCGCAAGCTCCTGGAGAGCCCGGAGATGCAGGACAAGTTCCTCCGCCGCTTTGGCCAGATCTTCCAGACCTTGACCACGGATGTCATGCTGCGGCAAATTGATGAGTGCTACAACCTCATCCAGCCGGAGATGATGATGCACTTCCAGCGCTGGTCCTCCTACCACTTAAAGAGCATTTCCTCTGAGCAGCCCCAGACCGTGGACGGCAGCATGCGCTGGTGGAACACCCGCGTCGCCCGCATGAAAAACGTGGTCAAAAAGCGCCCCACCAACTGCTGGAAGCAGGTCAAGGAGTGGTTTAGCTTGACTGACGCGCAGATGACAGAGTACTTTGGCCCCATGCCGGAGATGCCCGCTGATGTGGTTTAGGGGACGGATGAGGACGAGGGAACGGCCGCTTGTTTGAAAAAAGCGGCGTGAAAACTTTAATTTTTATGTTAATGAGGGATTCATAAGGAAATTTTTGGTGCTGAAGAATTAATCAGCACCTTTTTGTAAGATTATTGCTTGATGAGCGTCTGATAGATGGAAGGGAGGGATGAAGGCTTGCGCGAGGTTGAGGGCGTCTATTTGGCCCATTTTGGCGATGTCTACCGCTACGCCCTGCACTTAACCCAGGGGGATGAAGCCCTGTCCCAGGACTTGACCAGCGACTGCTTTTTAAAGGCCATGGACAAAATGAAGGACTTTCGGGGCGAGGGCGAGCTGCGCGTCTGGCTGTGCCAGATTCTAAAAAACCTCTTTTTGGACGAAATGCGCAGGCAAAAGCGCCGCCCTGTGGCCGAGGTGCCGGAGGACCTGAAGGCCGAAACCGACTTTGTTGAGCAGCTGATCAAGGGTGAGGACGCCAAGCGCGCGCACCAGGCCCTGCACGCCCTTTCTGAGCCCTACAAGGAGGTCTTTACCCTGCGCGTGATGGGCGGATTGTCCTTCCAACAAATTGGCGAGCTGTTTTCAAAAACAAGCAACTGGGCCTGTGTGGTCTACCACCGGGCCCGCAAGAAGCTGATCGAAGGCTTCAAGGAGGAAGAAAAATGATACCCTGTTCTTTGGTGAGAGATTTGCTGCCCTTGTACCAGGAGAAAATGCTGTCAAAAGAGAGCGCCCTCTTGATGGAGGAGCATTTGAAAGCCTGCGCTGATTGCATGAAGGAGCACCAGGAGACCCTTGAAAAAACCAAGGCGCCCGCCCAGGAAAACCAGGCTGTGATGCAAAATTTAAGCCGAAAGCTCAAGCTAAAGCGGCGGGCGCTGGCCCTGGCCGTGGCCTTAACGGTCTGTTTTTTAGCCACGCTGTCCCTTTATTACCTGACCAAGCCCCACTACATCCCCTATCAGGAGGGCAGCGTCTCCGTGGGCCGGGCGGAGGATGGCAGCCTGGAACTGGATTACCAGGGCGGGGCTTCCGTTTACATTTCTGCCCTGTCAAAATCAGACGGGGTGGGGATGGACTATTTTGTGACGCTGTATGACGCCAAGCCCTCCTATGTGAGGAACACCCTGGCCAGCTTTGGCGATGTCAGTGAAAAGTCCAGCATCTACTATGCCTACCCCGGGCAGGAGGCTGTGCTGCTGTATGGTGAAAAGGTGGAGGGCGGCATGATGGTGCTGCCCAGGCTGGCGCTCAATTACTACACGATGGCAGCGGCCGCCCTTGCGGTCGTCCTGTTGGTCCTTTATCTGCTGCTGAAAAAACAGGAGAACATCAGGCGCTTCCTGCTATTGCTGCTTCCCCTGCCTTTTTGCTATGTGCTGGTGCCCATCCTCATCAGGCTTTTAACCGGGCCCATGGCGGGCTGGGAAATCACGCGGGAAGGCCTTGCCATCCTGATCTCAGGCGCCCTGGCCTATGCCGCCAGCCTGGCCTGGCTATGGTACTTTGGCTGCTTCAAACAAGGCAGGCAGCGATAAAGTCAACACAGGTCAAAGAATTGGGGGTTTGAGCAAGGCCCGGGTGTGTAAATAAACATAGAAAAAGGACTGTAACCGCATAGAGCTACAGTCCTTTTGCTTAGCGAATCAGTTATTTCTTGGCCAGCAGGTTTTTGACAAAGCCGGCGATGACGGTCAAAAGGCCGCCGCCCACGCCGCCGCCCAGGATGGAGGCAATGATGCTGCCCACATCACCAGAGCCGATGTTCAAAGCGCCCAGCAGCTGGCTGCCACCCAGGCCGCCCAAGAGGCCGACGATGGTGTTGCCGATGTTGCCCAGGGAGAGTTTGGGCGCTGCCTTGCCCGCGGCATTGCCGCCGACCGCGCCGGAAACCAGTTGAATCAGGATTTGAACGATGTTGCCCATGAGAAATTTCTCCTTTCAATCAGCACAAACGTGCTTTTGAGTGTCCACCTTCAGTTTATTCCTGATTGCCGGGTTTCTCAAGATGAACATTCATGATTTTACACAGGTTTGTTGGATTCAAACCTCCATGTCCTTCAAAACCAGCGTTTCTTCTGCTTTTCTTAAAATCACGCGCACATCGGCAAAGGACAGCTTGCGCAGGGCCTGCTCATAGGGCAACAGGAGGGCCTTAACATCCGGGCCTGAAATCACAGGATCCTGCGGGTCAAATTCCGCCAGGAAATAGGTGAAGTGCTTGAGCATGCCCTTGCCCTGGGGATAGACAATCTCCCCGCCAAAGCCGGGCACAATCCAGGCGGTCAGCCCCGTTTCCTCCATGATTTCGCGAAGGGCGGTTTCCTCGTTGCTCTCCCCCCCTTCCACATGGCCCTTGGGGAGGCCGGTGTTGCCCGACAGCTCGGTCACCAGGACATAGTGGCGTACTTGCCCAATCTTGCAAAAAAGGACGGCGCCGGCGGAGTACTCATGCGTGAAGGCCGCAAAAAGGGCCTCCCGGGTTAGTACACAGGAATACGTGGGGCTGCCCGCCTGGTTTTGCTCCACCTGGCAGGCAAACTGCAAGCCCTCATAAAAAGGAAGCGTTCCTGAAAGGCTCCTGGTGGACAGCACTTGCAGGTTTAAGGAGCAAAAAGTCTCCACCACCAGGCGCTTGCCAAACCCGCGGCCCTGATAGCTTGGGGTCACGGCGATGGAGAGGATGCGGGCGGACTGCCCGGGGGTGCCTTCCAACGCCAGGAGGGCCACCACCTTTTGGTGGTGCAGGTAGCCATAGACATGGTACTGCTCCAGGTTTTGCCAGGCGGAGAGCATCCTTTTATACTGGGTCTCATTGAGGTGGCGGGTGGTGGGCGAAAGAAGGGCATTGACGCCATTTAGGTGCAGGCGGGTCTTCAGGTTGACAAAGACCGGCCTGGCCCTTGTGACCTGGCTTTGCATCGCGCCCTCCGGCCAATCCTCCTGCGTGTTTTGATGGTGTGAAAACACCGGCCCCTCCTTTTGATCAAGATCATTTTGCGCCTTTTGGCCTGCATGGCCCAACGCGTTTTTTCACATGATATAATATAAAGCACCCAAACAAGGGTGTCAAATCATACAATGCCTAAAAAACCCAAGGTTTGTAGAACAATTTAAGCGCAAACGGCCGACAGCGTGTTTAAAAACAGGCGGACTTGTAGTATAATCCCAGTGAAAGAAATACGAAGGATGGGCAAAAATGAAAGCAATCATCAACGGTACCATTTTATTAGGCCAGGAGGAAGTCAGGGATCAAGCCCTCCTTTTTGGCAGCAAGATCATGGGCCTTGTACCCGTGGATAAAATCCCCGAGGGCACGCAGATCATTGACGCCAAGGGCCTTTTGGTCTCCCCCGGGCTCATTGACCTGCACATCCATGGCTACCTGGGCGAGGACACCTCAGATGGCAGCCTGGAAGGCATTAAAACCATTGCCAAGGGATTGCTTGAAAACGGGGTCACCTCCTTCCTCCCCACCACGATGACAGTGAGCTGGGAAGAGATCGAGACCGCCCTTGAAAACGTCAGAAAGCTCAATAAAGAAAGCGCGGAGGCGGACTTTGACGGCGCGCAGATCCTTGGCGCGCACGCGGAAGGCCCCTTCATCAACCCCAAGCGCAAGGGCGCCCAGGCGGAGAAGGACATTCTGCCACCGGACGCGGATAAAATGCTCAAACACAAGGACATCGTGCGCATTTTGACCATGGCGCCGGAGATGCCAGGCGCGCTTGACGCCATCCGCAGCATCACAGAGCAGTCCGACATCGTGGTCTCCATCGGCCACACGGACGCCACCTATGAGCAGGCCAATCAGGCCATCGCGGCTGGCGCCTCCTATGTGACCCATTTGTTCAACGCCATGAGCCCCTTAAACCACCGCAACCCGGGCGTGGTGGGCGCGGCCCTGCAAGCGCCTGTGACCACTGAGTTAATCGCGGACACCTTCCACGTGCATGAAGGGCTTTTCGCCTTCCTGCGCGGGATGAAAAAGGAAAAGCTGGTCCTGGTGACGGACTGCACCCGCGCCGGCGGCCTGGGTGATGGGGAATACACCCTGGGCGGGCAGCCCATCTTTGTCAAGGGCATTGAGTGCCGCCTGGCCAACGGCACCATCGCGGGCTCTGTCTTAAAGCTCAATGAGGCCGTTCGCAACCTGCGCGACAAGGCCGGCATCACCAATGCCCAGGCGGTCTACCACGCCACGCACAACCCAGCCCTGGCCATTGGGGAGCTCAATGACAAAGGCACCCTGGAAGTTGGCAAGGACGCGGACATTGTCCTGTTTGACCAGGACATGATGGCCCAGAAGGTATTTATCAAAGGCAACCTAAAATACACAAGAGGAGCATGACATGAAGAAGATGCAGACCCCCCTGGACCCCAAGTTCTCCCCCCTGGCGCTGGAATACCGGGACTACCAGGCCGCCGTTTCGCAATCTGGCGGCGGAGTCCCCTTTGCGGTGCGCATCATCAGGACGGAAGGCCTGTATTCCTCTTATTCCTTGAACCTACTGCAAGAAGGCGTGGATGACAAGCGGACCATCAAGCTGGTGGACCGCCTGGTTAAGAGCCTCTTGTGGGTGCGCGGCGGCTACAAAATCATCACCGCTGGCTCCGCCAAGGTCTATGAGCACTTAAAGGCCGCCTACCAGGCGGGCGGCAGCCGCGCCTTTGACGCGGATTTCATGGCCACGGTCTATGAGCGGCCTTTTGAGGTTGAATCCTCTTTGGATGTGGAAGAAATCTCTCACTCCAATGAAAACGCCAGCTCCATTGGCAAGCACTTAAACGGCTGCCGCATCGGCTTTGACGCGGGCGGGTCTGACCGCAAGGTCTCCGCCGTGATGGACGGCGAAACCCTGTATTCAGAGGAAGTGGTCTGGCACCCCAAGGTGACCAAAGACCCCAATTATCACTATGAGGGCATCCTAAGCGCGTTTAAGACCGCTGCCTCCCACCTCCCCCGGGTGGACGCCATTGGCGTGTCCTCCGCCGGGGTTTATATCGACAACAAGGCCATGGTGGCCAGCCTCTTTATCGCCGTACCCCGGGAAGAGTTTGACAGCAAGGTCAAGAACATCTACATCAACGCCGCCAAGGAAATCGGCGATGTGCCCCTGGTGGTGGCCAATGACGGTGATGTCACGGCCCTGGCCGGGGCCATGGGCTTAAACGTGGGCCAGGTGCTGGGCGTGGCCATGGGCACCAGCGAGGCCGGCGGCTATGTGGATGAGCAGATGCGTATCATGGGCTGGCTCAACGAACTGGCCTTTGTGCCGGTGGATTTGAGTGAAGAGGCCATGGTGGACGAGTGGTCCGGCGACATTGGCTGCGGGGTGAAGTACTTCTCCCAGGACGCGGTCATTAAGCTGGCCCCGGCCGCGGGCATTGATGTGTCCTCCGCCCCCACCCCCGCTGAAAAGCTCAAGATTGTCCAAAAGGAAATGACCGATGGCAACCCGGAGGCCCTGAAGATTTTTGAGACCATCGGCGTTTACTTTGGCTACGCGATCGCCTGGTACAGCCTGTTTTACCAGATCAGCCAGGTCCTCATCATGGGCCGGGTGACCAGCGGCGTGGGCGGCGACCTCATCATCAAAAAGGCTCAAGAAACCCTGGAAAAAGAGTTCCCGGAGCTCGCGAGCCAGATGAAATTGTCCCTGCCGGATGAGAAGGCCCGGCGCGTGGGCCAGTCCGTGGCCGCGGCCAGCCTGCCGGAGGTCAAGAAAAATATATCAATCAAGTAAAATCCCCTGAGCAATCGGGGGATTTTCTCTTAAAAGAAGTCAAAATCATAATCATTACATATATTATTGCTTGCAATAATTAGGGCCTGCTGAAAAAAGTGATTCGCGCTATGGTCGTTCCTTCAAACAGCT
>CAYOOZ010000068.1:0-10831 GCA_964405705.1 uncultured Christensenella sp.
CAGGGCCAAATTGGGGGATGCCTCCACCCTGATAGAAACCAAGCGCGGCGTGGGCTACCGCCTGGCCAATTAAGCTTTTAAGGAGCAAACAGTGAAACGCAGAATCCTCATCGGTTTGATCGCCCTGCTGGTATTCTTCAGCGCGGTGTCCATTGTGATGTCTGCTTTGATTGTGCGCTCAGTCGCCAGGGAGCAGCTTTTGTCCCAGCTTACCGACCAGGCGGACAGCCTGGTCAAGCAGGTGGAGGGCAAGGATGCCCTTTCATTGATGCAAGGGCTTATCACCAGCTCCCGTGTCACCTTGATTGCCGGGGATGGCAGCGTTCTGTTTGACAACTGGATGACAGATGAACTGGATAACCACAACGGCAGGCCCGAGGTGGAGCAGGCCCGCAAAACCGGCTATGGCAGCGCGGTGCGCTTTTCTGACACCAAAAACAGCACAGCCATGTACGCGGCCAGGCTCCTGCCAGACGGCACGGTGCTGCGCGTCGCGGCCCCTGAGCAAATGGCCCGCGGCATTGCCAATGGGGTCTTGCCCTGGCTGATCATCGGGCTGGTCGCCTTGCTGATCCTCACCATCATCCTCACCAATCACATGACTGACCTCATCTTAAAGCCCATCCTGTCCATTGACGTGGAAAAGCCAGAGGAGGCAGTGGTCTATGACGAGATTTTGCCCTTGATCCGCAAGATCGACCAGCAAAACCAAAAGACCCACAGCCAGATGGAGGCGCTGGAAGCTAGGCGGATGGAGCTCAACGCCCTTTTGGACGGCATGCATGAGGGCTTTATCGCCCTGGGCGCCAGGGAGGAGATCATCCTCATCAACCCCAGCGCTTGCAGCATCTTCAGCGTGGAAAAGGAGCAGGCCCGGGGACTTCGCCTGATGGAAATCAACCGCAGCCCCGTGATGCTCAATTTGATAGAGAACCTGCGCAAAAATGGCACGGCGGACGGCGTGATGGAGCTAAACGGCCGCTTTTACCTGCTCTTTGCCAACAGGATAGAGTCCGGCCGCGGGGCAGTGCTCCTAATCAGCGATCAGACCTATAAAATTGAGGGCGAGGGCATGCGCAAGCAGTTCACCGCCAATGTGTCCCATGAACTGCGCACCCCCCTAACCACCATCTGCGGGTATGCCGAGATGCTGGACAAGGGCATGGTCAAGAGCGAGGATGTGGGCCAGTTCTATCACCTGATTTACCGGGAAGCCAGCCGCATGCTGTCCTTGGTGGAGGATATTTTGCGCCTCTCCCGCCTGGATGAGGGCAGCAGGGGCGGGCGAAAGGCCCTGGTCAATTTAAACCTGATTGCCCGCGCGGTCTGCGACTCCCTGGAGTTGGCGGCCGATGAAAAGCAGGTCACCTTGCGCTATGAGGGGGAGGACGCCTTTGTCTATGGCGAGGCCACGCTCCTGGATGAACTGTGCTCCAACTTAATTGACAACGCGATTAAATATAATGTGGACCAGGGGCAGGTGAACATCCGCGTGACCAATGGCTCCCAGGCCGTCTTGCAGGTGTCTGACACCGGTATTGGCATTGAGCCTGAGCACCAGGACCGCGTGTTTGAGCGCTTCTACCGCACAGACAAAAGCCGCTCCAAGGAAACGGGGGGCACGGGTCTTGGCTTATCCATTGTCAAGCACGCCGCGGAGTTCCACAAGGCCAAAATCAATCTGATGAGCGCGCCTGGCAAGGGCACCACCGTCACCGTCATCTTCCCCCCGCCCCGGGAGGAATTGTGATCGTCCCTGGCCGCTACCGGCATTTCAAAGGCGGGCTGTATGAGGTGTTGGGCCTTGCCCAGCACTCTGAAACCCTGGAGACCCTGGTGGTCTATCGGGCATTGTACGGCGAAAAAGGCCTTTGGGTGCGCCCGGTAGCCATGTTTTTAGAGCAGGTGGCATTTGAGGGGCAAATCGTGCCCCGCTTTATGAAAATAGAAGATTCCAGATAGCAATGATTGCGGGATTCCCAAGGGGGATCATCCCACTTGGGGGAGGTCTTTCAAAGCCCAGAAAACCCGCGCCTTGCGAAAACCTAAAAGAGAGGCCATCACGGCCCCTTTTTTATTTGAGCGATTAGCCCTTTGGCGGGTGCGGATAAATCAGCGCCCAGGCGGCCAGCTCTGAGAAGGTGGGGTGGATGGTCATTGCCTGCTCTATTGGCAGCCAGGTGCCAGGGGCCCCGGCCTGGGCATGCCCGCCCGCGGCCATCAAATAGGCATAGGGCTGGACAATCATCGCGGCCTGGGGGCCCACCACGTGCGCGCCTAGGATGCGTTTCTCATCATCGGTGATGATTTTGGCAAAGCCGTCATCGTCCCGCTTTTTGGAATAGCCCATGGAGATGCCGGCAATGATGTCGGAATATGCCCCATGGAAGACGCGCACCTTGTCGCCGTATTTTTCTCGGGCTTCCTTTTCAGACAGCCCCACGCTGCCCACCTGGGGGTGGGTGAACACGGCCTGGGGGACAGCATCATAGCGCGCCTGGCGCGTATCATCAGAAAAGAGGATGTTGTTGAGGGTCTCCGCCTCGTAATTGGCCTTGTGGCGCAGGGGAAACTTGCCGTTGATATCGCCAATGGCAAAGATGTGCGCTATATTGGTTCTTAATTTCCCATCCGTTGGGATATAGCCGTCCGCGTCCGCGATGATGCCAGCCTTGTCCAAGGCCAGGGAGTCGGAATTGGGTACGATGCCGGGCGCCAAAAAGATTTCCTCGGCCTTGACCTCATAGGTTTCTTTGGTCTTTTTGTCCAAAAAGGTCATCACCTTTTGCCCATCCTCCAGGCGCATCTCCTGGGCGCCAGCAAAATACAAGACCTTGACGCCCACGTTTTCCAACTGCTGTTTAACAAAGGGGGCGATGTCCTCATCCATCCCTCGCAGCATGGTTTCGCTGCGCACGGCCAAGGTTACCTTGGTGCCAAAGGCGGAAAAAATATGCGCAAACTCCAGCGCCGTGGAACCGCCGCCGATGATGAGCAGGCTTTTATAGGGCTTCTTAGGAAAACCGTCCGAAAAAAAGGACTCGCTGGTCTGGTATCCCGTCTCCTCCATCCCTTTGATGTGGGGGATGCGGGTGCGGCTGCCGGCCGCGATGATGACGCGCTCAGCGGAGATTTGGGTTTGGGTTTCATCCTTTAATTTGATGTGGATCGTGTTCGCGTCCACAAAAGAGCCTTCGCCTTCAAATACGCTCACGCCTTTGGTGGCCTTGATATCTTCCGCCAACTCCAGGTTGACATCAATCTGCCGGCGCATGCGTCGCTCAATCTTCTCCCAGTCAATGGATGGCTCCCCGTAGCTTACACCCACGCGCTCGCCGCTTTGGGCCTCCCTGATGAGGTCGGCGGGGTAGACCAGCATCTTGGAGGGGATGCAGCCGCGGTTTAAGCAGGTGCCGCCAAAGGCGCCCTTTTCAATCACGGCGACTGTTTTGCCGTGCTTGACGGCCTCCTCCATGATAATCAGGCCGCTGCCCGCGCCGATGATCGCGATATCAAAATGTTGCATGCTTGTGTTCTCCTTGTTTTCCTGAAGCGTACGCTTAAAATCCCTTTCATTCTACCCAAAAATCCGGGTTTTTAAGCCCCGTGAACCAAGGTGAAGTTTGCGTTTTCTGGTTTACGAAATCCTTTTTTCATGTTAAGCTGTGGTCAGATGCCACAGGCTATCTATACAACATAAGCCGCTTAAGCGAAAGGAGCCACCATGTCAGAAGCAGACCGGGTCTTGTCCAATTTTACTCAGCAGGTGAAGCAGGAGCGCGCGTTTAGCGAGAGAAAGCTGCGCATCGGCATCATCGGTACCGGCTGGATTGCCGAGGCCCACATTGAAAGCTATAAAAAGCAGCCCGACGTCCAGGTGGTGGCCATGGCGGACCTGATTCCCGGCAAGGCTGAGAAGTTCGCCCAGGACTATGGCATCATGGATTGCAAATTCTACCCCGATCACAAGTCCATGCTGGAAAACGAGGAATTGGACGCGGTCAGCGTGTGCACCTACAACACCCAGCACGCCGTATGCACCATTGACGCGCTCAACCATGGCGTCAACGTCCTCTTGGAAAAGCCCATGACCGCCACGGTGGAGGAAGCCGCCGACATCATCCGCGCTGAGAAAAAGAGCGGCAAGCTCCTCTCCATTGGCTTTCAGCCGCGCATGGACGCCAACATGCAGCAGATCAAGAAGATCGTGGATGCAGGCGCCCTGGGCAAGATTTATTACATCCAGACCGGCGGCGGCCGCCGCCGCGGCATCCCCAACAGCACCTTCATTGAGAAAAAGACGGCCGGCATTGGCGCCCTGGGCGACATTGGCTGCTACTCCCTGGACATGGTGCTCAACGCCATTGGCCACCCCAAGCCGCTGACGGCCTCCGGCTATACCTCCAACTTCTTTGGCACCTCCACTACCTACCAAAAGCCCGAGGACGCCGCCCGCTTTGATGTGGACGATTTCGCCGCGGCCTTTATCCGCTTGGAGGGCGGCATCATCCTGGACTTCCGCATCGCCTGGGCCATGCACCTGGACACCCCCGGTGACACGGTCATCCTGGGCACACAAGGGGCGCTGCGCATCCCCTCCACTGAGTGCTGGAACGGCTCTGTGGGCGGCCCGATGAAGCTCTACCACGACCTGGCTGGCGAGCAGGTGGAGACCACCATCCCCATCATTGATGAGGATGAATCCGGCTTGTTTGACAAGAAAATCCGCTCCTTCCTGGATGCCATTATTTTTAAGCTCCCCCCGCCCGTCCCCTCTGAGCAGATCCTCTACAACCAGGCCATCATCAACGCCATTGGCGATTCCGCCGCCCTGGGTCGCGAGGTTGAAGTCTATATCCCTGAAATCTAATTGTATCAATGACAACGCCTTTCTGGAGCTAGCCTCCGGGAAGGCTTTTCTCTTTTTTACATGGCCAAGCTTGCTCATTGATGCCAGTTAGCATAAAATGGAGCCATGAATAAAATAAGGCGGAGATAAGATGAAAAAGCTGAGATTTGGTATCCTGGGCTATGCGGGCATCGCCGTTCGTGCCTTGATTCCAGCCCTTTTAAAGGCAAATAACGCCTCCCTGTATGCCCTGGCTTCCAACAAAGCGGAAAGCAGGGCGCAGGCAGGAGCCAATTACCCCATTGAAAAGATTTATGACAGCTATGAGGCCCTGATAAATGACCCCCTGGTGGACGCAGTCTATATTCCTTTGCCCAACCACCTGCACAAGGAGTGGGCCATCAAGGCCCTGCGCGCCAAAAAGCATGTCCTGTGCGAAAAGCCGCTGGCCCTGACCGCGAAAGACGCGATGGAAATGGCGCAGGAAAGCAACAAAAACGGCGTGTTGTTGATGGAAGCCTTCATGTTCCGCTTCCACAATAAGACCCGCCTGCTCCAGCAGATGCTGTATGAGGGCGTGATTGGCGAGGTCAAAAAGGTCAACACCAGCTTCAGCTTTGTGTTTGATAAGCCGGGCGATTACAGGAACAACAAGGACATGGGCGGGGGCAGCTTCTTTGACGTGGGCTGCTACGCAGTCAACATGGCCGGCTTGATTTTTAAGGAACTGCCCCAGAAAATCAGCGCCTTTAAGACAGAAGAAAACGGGATTGACATGGCCTTGACCGCCTTGTTGCAGTATCCCTCAGGCGCCATCGCCACCGTGTCTGGCGGCTTTGACGCCCAGTCCTTTCAGGTGACTGAAATCAACGGCACCAAGGGCAGCTTGCTTTTGCGTGACAGCTTTTTAGGGCCGGCCTCGCCCATCCTGTGCATGAAAGATGGCGTTATTACCGAGTACGCTGTGGAGGAGAACGACAGCTACCAAAGCCAGGTGGAGGCCTTCAGCGATGCCGCTATGAACGGCGAAGACGCGCCTTTTAACTTGCTTGAGTCCATTCGCAACCTCACCCTCATCAACCAAATCATGGAAGCGGCAGAGGGCTGAGCGTCTAAACAGGACGATATCCGTCCAAGTGGGACAAAACTGCTCCCACTCACTTTCGGTTTTTTCTTTTTTTTGACCCGGCTCTTTGCTATAATTTGTTTGTCCCACAAGAGGCCGGGGAAAGATCCACCAAGTATTCACGGAGGATACCAGATATGACGCCAAACCTGGAGCCTGAAGCCATGACCAATCCCTGCTGCCAGGATACCGCCCAGACCTTTTTGGAACGAAAAACCCTCACTTTGCGCCAGGTTGCGGACATTTTGGATGCCCGCGTCCTCCTGGGGGAGGATCAACTGGACACCACCATCCACTGCGCCTGCTGCTCAGACCTCATGAGCGATGTGCTGGCCTTTGTCCATGAAAAGGCCCTTTTGCTCACCGGCCTGGCCAATGCCCATGTCATTAGGACGGCAGAGATGCTGGATCTGGGCTGCATCATCTTTGTGCGCGGCAAACAGCCGCCCCAGGATGTGCTGGATCTGGCAGAGGAATTGGGCGTGACGCTTCTGTCCGTCAACAAGACCATGTTTGTCAGCGCTGGCCTCCTCTACCAGGCAGGGCTCTCCGGCACGCCCATGAAGTGGGCTTCCCGGGAAGGGGAGAACTAAAATGGCGGTGGTGGCGGTCTACCCGGTGGAGGAACGCGGCTTTGAGACCGCGGGCTCTGTCGCTGCCGCCATCAAGCTGCTCCTGCGGCAAAAGGGCATTGACAAGAGCGTCATCCGTCGGGTGGCCATCGCGGCTTATGAGGCTGAAATCAACCTCATCATCCACTCCCAGGGCGGCAAGATGGAGCTGACTTTGGATGAGGACATGGTGACTTTGGAGGTCTATGACCGGGGGCCTGGCATCTCCAATGTGGAATTGGCCCAGATGGAGGGTTTCTCCACGGCCGGTGAGGAGGCGCGCAACCTGGGCTTTGGCGCTGGCATGGGGCTGCCGAACATCAGGCGCAACGCGGACAGCTTTGTCATGGCCAGCAGGCTGCACATCGGCACCCTGATGGTGATCAAGTTTTTTCTCAAGCCCCAGGAAGCGGACACAAGGAGGACAGGCACTTGACCACAAAGGACTTAATCCCCCTGCTGCAAGCAAAAGCCCTGGTACCTGGGGTGCATGACGCGCCCGTTTCCTATGGCTATTCCTGCGACCTCTTAAGCTGGGTCATGGCCAGGGGACAGCCACAGATGGCCTGGGTCACGGTGCAAACCCACCTCAATGTCATCGCTGTGGCCAGCCTGCATGAGATGTCCTGCGTGATTTTACCGGATGGGATCACGATGGAGGAGGCGGTGCTCAAAAAGGCGCAGGAGGAAAACATCGCTGTTCTCTCTTCTCCCTTTAGCGCCTATCACATCTGCGGCCTGCTCTTTGGGATGGGATTACCTGGCCCTCAAGACTGATGCTGTACTACGACCTCCACCTGCACTCCTGCCTCTCGCCCTGCGCGGATGATGACATGACCCCGCAGAACGTCTGCCGCATGGCCAAAATCAAGGGGCTGGACCTCATCGCCCTGACTGACCACAACAGCGGGGGAAACCTGATGGCCTTCTCCCTGGCGGCCAAAGAGCAGGGCCTGCTCTTTCTCCCGGGGATGGAGCTATGCACGAAGGAAGAGGTTCACATCCTCGCGTATTTCGCGGATGTAGAAACGGCCCTGTTGGCCTCAGAGGCGGTTAGCCATCACCTGCCCAGGCAGAAGAACAACAAGGACTACTTTGGCCGGCAGCTGCTGATGAACGAGCGGGATGAGCTTCTTGGTGAATCGGATGCCCTGCTCATTGGCGCTCTGGACTTGCCCTTAATGGACACCCTGGCCCTCATCCGGTCATTTCACGGGGCAGCAGTTCCAGCGCACATCAACAGGGCTTATGGGCTCATCTACACCTTGGGCTTTATCCCGGAGGGTTTGGGGCTTAAGGTGGTGGAGCAGGGGATGAAGGAGGACACCCTGCCCGGGTTTTCCCGGATCTATTCCTCGGATGCCCATCACTTGGGCGCAATCGCGGAGAGGGAGCGTGTCCTTTTGGGGCAAACCCTCAGTGATGTAATGCGGTTTTTGCAGGAAGGCTGAAAAAGCCTGAATACAACAAAAAGGAGAGCGCACATGGTTGACAGGAAGGAGCAGTTCCAGGAGCTTCATACGGTGATTGCCCGTTACAAGGATGAAAAAGGGCCCTTGATGCCGGTCATGCAGGCAGCCCAGGACATCTTTGGCTACCTGCCCCAGGAGGTTCAGATTGAGATTGCCGAGGGCCTTGGCATCACCTTGTCGGAGGTCTACGGGGTGGCCACCTTCTACTCCCAGTTTGCCCTGCAGCCCAAGGGCGAGCACGTGATCTCTGTGTGCATGGGCACTGCCTGCTATGTCAAGGGCTCCCAGGCCGTCCTGGACAAGTTGAGCGATTCCCTGGGCATCGCCCCTGGGGACACAACCGCTGACCGCAAGTTCACCTTGATGGCCACCCGCTGCCTGGGCGCTTGCGGCCTGGCCCCGGTATTGATGGTGGGGGATGATGTGCACGGCCGGCTCAGCCCGGATGACATCCCGGCCATCCTGGCCAAGTACGAGGACTGATGCAGGACCTCTCCCTGCACCTTTTGGACCTGGCGCAAAACAGCATCACGGCTGGCGCCCATGTGGTTCAAATCACGGTTTTTCAGGATCAGGAGGGCAAATTCGGGTTTGAAATCATGGATGACGGCAAGGGGATGGATGAGAACACCTTATTTCGCGCTCAAAGTCCCTTTGGCACCAGCCGCACCACCCGCAAAATCGGCCTGGGCATTCCATTGACAAAAGAGCAGGCCATTAGAACTGGCGGCAGCTTTGAGATCAACAGCAAGCCGGGGAGCGGGACAAGGCTCAAAGCGGTCTTTGACACCAGGCACCTGGATTGCCAGCCCCTGGGCAACCTGATGGAGACTTTGTTCACCCTGATCATGGCCAACCAGGAGCGCCCGGACTTCGTGATCACCCTGAAAAACCCCCAAGTCACTGAAACCCTGGACACCCGCGACATCAAGCAGGCCCTGGGCGAGGTTCCCCTCAGCGAACCGGCCGCCGCCACCTGGCTGATGCAGGCCCTGTCTGAGATGACCCAAATAATCATTGAAGGAGTCGAAGGATGAAATCAATCAGCGAGCTGGAACAAATCCGCAAGGCAACCCTGGAGCGCATCAACCTGCGCCGGGAGGACAAGGGCAGTGAGGTTCGGGTTGTGGTGGGCATGGCCACCTGTGGCATTGCCGCCGGTGCTCGTCCTGTAATGATGGCCTTCATGACGGAGGCCAACAAGCGCGGCCTCTCCCAGGTCACCGTCTCCCAGACCGGGTGCATCGGCATGTGCCGCTTTGAGCCCATGGCCGATGTCTATCTGCCCGGGCAGGAAAAGGTCACCTATGTCAACCTGGACGAGGGCAAGGTGCGCCGCATTGTGGTGGACCATATTGTTAACGGCCTGCCGGTGAGCGAGTTTTCCATCGCCAATGTGCAGGCAGAAAACACCAAGGGGGAGAAGCAATGAACATCTATCGTTCCCATGTCTTAATCTGCGGCGGCACCGGCTGCACCTCCTCTGGCTCCAACCTGCTGTTTGACCGCTTCATGCAGGATTTAAAAGAGCACAAGCTGGACAGCGAAATCAGCGTGGTTAAAACCGGCTGTTTTGGCTTGTGCGAGGCCGGCCCTGTGGTCATCGTCTACCCGGAGGGCACCTTTTATTCCCGTGTCACCCCGGAAAACGTGGACGAAATCGTGGCGGAGCACCTGCTCAAGGGCCGCATTGTCCGCCACCTGGTCTATCATGAGCACGCGGAAAACCCCAATACCTCCCTCTCCTTAAATGACATTGAGTTTTATAAGCACCAGACCCGCATCGCCCTGCGCAACTGCGGCGTGATTGACCCGGAAAAGATTGATGAGTACATCGCCTTTGACGGCTACAAGGCCTTGAGCACGGCGCTTACGGACATGACACCAAAACAGGTCATTGACGTCATCAAGGAGTCTGGCCTGCGCGGGCGCGGGGGCGGCGGCTTCCCCACGGGGCTGAAGTGGCAGTTTTGCGCTAACACGCCCTCTGATAAAAAGTACGTCATTTGCAACGCGGATGAGGGCGACCCCGGCGCGTTCATGGACAGAAGTGTCTTGGAGGGCGACCCCCACGCCATTTTGGAATCCATGGCCCTGTGCGGCTATGCCATTGGCGCTGATGAGGGATATATCTATGTGCGCGCTGAATACCCCATCGCGGTCAAGCGCCTGGAAATCGCCATCCGCCAGGCCAGGGAATACGGACTCCTGGGGCAAAACATCCTGGGCACCGGTTTTCATTTTGATATCCATGTGCGCCTGGGCGCTGGCGCCTTTGTCTGCGGCGAGGAAACAGCCCTGATGACCTCCATTGAGGGCCGCCGCGGCGAGCCCACCCCCAAGCCGCCCTTCCCGGCGGAATCCGGCCTTTTTGGCAAGCCCACCAACATCAACAACGTGGAGACCCTGGCCAATGTGCCCCAGATTTTGATCAATGGCGCTGCATGGTTCCGTTCCATGGGCACCGATCGCTCCCCCGGCACCAAGGTCTTCGCCCTGGGCGGTAAAATCAACAACACCGGCCTGGTGGAAGTCCCCATGGGCACCCCGCTGTCAACCGTCATCTATGACATCGGCGGCGGTATCCCCAAGGGCAAGAAGTTCAAGGCTGTCCAGACCGGCGGCCCCTCCGGCGGCTGCATCCCAGATTCCTTGATTGATGTGCCCATTGAGTATGATTCCCTGGTGGAGATTGGCTCCATGATGGGTTCTGGTGGGATGATCGTCATGGACGAGGACAACTGCATGGTGGACATCGCCCGCTTCTTCCTGG
>CAYOOZ010000069.1:0-10596 GCA_964405705.1 uncultured Christensenella sp.
GCTGTCAGGTTTATGTTGCCCTTTAGTTTTTCTGGGCCTTCTGTTTCATAAATTAATTCAATAATAGGATATCTTCTAACCCAATCCCCTGACAAGGACATAAGTGTGTATCCTTCTTCTTTGTCAATTCTTTCAACCGCGATGAAATCAATTCCCCAGGGTACATTTCGAAAGAGTATTTCTTTATCGTATGCTTGACCATTACTGGTAATAGCAACTAGAAGAATCATCGCGACAGTAAGCACTTTTTTCATACTTTTTCTCCGCATTACATTTGTTCTAAAGATATTAGCAATTACTTTATTAATTGTAACCCATATTGTTACCCGTACCAAAAATCATTCGTAATACTAACAAAAATACAAGTATTTTCAATGTGAATTTATGCTTGTTCTGGTGGCTAATCAACCGGAAACTGATAGAATGCCCCCTCCCATTGTCAATCTATTTGAGAGGGGGCGTGAAGAGTGCTAGAAGCGTTAATAAATCGAGGAAATCACCCTTCCAAATGTACAGATACTGAAGACTTTTATATCCACTAAGGACATTAAGTGATTTTGAGAACCAATAAAATTCTTTTAATAGGGGATAACACAGGAGACACATAACACAGGGGTGCATTACACAGGGCAGGGGACAAGTGTCTGTGTTTTCAGTTTTCTAAGATAAAATTCAACAGATATTTGTTAAATTAAATCTGATTAAATGAGAATTCTCTAGACTTTACTTTTCTATTATGCCATTTAAGCATCAAAAAACCGGGCTACCGCATGGACAGCCCGGTTTATGGTTTTGGGTTAATTATTTGTTTGCTTCAAAGCGCTTGGACACCTCGTCCCAGTTGACGGTGTTCCACCAGTTCTTCAGATAGTCCGGGCGGCGGTTTTGATACTTGAGGTAGTAGGCATGCTCCCAGACGTCAGCGCCCATGAGGGGGAACTTGCCCTGGGTGAGCGGGTTGTCCTGGTTGGCGGTCTTTTCAACAGACAGCTTGCCATCCTTAATGGCCAGCCAGGCCCAGCCCGAGCCAAACTGCGTCTTGCCCGCGGTTTCAAAGGCTTCCTGGAAGGCTTCAAAGGAGCCAAAGTCCTGGTCAATCTGCTTGGCCAAGGCGCCCTGGGGTTTGCCCTGGCCCTTTTCGCCCATGATCTCCCAGAAGATGCTGTGGTTGTAGTGGCCGCCGCCGTTGTTGCGCACAGCTGTGCGGATTTTCTCCGGCAGGGAATCCAGGTTCTTGATCAGGTCTTCAATGCTGTCCTTTTCGTGCTCGCTGCCCTCCAGGGCTTTGTTGAGGTTGTCGATGTAGGCCTGGTGGTGCTTGGTGTGGTGAATCTGCATGGTTTGTTCGTCGATATATGGCTCCAACGCGTTGTAAGCGTAGGGCAAACGGGGAAGGGTAAATGCCATGGGGTTACCTCCTTGGGTTTAGTATACTGGAAGTATACCCAAGCGCTCGGAGGATACACGGGCAAGGAACACGCCCAGCAGGCCTGGCCGTGCAATCATAGGATTTCACTCGGTTTTTACCGCGAGTGTTCATAATATTTTCATAAAATGCATGATATCACGGTTTTGAATCGTCCAAGGGGTGAAGGAGGAAAACCTGTTTGTTTTCTCAAAGCTCACCCATCCTCTGCATGATTCCTGATCAAAAGGACGAACTGCTATCAAGCCAAAGGCTTGTTTCGCAAGAAAAGGAGGCCCCCTTGTTCATCACCAAAAAGAGTACCTGTATTTTCTTGATCTGCTTTTTACTATTGCTTGGCTTTACGCCTGCCCTGGCCCAGGAGGGCAATTTGCTGCCCGGGCTTTGGGTGCAGAGCACGGCCGCCCGGGAAGGCGCGGTCTATGCCTTAAGCCGGGATGACGCGGGGCAGCGTATCCTTGAAATCATCCCAGAGCAAGAGCCCACAACCTTTTTACCCCTGAAGGAGGAGGAAGCCCTCACCCACCTTTTGGTCGAGGGGGATAAGCTCTATGGCTTAAACCAGGCAAGCGGACGCATCGCTTTGATCAACAAGGATCAATTGTCCTGGCAGGAGCAAACGCTGGACACCAGCATCTTGAACGCAGAAAAATATATGGCCTATGCCCCCTTCTTGTTTGAAGGCAATCTGTTTACGCCGCTGGTCGATTTTGCCAGCGCGGAAGCCTTTATCCCCCTGGCCTTGGCCAAAAACGAGCTGGACAGCGGCAAAGGCAGCATGATTCCATTGCCGGACGCGGTTTCCATCGTGCCTTACAAGGAGGGGCAGCTCTTGCTATTGCAGGTGGAGCAACAAGGTGAAAGCTACTACTGGAAGCTGGCCTCCTTTGACCTAAAAAGCGAAAAGACCACCTTGCTGCCCATGAAGATGCCCGAGGCATTTGAGCATTCCAGCGGCATTGGCGCTCTGACCTATGACAGGGAAAGAGACCGCATCCTCTTTGCGGATAAAAGCCAGGTGATGGCTTCCACGGCGCTTGCGCCTTTTGAGCGGGTGGGGCTGGCCAGTTTTGACCATATCTCCTTTGATTATGGCCAAGGGATGATGGTTGAAAGCCTATACGCGGTGAACAACAGCGGATTGTTTTTCATCAAGGTGGATGAGGTTCTTTCCATGCCCACCTTAACCATCAGGGGGCATGCGCCCTCTTCCGCAGTATCAACCTTCCGCCAGGAGCATCCAGACGCCCTGCCCATCCTTCAGGAGCAGAGCATCAAAAGCGAGGATGTTTATATCAAAGCCCAGGGCGGGGATGACACGGTGGACATCTACATCCTGCCCTTAAACGCGGGCCTGCGCGCGCTGATGGACAAGGATTTCGCGCTGGACTTGAGCGCGAAAGACGCGCTTAGAAAGGACGCGGCGGGCCTCTACCCTGTTCTTACAGCCGCGATAACAGACAAACAGGGGCGCATCAAGGCGATCCCGGTCGACCTGAACAGCATGAGCACGACGTTCAAAACTGACCATTGGCAGGAGATTTTTCCTGGCCGAGCTTTCCTAACAACCTGGGGCGAATTGATGAGCCTGCGGATGGAGTTTGCAAAAGGCGAGCGGGATGACTTGATTTTCTTCGCCCTTGGAGACAGCCCCCAGGTGATCAAACACCTGGTGAGCGACTACATCCTCTACTATGAACAAGAAGGAGTGCCTTTGGACTTTAACCACCCTGCCCTCAAGGAAGCCCTCACAAGCTACTTAAGCGCCAAGGAGGAGCGCCTGGATGTGGAGGTGGAGGATTTTTCAATCGAAGTGGGCCCGACCAACCACCTTGTCTCTCTGTTTGGCTCAGCCGCCCAGTTTTATGTACCAGATGAGCTGGACACCAACCAGATCATCCCACCCCTGGTGTATGAAGCAGGCCAAGCGCCCAGGCAGAAGGTGAGCTTGCAGGTAGCCATCATCAACCCTTTGAGCAAAAACCCGGACCTGGCCATGGACTTTCTTGAAATCCTCTCCCGGAAAGAGACAGACCCCAGGCGGTATTATGCCATCCACCCGGATGAAAACGAACCCTTCCCCTATCCTGAACAGGAGCTGGCCGAAAGAATTCAGTTCATGGAGCAGCAGGCAAAGAGCTTTGAAGAAAGCATCAAACGCATGGAATCCGGCGAGGAGGAAGAGCGGGATCTGCCCTTTTTGCGCAACCGCTTGATTCAAATCAAGGCGGATCTCAAGGACCAGGAGCGCGTCAAATGGATGCTGTCAACAGAACAAATCGCTGCCTACCGGGCTCAGGTTACCCACATGTCATTGACCGACAGATCCCTCCTTATGGGTGAGCAGGCCTGGGCGCAAGCCCAGGGCCTCATTGAACAGCTCTATCAGGGCGCGCTTGGTCTGGACGCTTTTATCGCGGAAATGAACCAATTGTCCAAGCTGGTCTATCAGGAAAACAAATAAGAAAACAAGGAAAACGCCCCGGGCAGGCAGCCCCGGGGCGTTTATATTTGTCAATTCAACCGCATTCCCAGTTCATTTCCTCATCATGCAGGCCACAGCCCGGGCAAGTCCCGCCTGCGGCCATGGCGCTGCCGCAGTTGGGGCATTCCTCAATGGGACGGCTAAAGGGGCGCTTGTTGCTTTTGCTCATGGCCTTTCGTTCCTGCCGTGTAGGGGGCGGGGAAAACAGCTCATCCAACAGGGAAGGCTGGCTGGAATCCACATTAAACAGGGCGTCCAAAAACGGGGTTTCCTTTTTGCGGTTCATTTGGCGCTCCTTTCCGCATTGCTTTATGATTGGTTTGATTATATCATACAGTGGCGTTTCATAAACACAGAAACTGTGCCATAATGGGCGAACAGCCTATAAAACCAAAAGTATAAGCAGATAAGCGAGTGGACCAAATGCGACAATTTTTACTCAGGCATCCCCTGATCAAAACCCTGACCGAACTCAAAGGCAACACCAAGGCCTGTGTGGTGACAGAGCCCATGTGGGGGCTTTCAGTCAACCTGTGCTTGCCCTATGCCTCGGTCTTTATGCTGTCCTTTGGCATGACAGACGGCCAGGTCGGCCTGATTGCGTCCATCTACATGCTGTCCCAGACCATCTTTGCCTTCCTCTCCGGCGCCATCATTGATAAATATGGGCGCAGGTGGAGCACAGCCGTCTTTGATTTTTTAGCCTGGAGCGTGCCCTGCTTGATCTGGGCCTTCAGCCAGGGCTTTTGGTTTTTCGCGGTGGCCGCCTTGTTTAATGGGACGATGAAGATTACCACGGTGTCCTGGGACTGCCTTTTGGTGGAGGACGCGCCACGGGAGAAAATCACCCACATCTATTCCTGGGTGATTATCGCGGGCAATCTCTCTGCCCTGTTTGCCCCCATCTCCTCTATCCTGGTGTCCAACTTGACCTTGATCCCGGCCATCCGCATCCTCTACCTCAACGCCTTTGTGATGATGACGCTAAAAATCCTGGTGCTGTACCGCTTCACCAGTGAAACCGGCATCGGAAAAATCCGCCAGGAGGCAGTGAGAGGGCAGACCTGGGGACAGATGCTTTCCGGCTATCAAGACGCGTTTTTGCGCATCCTCAAATCCCCCGGCACCATCTTTGCCATTGTGGTCAGCATCCTGGTGGAAATCGCCGCGATGATCAACATGACTTTTTGGCAAATCATTGCCTCACGGCGCATTGGCGTGCCGGACACGCTGCTGCCCATCTTTCCCATGGTGAAAAACATCCTGGCCATCTTCCTGTTTTTTACGGTGCTGGCCCACATCAAGCAGAGCAAGCTGAAAATCCCCCTGTACGGCGGGTTTTTAAGCGCCATCCTCTCCGCCTTGCTCTTGATTTTGGTGCCAAACATCAGCTTTTGGGGCTATGCGCTGCTCCTCCTCTCCCTTTGCTTTGAGGCCCTGGGTTTTGCCACCTTGGGCACCATGCGCGAGTCCCTGGTGGCCATCCATGTCAACCCCGAGGACCGCTCTCGCATCATGGCGCTGCTGCAGACCACGGTGATGCTCATCAGCGTGCCCTTTGGCTACATCGGCGGTCTGCTTTCCGACATGAACCGAACGCTGCCCTTCTTCCTCAACATGGGCTTGCTGCTCCTGGGCATCCTGGCGACCGCCTTTTACTTTAAAAACGAAAAGCTCAGGACCGCCAGACAATAACAGCATACTAGGTCAAACGGGTAAAATCCCTTTGAAGGGAAACGCCCTTGCGCGCAAAGGTAAAAAGCGGATTTGAAAGGACAAAGCATTGGGTAATCTGATTTCAATCATCATTGGCATCCTCCTCATCCTGGGCCTCTTGGCCGTTGTGGTCCTCACCGGCGGCAAGAGCAAGTTGCCCGGCAACTGCGGGTCTGCCTGCACCTGCGGGCAAAACCCGGAAAACTGCCAAAAAGCCAAGCAGCAAGGCTGATGTCAAAGATACCAGGCGCTTGCCGGCACGAGGGCAGGACAGCTTGTTCCGGCCTTTGTACAACGCGCATCACCATCTTCCAGTCCTTAAGCCAGGAGGAGCATGAGCAATTGGTCATGGGCGCCCTGCACCGCAAAGCCAAGGCCGGCACCCTCATCTTCCGGGAGGAGGACAAGGCCGACCACATCATGATTCTTCATATGGGGCAGGTAAAATTGAGCCGTTTTTCCCAGGAGGGGAAGGAGTTTGTGCTGGACATTTTGGAGCCTGGCACCATCTATGGGGAGCAGCGGCTTTTCTCCGGGCTGAATCAGGGCGTGAATGCCATGGCGCTTTCTGCGGTCAGCTATTGCCAGATCAACCGACGAGAGATTGAGGCGCTGATTTTGCGCCAGCCCCAGGTGGGCATCAAGATGCTGGCGGAGCTGGGGTCCAAGCATTCAAGGGCCAGCCAGCTGCAGGAAATCCTCTCTATCCAGGACGCCAAGGGCAGGCTGGCTGGATTCCTGCTGCATGCCGGCGGGGAAATGGACGGCAGACAGGGCGGCGATGAAATTGCCATCACCAGGAGCACCCTCTCCGCCTCCGTCAACCTGCGCCATGAAACCATCAGCCGCAAGCTCAAAGAGATGGAGAAGGAAGGCCTGTTGGCACTCAAGGGGCATAAAATGATCCAATTGGTCAACAAGGATGGCTTGCGGGCGTTGTTTGAAACGGCAGAATAAAAAACTAGATCAAAACTTATTAATATTGACTTAGGTCAATATTTTTTTAATTCTTTGCGCTAAGATCAACCTGTCAATACGAGGCGGCCATGCCGCTCAAAGTTCAGGAGGATTTTATGATTCGCAAGGAAAGGGTCAAACATTACATCGAACTGGTCTCCAAAGGCCACCCGCTGGATGAGGTCAAGGCGCAGTTCCGCCAGGAGTTTCAGGACGTGCCGGCCGACGAAATCGCGGAGGCCGAGCGCCTCTTGATGGAAGAGGGCATGCAGCTTTCTGAGGTGCAGCAGCTGTGCGACGTGCACGCCTCCCTGTTTGAAGGCGCTGTGCAGCAGCCCGGAGAAGAGGAAGCGCCTGGCCACCCGCTGTTTGTGTTCTCTAAGGAAAACGAGGGCATCAAGCGCTTTGTGGACACTCAGGTGATTCCGGCATTTGAAAGCTGGCAAAAAAACGGCAAAGCAGAAGCCTTCAAAGCCGCTCTGCACACGCTATCTAAAATTGACCGCCACTACGCGCGCAAGGAGAACCTCTTCTTTCCCTACCTGGAGCAGGCCGGCGTGACCGCGCCGCCCAAGGTGATGTGGGGGGTGGATGATGAAATTCGCGCATTGATCAAGTCCGTGCACAGCGGCGTTGCTTCAGGGAATGATGCCCTGGTGAACCAGGATTATCCCGTGATGCTGGACAAGCTGCTGTCCATGATTACCAAGGAAGAAGAAATCCTAAAGCCACTGCTGCGCAGGCACATTGACGAAAACGGCTGGAAGGTTATCGCTGGGGAGAGCGACCAGATTGGCTATGCCTTTAATGAAGGCATTGAAGGGGCCAGCCCCTCTGACGCCAAGGCCTGGGTAAAGGGCGGTTCTGCCGATTCCAAACCCCGGGACAACGCGCCCATTCAGTTGCCCAGCGGCTTTTTCAAGACCGAGGAGCTGCGCCACCTGCTTAACACCCTCCCCTGCGACATCACCTTTGTGGCAGCAGATGATACGGTGCATTTTTTCAGCGAGCAGAAGAACCGCATCTTCCCCCGCACCCGCACCATCATTGGCCGCAAGGTGGAGGATTGCCACCCGCCCAAGAGCCTCAAGGCGGTGGAGGACCTGGTGGCTGCCTTTAAGGAAGGGCGCAAGGACAGCGAATCCTACTGGATTCAGCGGGGCGGCAAGTTTATCTTAATCCGCTATTACGCGGTACGGGACGAGGATAAGAACTACCTGGGCGTGCTGGAATGCACGGAGGAGATTTCTGAGCTTCGTTCACTGGAAGGCGACAAGACCTTAATGAGCTGACCTCTTGGCAAAATGTCTAAGGAATGCATTGCTACTCAATGCCCAGCTCTGCAAAGCCGTGCGATACGATTTTAGTCAGAGGGCTTCGCCCTTAAACCTCTCAACTTTAACTTCAACCGGGCAGGAAGAAACCTGCCCGGTTTTTGATTTGCTGATTTGCACAAATTCATCGATTGTACAAAGTCTTAGTTGAATATGGGCCAAAGAGGGGCTATGCTAAGCCAAGAAAGCCGTGTTTTTTTCAGACTTTCTCTTCTTTTTTTGTCGAGCAATAGAAAGAAAAAAGAATTTTAAAAACCGTGAACCATTTTAAACCCCGCAGCGACTACATAGATGAAAGGAGGTTGCAGTGAACGAACTTGACCTACAACATGCCCAGGCAGGCAACCCCGCAGCCTTCGAACGCCTCGTGACCCCTCACCTAAACGGACTGTACGGCTTTATCACAAGAAGGGTGGGACAGGACGCAGATGACACCTATCAGGAAACCTTGCTGGGCGCCTGGAAGGCCATCAACAGCTTCCAAGGTGGAAGCAGCATCAAGACCTGGCTGTACGCCATCGCCGGTTACAAATGTATGGATGCCCTTAGGAAGAAAGCAAGAACCCCTGTGCCCGCAGAGATGCTGGTTGAACCATCGCAAGACAGCTTTGAGGAGGAGAGTATGAGAAGAATTGATATGAAGAACGCCCTGACCACCTTGAGCCCCGAGGACAGGAGCCTGGTTTTCCTGGCATACACCGAAGGATTTACCCGGCGCGAGGCAGCTGACATCATGGGCATCCCCGAGGGAACAGTCAAGAGCAGGCTGCACCGGTTGCGCCACGAGCTCAAAAAGCACTTAGGAGGTCTGTAAACATGGATGTAGAACAGGCTTTGGATCTTTTGCCCCGCTACACCCAAGGCAAGCTGAGCGTGGGAGAATCCCTTCAGGTTAGCCAGGCGCTGGCTGAGCACCCGGAATTGCTGGTTGACCTAAGAATGGTGCTTGAGTTGCGACAGGCGATGCAGGAGGAGGAGAGGCCACTGCCCCCCTTCCCACAGGCCATCTACCAGGAGAGCCCAAAGACGATCTCCGCGCTTCACAAAGGCCTTTCAACACTCAGGAAAACCAATCAAATCACCCGCAGCGCCATTCGGGCGGCGTTCCGGTTCATCTAAAACCAACAACATCAAAGAGAGAAAGAGGAGAACAAAATGTACGAAAACAATGAGAACAAAGAGAACAAGCTGAACATGAACCTGGATTCCGCACAGGAGCTGAGCGAAGTGTTAGATGCGCTGGGCGACAAGATTCCAAAGCTCATCAAGGGGCTGATGGACAGCGTCTACTCCAAGGAAGCTGGCGCAAGCATGGGGGCCAGCGTCGGCGCCTACTACAAGGAACTGCTGACGGCAGGCATCCCCCAGGACGCCGCGCTGGAGCTGGTGAAGGAGTTCGCCTTCTCCATGAAGGACATGAACCTTGGCAACATCGGCTAAGCGAAGTAAAAAGGCCGCCGGGAAGCCCCGCGCTTCCCGGTTGTTTTGCACAAACAGTGAAAGGAGGCCTCATTGCAGAATCAGTTGAAGCATCAGAAGAAACACACCGCGCAGACAGTCAGCGCGCCAAAAAGGCAGCGCGGGAAGGCCATCAAGGCTATCATAATCACCCGCCAGTTGCTGAAGATGGGGGTGAAGATGCCGGGGCTCTTGTTCAAAGCCAATCGCGGATACAGGCAATTCAAAGAAGGCTTCGTGCAGTCCGCCATCAGAGAAGGCCTGCCTGTTGAAATAGCAAACCAGTTGGCCAAAGATATCAAGCCCTCAGAGTTGTTCAAGCAACTGCCCAAGAAGGCCAAGCATGAAAAATGAGCCCTCACAATCAAGAAAATAAAGACAAAGTAAAGCGGCCCGGTAAAAACCGGACCGCTTTTTTGAGCGCTGGCTGATTTTACAGCAAGCCCAGGATGCTGTCCTTGGGCACGGCGCCGATGGTTTTGTTGGCGACCTCGCCGTTTTTGAACACATACAAAGAGGGGATGCTCATAATGCGGTAGCGGCGGGCCAGTTCGGTCTGCTCATCCACGTTGATTTTGCCAACCTTGATTTCGGGATGCTCATTCGCGATTTCCTCAACCACGGGGCTCACCATGCGGCAGGGGCCACACCAGGGCGCCCAGAAGTCAATCAGGACAGGCTTGTCTGACTGCAGGACCTCCTGCTCAAAATTTTCTGAAGTGATTGTAATTACTGACATTCTTGCATCTCCATCCGTTAGATTAAAGCCAATGGCTATGTTAAATATACCCCATGGGGGTGGAAGCTAAACTGTTTCCCCTTAGCGCAGCACCAGGTTTAAGAGGCGGTCGGGCACATAGATGCACTTGATGACCTGCCGGCCTTCTAAGAGCGCTTCCACCTCCGGCAGGGCGAGCAGGCTTTCCCCCGCGTCCTTGTTGAGCCCGGCTGGAACCATGACCCGGGCGCGGACCTTGCCGTTGACCTGGACCGCGATTTCGACCTCATCCGCCTTTAGGTAGTTTTCCTCAAACTGGGGCCAGGCCTGCTCATGGATGAAGCCGCCAAAACCCATCTGCTCCCAGATTTCCTCGCAGATATGAGGCGCGACCGGGGATAAAAGCAGCAGGAGGGCCTTGTAATCCTCGCAGGTGATGCTCTTTTTGTCATAAAACTCATTCACCAGGGTCATCAGCTGGGCGATGGCGGTGTTGAACTTC
>CAYOOZ010000070.1:0-10502 GCA_964405705.1 uncultured Christensenella sp.
GGCCGCCTGCGCTTCAGCAAATTGTCCCGCGTTTTCCATTGCAAGCGCCAGCTGGAATTTGTTTTCCTGGATTCGTACAGCAGTGTCTTTGTACTCACCCAGCGCCTCAAAAGCAGCCTGCGCTTCAGCGTATTGCCCAGCATTCTCCATTGCAAGTGCTTGCTGGTATTTGTTCTCCTGGATTCGCTCAGCAGTGTCCTTATATTCACCCAAGGCTTCAAAAGCGATTTGCGCTTCAGCGTACTGGCCAGCGTTCTCTAAAGCCAAAGCTAACTGGTATTTATTTTCCATAACATGGGTTGATGAATCAGCGTAATCTTCCAAAGCTTCAAAGGCTACCTTCGCCTCTGCATACTGCCCAGCATTTTCCATTGCGAGCGCTTGCTGATATTTGTTCTCCTGGATTCGTACAGCAGTGTCTTTATACTCACCCAAGGCTTCAAAAGCGGTTTGCGCTTCAGCGTATTGACCAGCATTTTCAAGAATCAGCGCTTGCTGGTATTTGTTCTCTTTGACATGCGTTGCAGCATTGGCGTAATCCCCCAAGGCTTCAAAAGCGGTTTGCGCTTCAGCGTATTGACCAGCATTCTCCATTGCAAGTGCTTGCTGATACTTGTTCTCCTGGATTCGTACAGCAGTGTCCTTATACTCACTCAAAGCTTCAAAAGCAACCTGCGCGTCTGCGTATTGCCCAGCATTCTCCATTGCAAGTGCTTGCTGATACTTGTTCTCCTGGATTCGTACATCAGTGTCCTTGTACTCACCCAAAGCTTCAAATGCAGCCTGCGCGTCTGCGTATTGACCAGCATTCTCCATTGCAAGTGCTTGCTGGTATTTGTTCTCTTGGATACGTACGTCAGTGTCCTTATACTCACCCAGCGCTTCGAAGGCGGCTTGCGCGTCAGCGTATTGCCCAGCATTTTCCAATATGAGCGCTTGCTGATATTTGTTCTCCTGGATTCGTACAGCAGTGTCCTTATATTCACCCAAGGCTTCAAAAGCAGCCTGCGCTTCAGCAAACTGCCCAGCATTTTCAAGAATCAGCGCTTGCTGATATTTGTTCTCTTTGACATGCGTTGCAGCATCGGCGTAATCCCCCAAGGCTTCAAATGCAGCCTGCGCCTGCGAATACTGGCCTTCATTTTCTAGAACGAGAGCGAGTTGATATTTGCTTTCATTGATTCGTGTTTCAGTGTCAGCAAATTCTGGAATGGCTTCCAACAATTCAAGGGCATCCTGATGATTTGACGCGTGCTGGAGTTGCAATGCCTTGTTATAGATTCGCCATTCCCGGGTCAAATAGATCCCAGCTGTTACAACAACCACGATCATCAAAAGGGCAATCCAAAAGCGCTTAGACTTCAGCAGATGACTCATTTTCATTCCACCCTCACAAATTTTAGATTTCGGTCAAAAAGGGACGGCCGGAGCCGTAAGCAAATACATTGTTTAAACAGGATTTTACAGATTACCAAAATGGCGACAAGATAAAACAGTGCTTAAATAGTTTGATTCCTTTAACCAAAAGATCAACAGGATCGAAGCAGTGATGGATAATTGCCTCAGGGATTCGCGGGGCATATAAAGGCACAACCAGATTGACAATCTATGCACAGACGCATATCATAATGTCCACATTATACACAACATGGGGGAAAGATGCAAGCAAATTTGGTCATTATCGGCGCTGGACCCGCCGGTATTTTTACTGCCTTGGAAATGATCCGGGGTGGCAGCTCAAAAAAGATTCTAATTATTGAAAAAGGGCAGCCCATTGGGAAGCGCCACTGCCCCAAGGACAAAACCGGCCGATGTGTCAACTGCCGGCCTTATTGCCACATCACCACCGGATTTTCAGGCGCAGGCGCATTTTCAGACGGAAAACTGTCACTTTCCCATGAGGTCGGTGGGCAATTTCCTGAATTGATTGGCGAGGAAAAATGCCAGGATTTAATTGATTACACGGACAAGATTTATCTGGAATTTGGCGCTGACCATCAAGTGGAAGGCTTGGTGGAGGATGAGCGCATCAGACGCATCCGCTTGCGGGCTATCAAGGCCGGGCTTCGCCTGGTGGACTGCCCCATCAGGCACATGGGCACAGAAAAGGCTCAGGAAATCTACGGCGCCATTCAGGAGTATTTGCTAAACAACGGCGTTGAAATCCTGTTTGCCACCAATTGCGTGGACCTCATCATCAGGGACAACCATTGTAAAGGCGTTGTGGTTGAAAAACCCAACGGAAGCGACCGTCGGGAAATCATGGCTGATAACGTGGTGGTGACCACTGGCCGACGCGGCGCTGATTGGTTGGAAAAACTGTGCCAGGAGCATGGCATTGCTCATCAGCCAGGCACGGTTGACATCGGTGTTCGCGTGGAAGTCCGCAATGAGGTCATGGAGGAGGTCAATGATGCCCTATATGAAGGCAAATTTGTAGGCTATCCCGCCCCATTCAGGGACAAGGTGCGCACCTTCTGCCAAAATCCGGGGGGTTTTGTCAGCCAGGAAAACTATGACAATGACCTGGCAGTGGTTAATGGCCACAGCTACAAGGATTTAAAGTCGAAGAACACCAATTTATCGATCCTTTCCTCCCATAATTTTACAACGCCATTCAACCAGCCCATCGCCTACGCGCAGAAAATAGGTGAGATTACCAACATGTTGGGCAATGGTCAGATTCTGGTCCAGCGCTTTGGCGATATTCTCAATGGTAAGCGTACCTGGGAGAATGAGCTATACCGCTCCAATGTCAAACCTACCTTAAAAGACGCCGTGGCTGGCGACATCACAGCCGCCATGCCCTTTCGGGCCATGACCAATATCATCGCCTTCATCCAGGCCTTGGAATTGGTGGTGCCGGGCTTTGCGGGCCCTGAAACCCTGTTGTATTCCCCGGAACTGAAGTTTTATTCCAACAAGGTGAAGATGGACAACAAGCTGAATACCAACATCAAAGGCTTCTATTCCCTGGGGGACTCCAGCGGCTGGACCCGCGGCCTTATGATGGCCTCCGCCATGGGGGTTATGTTGGGCCAACGCCTGCTGGTAGAGGAGAAGGGCACAGCTTGACTCTCCGGTCGATTATCATAGAAGAGAGCTGCCCAAACCAGGCAGCTTTTTTGTGTGTAAATTGTAAATAATTGTTTCGTATTGCAAATTGTATAGGGTTTATATCTTGCAATTCTGTGACATATTTGTTACAGTCAGCCTGATTAAGTCTGTGAGGTACGAGATGAAACGTATTTTAACTTTATTCCTGGCCATCCTCTTCCTGCTTCCCCTGTTTACGCCGCTCTCCCTGGCGGATGAAGAGCAGGAGCCCACTGCCCAGGAGGACACAGTCATTGTCACCTCCGAAGGGCGGGGCCTTAAATTTGGGGACAAGGGGGAGGATGTCAAGCATTTGCAGACCCGTCTAAAGGATCTGCGCTATTACTCTGGCCCTGTCACCGGCAACTACCTGGAGGCCACCCGCAAATCCGTCCGCGCTGTGCAGGAAGCTTACGGGCTTGATGCCACAGGAGACGCTGACCTCAACCTCCAGGAAATTATCTATGGAGATGCCCACAGGCCTTTAAAAAAGGGCGACTCCGGCAAGGATGTCAGCCGGCTTCAGACCCGATTAAGCGAGGTAGGTTATTATTGGGGCAAGATCTCTGGCAATTTCCAGGACGGCACCACCGCCGCCATTGGCAACTTCCAGGAAGCCAACGGTTTGGAAAAGACCGGCCAGGCCAATGTCCCCACCCTGATCAAGCTGTATTCCGATGATATTGTCGTGCCCACGCCGGATCCCAATGTCACCCCCAAGCCCATCCCCACCCCACCGCCAGAGGCCAAGTTCACCGGCACCATCTCCTATGGGGATAAAAACAAGCAGGTTACCTTAATCCAGGAGAGGCTCTTAGCGCTTGGCTTCTTTGACCGCAAGGTATCAGGCGGATTTTATCAGCACACCTCCAACGCGGTTAAAAATTTCCAGCAGTACAATGGCCTGGTTCCAGATGGCGTGGTTGGTGAGCAGACCTTTAATGTGATGTTCTCCCTGGATGTTGTCAGGGCGGATGGCATTCCAAAGCCCTCGCCTTCACCAACGCCCATTCCTTACGCGGTGGAAGTGGATGTCACCAACCAGCTGATTAAAATCTATGGCTTAAATGAGCAGGGTGAGCACAAAAACCTGGAAAAGATCTTCACCGCCTCCACCGGTACGACAAGATTCCCAAGCGCGGTGGGGGAATATACCTTGACCGGCCGACGCGCTCGCTGGGCGGAGTTTCCCAACTGGGGAGGCGGCAAGGCGCGATGGTGGCTTCGGATAGATTCTGAAATTGCCTTCCATTCTGTCATCTACAATTCCTATAATTTAAACTCTGTCAACATGAACTCTGTGCGCAAATTGGGCAACCGCGCCTCCCATGGCTGCATCCGCTTGACGGTCGCAGACGCCAAATGGATGTATGACAACATCGGCAAGGGCACTGTGGTCACCATCAGGGAAGATTTGCCCCTGGATCCGGAGCTCAAGGCGGCGCACAAGCCGGGTGAGTTTTCAAAGAATACCTGGCTGCACAGCGCCACCCCAGCGCCCACCCAGGAGCCTCATTATGATGGCAGCCGCGCCCCGGCCTTTGTAAGGACGCTAAAAAACGGCAGCACAGGGGAGGATGTATTCTGGATTCAGAAGAAATTGACCGAGCTGGGCTACTACAAAGGCGCTGTCACCGGCACCTACCTGGAGGGGACCCGCGACGCGGTTCGCGCCTTTCAGAGGGATAACAAGCTGAGTGTCAACGGCACTGCGGACAAAAAGACCCAGGAAGCCCTGTATACCCTTGTCGCACTCACAACCACCCCGGCGCCCACGCCCCTGCCCACAGACCCACCGGAGTTCGCCGTTCAGCAAAACCCCGACCCGGTTGTGGATTACCAGGTTGAAGAGCAGAGCCCGACCTGATTTCATTTAGCTGCCTCACCGGCAGCTTTTTTCATGCAAAACTTTGGGACTTACAGGTTTATTTTGTCAGGTGTTTTTACATCTTGATTTGATGCCGAGTTCATGCCTATAATGCTTTGCGGCAGCCTTCGTGGCTACATGTCATTAATTTGAAAAGAGGACAACGATGGCAGAATCTTTGCTTGAGCTGTTGCAGCGTTCCTGCCCTGTAACCCTACCCATGCACATGCCAGGCCACAAGCGAAATCTGGCCCTGGCGCCCTATTTAAAAACCTTGGCAGCCCAGATTGACATTACGGAAATCAAGGGCTTTGACCATCTCCATGCCGCGGGCGGTATCCTGCAGGAGGCCATGGATTTGGCTGCCCATGTTTTTGGCGCAAACCACAGCTTTTTTTTGGTCAACGGCAGCACAGTGGGCATTTTAAGCGCCATCCGCGCGGTGACCCAGCCTGGCGACAGCATCATCATGGCGCGCAACTGCCATAAATCTGTTTACAATGCCCTGGCGCTTAATAACCTGCGCCCTTATTTCATCTATCCGCAGACCAACATGCGCTACCAGATCGCGGCGTCCACCTCCTTAGAAAGCGTGGAGCAGGCCATTCTGGCCCACCAGGATGCGCGCGTCTTGATGCTCACCTGCCCCACTTATGAGGGCGTATTGAGCGATTTGACCGCCATCATCGCCTTGGCCCACCGCCATGGCTTAACCGTCATCATTGATGAGGCCCATGGCTCCCACCTGGGGTTTTCGCCCTATTTTCCCTCCGGCGCTGTAAAGGCAGGGGCGGACATCGTCATCCATTCCCTGCACAAGACCATGCCGTCCCTCACCCAAACCGCCTTGGCCCATGTGCGCACCCCTGCCCTGGCCCATGAAATGCAGCGGCAATTGGCGATCTTTGAAACCACCAGCCCCTCCTTTTTGCTTTTGGCCAGCATTGACAGCTGTGTCCGCCTGGTGCAACAGCACCATGATGAGCTGTTCACCGCCTGGCATAAAGCCCTGGAAACCTTCCACCAAAAGGCCATGGGCCTCAACCTCCTGCGCGTGCTGGGCTATGGCAAGGAGCGGGGGCTTGCGCTTGAAAATGTGGTGGGCTTAGAGCCCAGCAAGGTTTTTATCTCCACCATTGACACCAACATCAACGGGTATGAATTGGCAGAAATCTTAAGGGACCGCTTCAGTACCGAGCCTGAGATGATTACCCCCCAGGGCGTCCTGTGCATGACCGGCATGGGGGACACGGTGGAAACCATGACTTGCCTGGGCGATGCCCTTCTCGCTATTGACCGGGAGTTAAGCCCGGCCATGGTCAACAAGGTGCCTTTGATGGCGCCCCAGGTGCAAACCAAGGTGCCCATCGCAAGGGCTGAGCGTGCGCCCTTTATCTGTTTGCCCATTGAAGAGACTGAAGGGTATGTGGTGGCCGAAACCATTGTGGTCTACCCCCCAGGCATCCCCGTTGTGGTGCCTGGTGAGCTGATGAATAGGCAGGCCATCAACTACCTTATTGCTGCCAAGGCCGCGCGCAACACGATTCTGCGCTCCAGGAGCGATGTGGACGGGGAAATCGCCGTCCTGCGCGACAGCTGATAATGTGAAGTTTCTGTAACACCTCCTGCCATTTGCTTGCTGTTCTTTGTTTGTATGTGTAATAATGCTTTTGGCTCCTGGAAAAGATGAAAGGAACAACGTGGAATGAATAAAAAACTGCTGTCCCTCCTGCTTGCGCTCTTCTTGGGCGTAAGCGCTCTTGCTATTGCTGAAACAGCGCCTGAGGACGTGGTCTTGGCCAGCGTCAATGATGTGCAGATTACAAAAAGTCAGGTGGAAAGCTTCATCCCGGTTTTTCTCAACAACCAGTACATTGCGGATGCGACGGACTATCAGACCGTGGTTACCAGCCTGGTCCGCCAGGAAATCATGAAGAAGAAAATCCGGGATCTGGGCTTTGACAAGTTCTCACAGGAGGAGGAGGATTCCTTCGTCCTGGAGGCCAACAAGCAGTGGGAGCAATCCATTGGCAATTACGCTGCCTACCTTCAAAGCGCGGATACCGAGGAAGCCAAAGCCGAGGCCATCGCCCAGGCGGAGGCTGCCTACTTGGCTGAAGGCATCACCAAAGAGGTTGTGTTGGAGGATGTCCGCAACAGCGCGTCCTTTGACCGGCTCAATGACTACCTTTTGGCCGGATATGAGCCCAGTGAAGAAGAAATCAACGCCATGTTCAATGAGGTTGGCGCGGTTTACAAAAAAACCTACGAAAATGACCTGGCCCAGTACGAATACATGACCATGTATTCCGGCCAGACCAGCTGGTACACCCCTGAGGGTTATCGTGGCATCATCCACATTCTCTTAAGCGTGGATGACGCGCTGCTTCAAAAATATCAAACCTTGTCAGCTGCGCTTGAGGAGCAAACCCAGACCCAGGAAGTCCCGGTGGAGGAGGACGCTGTCGCCACAGAAGCGCCTGAAACCACCCCTGAAACCCAGGCTGAGGCTCCTGTCACCCAAGAAATGGTGGATTTGGCCAGGCAGGCCATTCTGGATTCCAGGAAGGCTGACATCGACATGATTTATGAGCGTCTGGGCCGTGGTGAAAGCTTCCTGGATCTCATCAAGGAATATGGCACGGACCCCGGCATGACCCAGGAAAATAACCTGGCGGAGGGCTACCCTGTTAACGCCCAGTCCATCGTCTACGATCCGGCTTTCACCCAGGCTGCCTTTTCTGAAAAGATGAAGGCTGTGGGCGATGTCAGCGACCCGGCGGTGGGCACCTATGGTATCCATATCTTACAATACCTGCGCGATATCCCGTCCGGCTTGATCATGACGGATGCGATTCACCAGGAGATAGAGGATTACCTGCTCACCCAAAAACAAAACGAAATCTATTCTAACTCTTTTGAGACCTGGTCCGCTCAGGAAACCGTGGTGTACAACCAGGAAGCCATCGACGCGGCCAGCAAACAGGCGGCAGAATCCGTCCAGTCCGCTGAAGAACTGCCCCTGGAAGCCCTGCCTGAGAGTGAAACTGCGCCTGAAACCACGGAGCAGAGCAATTAAGGCTTGACAGTCCCTGATATTTCGGGTAAGATCATTCTTGCGACAAGCAGAAGCTGCCCGCTTCTCACCTGACGGACACGATTTGTCTGGTGCAAGAGCATCGATTATGTATCGAATTGGCGGGTTTTTGCCCGCCAATTTATTTTGTGGAGGTGCACAACAATCAGCACAGAACTGACAATCAACGAAGGAATCCGTGACCGCGAGGTGCGCGTCATCGGCGCGGACGGCGCCCAGCTGGGCATCATGCCCACTGAACAGGCCATGGCCCTGGCTGAGGAGCAAAGGCTTGACCTGGTCAAGATTGTTCCCAAAGCGCAGCCGCCCGTATGCAAACTGATGGACTATGACAAGCACCGCTTTGAGCAGGCCAAACGCGAGAAGGAGATGCGCAAGAATCAGAAGACCATCTCCTTAAAAGAGGTCCAGCTCTCCGCCACCATTGAGGAAAACGACATTCAGGTCAAAGCCAAGAATGCCATCAAATTCCTCAAGGCGGGCGATAAGGTTAAGGTCACCATCCGTTTCCGCGGTCGCCAGATTACCCACAGCGAAATTGGTTACAAGGTCATGAAGGAGTTTGCCGAGCGCTTAAACGACGTCGCTGTGATTGAGCGTATGCCCAATCTGGAAGGCCGGCACATGATTATGATTCTGGTACCCAAACTGGAAAAGCCTGTCAAACAGGAAAAAGAACCACAGCCGCAGAACTAATTTGTTCTTGTCCGGCACAAAAAGGAGGGCATTCCCATGCCAAAAATGAAATCCCATCGCGGCGCGGCCAAACGGTTCCGCGTCACCAAATCCGGCAAAGTCAAGCACAAGAGCATGAACCTTGGCCACATCATGACCAAGAAGAAGACCAAGCGCACCCGTCAGCTCCGCGCCGGTGGTTTCCTGGCCAACAAGAAGGAAGCGGCCACCATCCGCTTGCTCATCCAGCAGTAATCTACGCTTTTTAAGGAGGATATAACATGGCTCGCATTAAAAGGGCAGTCAACGCCCAAAAAAAGCGTCGGAAGATGCTCAAGTTGGCAAAAGGCTACTACGGTGCCAAATCTAAGCAATACCGTGCCGCAAGTGAACAGGTCCGCCGTTCACTGCGCTATGCCTATATCGGCCGCAAGCTGCGCAAGCGTGACTTCCGCCGGCTGTGGATTGTCCGCATCAACGCGGCAGCCCGCTTAAATGGCCTGAACTACTCTGGCCTCATCAACGGCTTAAAGCGCAAGGGCATCCTGATTAACCGCAAGATGCTGGCTGACCTGGCCGTGAACGACGCCAAGGCCTTTGCCCAGTTGGCAGAGCAGGCCAAGAGCGCCTAAACCCTGATTTTTCTAAACCGCAGGCTACAATCTGCGGTTTTTTTGTGCTCAAATCTAAAATATTAATCACTCTATACAAATTGCTTGCAGTTCAATTTTCCTTTGTGCTATAATCGGACAAAATAAAGACTCATTCTCACAAAATTATACAGAAAGGAATTGGCCTATGCTACGGATGCATATTTTTCTAGTCGGCATGTCCGGTGGTGGAAAAACTACTTTAGGTCGCAAGGCTGCTGCAAACCTCAACCTGCGCTTTGTGGACACAGACCAGCGCATCACTGAGCTCTTGGGCCTGTCTGTTAACGAAATATATGACAGCTTGGGGGAGGCGTTTTTCCGAAACGCGGAGTCCGGCGTCCTGATTGAACTGGCCGGTGAAGCGCCTTGCGTGGTGTCAACAGGCGGAGGCCTGCCCACGGTGAAGGAGAATGTCCTCCTGATGCAAAATCATGGCGTCATCATCCATGTGGACCGGCCGCTGGACCAGATTCTCTCCGATATCAAAATTGATCGCCGCCCCACACTGAAAAATGGCTCTCATGAGGATGTCATCCTGGAGTACCGCCGGCAGATCGGCTTTTACCATGCCTGCGCGGACTACACCTTGGACAATTCCTTTGGCTACGCCCTGGGTGTTGCCAAGCTGACAGAGCTGATTTCCGGGTTTATCCAAGTTTAAAACCTGCTCGCATCGCCATGCACCAAGCCCCCTAAGCGGGCAATCTCATGGGGAACATTCTCTTCCACAAACCAATTGTTGTGATCATCCATAAACAAATAGGTCTTTCTTTGCGCGATCCGCACAGTGTAGCGCAGGCCATTGCCGCCCACATTGCTTGCGGCGGCCTGGCAGGATTCCAGGACCTTGTCAATGCAGTAGCGCTTTTGATGAAAGGTCAGACAGGTTGGGGTGATGGCGCCAAATTCGTTGGTCTCATACTCCACCTGCACATACGTCTTAATAGCCATTCTATGCTCACCTCCGCGCCCACTATAACACGAACAAGTGTTCTCGTAAAGACCCGATTGCCTTGCCTCGAGGATACAAAAAATCCCTTGCATCACAAGGGATTTTCATGGAGCTGATGATGGGACTCGAACCCATGACCTCCTCCTTACCAAGGAGGTGCTC